>NZ_JBEZGK010000008.1:0-314276 GCF_040649935.1 Micromonospora sp. NPDC048842 | reverse complement strand
CGAACTCAACGGACGACCACGCCAAACCCTCGACTGGCAGAATCCAGCCGAGGTACTCCACAAACACCTGGTCGCAACAGCCGCTTGAAACCGCCACTCCCGGATACCCCGGTTTGCAGAAACCCGAGTTGATCATGACTGCTCGGTCGCGCCGGTCGGGGCCGTCCGGGCCGAACCGGACCCGACCGGGCCGAACCGGACCCGACCGGGCCGAACCGGACCCGACCGGGCCGAGGCGGACCCGACCGGGCCGGGGCAGGCCGGGCCGACCCGGCCGGCCGGTCAGTCCCAGGCCGCGCCGAGGGTGGCCAACTGGTCCGCGTACTCGATGCGGTTGGCCCAGTCGCGCGGCCAGGCGGTCATGCCGACGGTCGCGCCCACGAACGCGCCGGCCAGGGCGGCGATCGAGTCGGAGTCACCGGCGGTGGTCGCGCCCCGGGCCAGCGCCGCGATCGGGTCGTCGGCGTGCCGTACGGCGCAGAGCAGCGCGGTGGCCAGCGCCTCCTCGGCCACCCAGCCCTCCCCGGTGGCCTGACACGGGTCACTCCCGTCGTCCGGTTGTGCCAGGGCGTTCGTCAGTCGGCCCAGCACCGCCAGGCACTCGTCCCAGCCCTGGGCGATGAACTCCTGCGGAGAACCGGAACCGGCACGCTGCCAGAGGTCGCCCAGCCACCGCTCGGAGTAGACCAGGCGCTGGGACAGTGCCCGCTCGGTGAGCAATGCGGGAAGGTCGGGCAGCGGGACGCCCGCGCGCAGAGCGAAGACCGCGTACGCGGTGAGTTCGCTGGCGGCCAGCCCGGTCGGGTGGCCGTGAGTCAGCCCGGCCTGCAACTGGGCCAACCCGGCGAGCGTGTCGAGGTCCACGTCGAGCAACCCGACCGGGGTGACCCGCATGTTCGCCCCGCAGCCCTTCGAGCCGACCACCGTCGCCTCCTGCCAGCGCACCTCACGGCTCAGCTCGGCGCAGGCGCGCAGGCAGGTCATGCCCGGGGCACGGTTGTTGTCCGGGCTGACCGCCCAGGCCAGGAAGCGTTGACGCAGCAGCGGCTCCACCGCCTCCGGCGTGAACGACGGCGCCTCGTGCAGCGCCCAACCCACCGCGAGCGCCATCTGGGTGTCGTCGGTGACCAGTGCCGGCTCGCCGGACAGCTCCCGCGGGCCGGTCGGGCCATACCGGCGCTCGATCTCGGCGACGGTCAGGAACTCGGTCGGCTTGCCCAGCGCGTCACCGTAGGCGAGGCCGAAGAGTGAACCGGAGGCGCGAAGCGCAGAGGTATGGATCACGGCGGCCATGATGCCCGGCCGCCGCAACCCACGGCATGCTCAGGGAGTGTTGTCGGAAGTGTCGGCCCGACCGACACGTCCGAAACCCGCCCTAGTCCCAGCAGAGGCAGAACGGGTGGCCGGCCGGATCGGCGTAGACCCGGAAGCCCTCGCCCTCACCTGGCAGCCGCCGAGCACCCAACGCGAGCGCCGCCTTTTCGGCGGCCTCGATGTCGTCCACCGTCACGTCGAGGTGGAACTGCTGTGGGCGCTCAGGATCCGGCCAGGCCGGTTGACGCAGGTTGAGCGCCTGTTGAAAGGCGAGGCGCGGCTGGTGACCGGGTGGGCCGCCCAGCACCACCCAGTCGTCGTCGGAGTCACCCTCGGCGAGCGGTACGCCGAGCAGCTCGGCGTAGAACGCCGCCAACGCCCGCGGATCCGGGCAGTCGATCACCACTGAACGCAGCTGTCCAATCATGACCGTCATCCTGCCCACCGGGTACGACAGGAAACCTCAGTCCTCGGCGAGGCGTCGGCCGGCGTCCCGGCACGCGGCGAGCACCGCCCGCGCGTACTCCGGGGTGGCGCCGGCGAGGCCGCAGGCCGGGGTGATCACCACCTGCTCGGCGAGTTGGCGACGAGGGAAGCCGAGGCGGTCCCAGACCTGGCGTACCCGATCGGCGATCTGCGCGGAGGTCGGCGCGCCGCCGGCCGACGGCGGCCGGGTCGGCGCGGCCCCGGCCAGCAACCCGAGGCCGGCGTCGATCGCCTCGCCCAGCGGGTCGAGCTTGGTGACCAGGTCCAGGTCGAGGGCTACCGCGACGGCGCCGGTGGAGCGGATCAGCTCCAGCGGCACGTCCGGGGCGCAGCAGTGCACAAGCGTCGGCACGCCGACCGCCTCGACGACAGTGCGCAGCAGGGCGGCGGCGTCCACCGAGTCGACCGGCCGGTACGCGCCCAGCCCGCTCTCGGTCGGCACCCGCCCGGCCAGCACTGTCGGCAGTGACGGTTCGTCCAGTTGCAGCAGCACCGATGCCTGGGGCAGCCGGCGGGCGACCGCCGCGACGTGTGCGCGCAGCCCTTCGGCGAGGGAGCCGGTCAGGTCGCGGACCGCGCCGGGATCGCGCAGCATTCGGCCACCGATCGGCAATTCCAGGGAGGCGGCCAGCGTGAGCGGGCCGGCGGCCTGCACCTTGATCGGCCCGGCGTACCCCTCGGCCTGCTCGGCGAGCTGGTCCAGGTCGCGTTCCATCAGGTCACGGGCCCGACGCAGGTCGCGGCCCGGGCGTGGGGCGATCCGCCACCGCCCCGCGTACACCTCGACGGGCAGCTCGACGAGCAGCCCGGCGGACCGACCGATCATGTCCGCTCCGGGGCCACGGGCCGGCAACTCGGGCAGGTGCGGCAGCTCGGGAAGTTCACCGAGGACCACCCGCTGAGCCTCGCCGATGTCGGTGCCGGGCAGCGAACCAATTCCGGTTGCCGCGCCGGCCGGCCAGGGCCACGCCTGATCTGTCACGGGCGAAGGCTATCCCGCGAACACCCAGGCCGTGCGGTCAGCCGGTGATGGTCGCGGAGCCGAGGACCACGTCGCCGGCCGGGTCCGGTCGGTACGCCACCACGGCCTGACCGGCGGCGACGCCGCGTACCGGTCGGCGCAGCTCGGCGTGCAGCCGGTCACCGGCGAGGGCGACGGTCGCCGGCACCGCGTCGCCGTGCGCGCGCAACTGCACCTCGCACTCGACCGGGGCGTCCGGACGGGCGCCGCCGGTCCAGACCGGACGTACGGCGTGCACGTCGGACACGTCCAGGGCCTCGGCCGGACCCACGGTCACCGTGTTGGTCTTCGGCGTGATGGAGAGCACGTAGCGTGGCCGGCCGTCCGGGGCGGGCCGGTCCAGGTTCAACCCGCGACGCTGCCCCACCGTGTACGCGTAGGCACCGCTGTGATTGCCGACGACCGCGCCGGTGGAGGCGTCCACCACGTCGCCGGGCGCCTCACCGAGCCGGCCGGCCAGGAAGCCACGGGTGTCCCCGTCGGCGATGAAGCAGATGTCGTGTGAGTCAGGCTTGTCGGCCACGGCCAGGCCACGCTCTGCGGCCTCGGCGCGGACCTGCGCCTTTGTCGAGTCACCGAGCGGGAAGATCGACCGGTCGAGCTGCTCGCGGGTGAGCACGGCGAGCACGTACGACTGGTCCTTGGCCAGGTCGACACTGCGCCGCAGCAGCCCGTCCGCGCCGAGGCGGGCGTGGTGCCCGGTCACCACTGCGTCGAAGCCCAGGGCCACCGCCCGGTCCAGCACCGCCGCGAACTTGATCTTCTCGTTGCAGCGCAGGCAGGGGTTCGGCGTACGACCGGCGGCGTACTCGGCGACGAAGTCGTCGACCACGTCCTCGTGGAAGCGGTCGGCCATGTCCCACACGTAGAACGGGATGCCGATCACGTCGGCCGCTCGCCGGGCGTCCCGGGAATCCTCCAGGGTGCAGCAACCGCGAGCGCCGGTCCGATAGGTCTGTGGGTTGCGGGCCAGCGCCAGGTGCACGCCGGTCACGTCGTGCCCGGCCGCCACCGCCCGTGCCGCCGCCACGGCCGAGTCAACCCCACCCGACATCGCCGCCAGAACCCTCACTGACCCACTCCCCTTCCCCGTCCCCGCCCGTTCCCCACAACAACCCTATCCACCAGCCCCGAACCCACCCCCACCCCACAAACCCCAACGACCAACCCCCAACGCCAACCCCGAACGCCCACGCCCACGCCCACGCCCACGCCCACGCCCACGCGATCTTGCACTTTCTGCTGCGACATATGCCGCACAAGACGCGAACGGACGACCGAAAGTGCAAGATCGCGGAAATCAGGGGGTGGGGGCCCGGGGGGGGTTAGCGGGGGGTGCGGAGGGCTGCGGCTCGGCGGGCTCGTTCCACCGCTGCCGGGAGGGCCGCGATGAGGGCGTCGATGTCGGCCTGGGTGCTGGTGTGCCCCAGTGTGAAGCGCAGCGAGGAGCGGGCGCGGTCGTCGTCGGCGCCCATCGCGAGCAGCACGTGCGAGGGCTGGGCCACGCCGGCCGAGCAGGCGGAGCCGGTCGAGCAGGCGATCCCCTGCGCGTCGAGCAGGAGCAGCAGCGCGTCGCCCTCGCAGCCGGGGAAGGAGAAGTGCGCGTTGCCGGGCAGCCGATCGGTCGGGTCACCGTTGTAGATCACCTCGGGCACCGCCTGGCGGACCCGCTCGATCAGGTCGTCGCGGAGGGCGGCCACCCGGGCCGCGTACTCCTGCTGGCCCTTCACCGCCGACTCCACGGCCACAGCGAAAGCGACGATGCCGGCGGTGTCCAGGGTGCCGGAGCGAATGTCACGCTCCTGGCCGCCGCCGTGCAGCAGCGGCGTGGCCGGCACGTCCCGGGCGAGCAGCAGCGCACCCACCCCGGTCGGCCCGCCCAACTTGTGCCCGGTGACAGTCAGCGCGGCGACCCCGCTGGCGCCGAAGTCGACGGGCACCTGACCGACCGCCTGGATGGCGTCGGTGTGGAAGGGCACACCGTGTTCGGCGGCGACGGCGGCCAACTCGGCCACCGGCTGGACGGTGCCCACCTCGTTGTTCGCCCACATCGCCGTGACCACTGCCACCTGGTCGGCGTGCGCGGCCAACTCGGCGCGCAGGGTCTGCGGGTCGAGCCGACCGACGGCGTCGACCGGCAGCCAGCCGACCTCGGCGCCCTCGTGCTGGGCCAGCCAGTCGACAGCGTCCAGCACCGCGTGGTGCTCGACGGCGCTGGAGACCACCCGGCGGCGATCGGGCCGGGCTGCTCGGCGGGCCCAGAAGATGCCCTTGACCGCGAGGTTGTCGCTCTCCGTACCGCCACCGGTGAAGATCACCTCAGAGGGCCGGGCGCCCAGCACCGCTGCCACCTGTTCGCGTGACTCTTCGACCCGGCGGCGGGCACGGCGGCCCGCCGCGTGCAGGGAGGACGCGTTGCCGACCTCGCGGGCGGTAGCGACGTACGCCTCCAGTGCCTCATCGAGCATGGGAGTCGTCGCCGCGTGATCCAGGTAAGCCATCGCCGTTCAGCGTACGGCTGACACCTTGAGGACCGGATGCCGGAGGGGACTGCACGCAACGGCCGGGGTGGAACTCCACCCCGGCCCGATGCGCACGGACCCGGTCAGGCGGGCACCGCGGTGACGACGATGTTGTCGCGGTACTTGCGCGCCTTGGCGTCGAACGGCCCACCACAGGTGATCAGGGTCAGCCGCGGCTTGCCGTCGCGGGCGAAGTACCGGTCCAGCGGGATCTTGGTCTTGGCGTACTCCTCCCGGGCGACGACCCGGTAGCGCCGTGCCTCGCCGTCGCTGCCGGTCGCTGTCAACGTGTCGCCCTGGTCCAGCTCACGCAGTCGGAAGAACGCCCCCTTGCCCTGTTTGGCGCTGTCCACGTGACCGGCGATGACCACCGAGCCGACCTCCGCCTCCAGGCCGGGGCCGTAGCGGTACCAGCCGATCTGGTCGACGCTCGGCGGCACCTCGAACTCGTTGGTCCGCTCGTTGATGCCGACCGCGTTGACGGTGGCGGTGACGCCGATCTCCGGGATCAGCAGCCGTACCGGCGGGATGATCTTCGGGCCGGCGGGCAGTTCACCCGCGGTCACCGGCACCGACGGGGCACTGGCGGCGGTCGGTGCGGGGCTGGCCAGCGTGCTCGCCTCCTCGGCCCCCACCGTCCCGGCCGGCTGGTTGGCGCACGCCACCAGAGCGGCGGCGGTGAGCGCGGCAACGCCGGCGGCCAGGGCCGCCAGCGCGCCGCGATTGCGCACCGTCACTTGCGGCCGGTCCGCGCGGTCGCCATCCGCACCCCACCACCAAGCAGCAGGAGTACGCCGGCACCGGCGAGCACGTACCACCAGGTGTCCACGCCCGTGCCGGCCTGGCCGCCGTCACCGCTGGGCACGCCGCCCGGGGCGGAGTGCAGGCCGGTGATGGTCTGGGCCACCACGTCGAGGGTCTTGCCCTCGGCGGAGCCGATCGCGTAGACGATCGTGGCGGTGCCCTCCTTGAGGTTGAGGTCCGCCGGGCCGATGGCCACGGTGTCGGTGCCGGCCAGCACCACGTCGGCCTTCACCTCGCCAGCGTCGACGTCGCCCTTGGCCTCGTTCGGGTTGGTGAGGTCCTCGAAGACCGGGGTGCCACCGGCGCGCACGTCGACCGCCGGGGCCGCGGCGGTGTGCCGGACGATGAGACGCGCCTTGCCGGCGTCGACCTTCGAGACGTCGTTCACGAACGGGGTGATCTTCGGCTTGCCAGCGGCGTCGAGGTGGGCCGCGATGCTGATGTTGGCACCACCCGGCACCGCGGCGTTGTCGACTTTGAGGATGGCGCTGCCGATCGGCTCGCCCGGCTTGGTGAGCGCGATGTCGTAGTCGCCCTCCTCCAGGTTCAGCGGGCCGGCGACGTCGCCGGGCTTGAAGTTGTCCAGCGTCTTCTTGCCGTTGACGTAGACGTCGACAGGGGTGTCCGGGATGCCGTGCACGACGGAGACCTTCGACGTGGCGGCGTACGCGGGGCCGGCGGTGAGGGCGCCGACGCCGGCGAAGGCCAGCGCGGCGACCGCGCCGCCCGCGGCGACCCGACGGAAGTACGAGAGCTGCATGTCTGCCTCCTGATATTTGGTGCTGATTCGTCAGGCCTGGCTTGCAGAACGGGTTACGCCGGCTCTCGGGCGGGTGGATGCGCCCCGGAGGCACTTTTCTTTTCCGGCCCCGACCGCATCCGGAACGGGGTCGGGAGACGAAGAGCTGGTGAGATGACATCGACCGGGGAAGTGGGGCGGGGGCTGTGGCAGCTACAGTCGGGCATGCCCCATCGAAGGCGAGCCGCCCGATGACGGCGCTACGACAGGAACCGGACCCTCCGGTGGACGACCTCGACCGCAGGTTCCGCGACGGCGACGACGTGGCGCTGCGCGAGGCGTACGACCGCTACGGTCGTGCCGTGCTCCACCTGGCCACGTCCATGCTGGCGAACCGCAGCGACGCCGAGGACGTCACCCAGGCGACGTTCGTCGCCGCCTGGCTGGGTCGCGACACGTTCGACCCGGCCAAGGGGTCGCTGATCGGTTGGTTGCTCGGCATCGGCCGGCGGAAGGTGATCGACCGGATGCGCGCCTCGGCCCGGGAGACCCGGGTGGTGGAGACGGTCCGACAACTGCCCGAGCAGGCGCAGACCCAGCCGGATCCGGACCGCGTGGTGGACCGGTTGGTGATCGCCGACGAGCTGGCTCGTCTCCCGGACGACCAGCGACGGATGCTGGAGTTGGCCTTCTACGACGACCTGACACACCAGCAGATAGCCACTGTGACCGGCGTGCCGTTGGGCACCGTGAAGAGTCACATCCGACGCGGCATGGCGAGCTTGAAGCGCAGATGGGAGGTGGACGGTGCAGCACCTGGACCACGACCGGCTGGTATTTCTGGCACTCGGTGAGAGCGAGGCGGACAACGGGGAGAGCACCCACCTCGGCACCTGCGCGCTCTGCCGGGCGGAGGTGGCGACCCTTCGGCAGGTGGCGGGGCTCGGCACCGAGACGCAGGGCCTGGCCGACCTGGCCGACCCGCCGGAGCACATCTGGGACGGCATCGAAGCCCAGGTCAGGGCTGCGGAGGCCGGGCCGTTGCTGACCGAGACCCGTCGACACCGACTGCCCGAGCAGGCCGACACCACGACGGCCGAGCAGGCCGACTTCACGACGGCCGAGCAGACCGACTTCACGACGGCCGAGCAGACCTTTGGCGCTGCGGTCGGGTCGACGGTGACCCGACTGGACCCGACGCGGCGATCCCGCCGGGGTCGCGGCTGGTCCGGTTGGGTGGCCACCGCTGTGACCGCGGCCGCCGCCGCGGCGATCGGCGTCGTGGGCACCGTCTCGGTGCTCCGACCTGACGATCCGACGCCCACCCCGCCGCCGGTGGTGGTGGCGAGCGCGCCGCTGGCGGCATACGGGGCGACCCCGCCGACGGCCAAGGGGGACGCCCGGGTTTTCCAGGACGGCCAACTACATCTGCATGTGGCGAATCTCCCGAGCGTCGCGGGGTACTACGAGGTCTGGCTCATCAATCCGACGACGATGGAGATGTTCTCGGTCGGCACCCTTGGTGGCGGCTCGGACGCGCTGCTACCCCTGCCCCCGAATGTCGACCTCAAGAGCTACTCGGTGGTCGACGTCTCCGCCGAGCAGTACGACAACAACACCCGCCACTCCGGCGACAGCCTGCTGAGGGGCTCTCTGACGGGCTGATCGGCGGGCCGGCTCAGCTCCCCGGCTCGCCGATCAGCTCCCATACGAAAGTGGCCGCCCGTTCACACGGACGGCCACTGACGTATCGCCTGCCTACTTGCGCTTGCGGATCTCCTCGGCGGCCTGCGGGACGATCTTGAACAGGTCGCCCACCACCCCGAAGTCGGCCAGCTCGAAGATCGGCGCCTCGCCGTCCTTGTTGACAGCGACGATGGTCTTCGAGGTCTGCATGCCGGCCCGGTGCTGGATGGCACCGGAGATGCCGAGGGCGACGTAGAGCTGCGGGGAGACCGTCTTACCGGTCTGGCCCACCTGGAACTGGTGCGGGTAGAAGCCGGAGTCGACGGCCGCGCGGGACGCGCCGACGGCGCCGCCGAGCAGGTCGGCCAGCTCCTCGACCAGCTTGAAGTTGTCGGCGTTGCCGACGCCCCGACCGCCGGAGACGACCACGCCGGCCTCGGTCAGCTCGGGGCGGGAGCCCTTCTGCTCGGCGACCCGCTCGACGACAGTGGCCAGCTTGTCGGTGTCGGTGACCGTCACGGTGAGCTGCTCGATCGCCGGGGTGGCCGCCGCCGGGGCGGGGGTGACCGAGTTGGGCCGCACGGTGACCAACGGCAGGCCCTTGGTGACCTTGGACTTGACGATGGTGGAGCCGGCGAAGGCGACCTGGGTCGCGGTGCCGTCGGCGTCCAGGCCGACCACGTCGGTCAGGATGCCGTTGTCGAGCTTGACGGCGAGCCGGGCGGCGATCTCCTTGCCCTCCTGGGCCGACGCCAGCAGCACGGCGACCGGCTGCACTCGCTTGACCAACTCGGCCAGCACTGTCGCCTTGGGGGCCACCAGGTAGCCGTCGATCTCGTCACCCTCGGCGGCGTAGATCTTCTCCGCGCCGTACTCGCCCAGCTTGCCGCTCAGCGCCTCGGCGGCGCCGGCGCCGCCCAGCACCACAGCGCTCGGGGTGCCCAGCTCACGCGCGAGGGTGAGCATTTCCAGGGTGACCTTCTTGACGCCGAATTCCTTTGTGGCTTCGACGACGACGAGAACCTCGGACATGTCAGACCCCCCTCTCACACGAACTTCTCGGTGGCGAGGAACTCGACCAGCTTGACGCCGCCCTCGCCCTCATCAGTGATCTTGGCGCCGCCGGAGCGCGGGGGGCGCTTGGTGTGCTCGACGACGGCACTGGTGGCGCCGTCGAAGCCCACCTCGTCGGCAGCTACCCCGAGCTCGGCCAGCGAGAGCGTCTGCACCGGCTTCTTCTTGGCGGCCATGATGCCCTTGAAGGAGGGGTAGCGCGGCTCGTTGATGGTGTCCCAGACGGAGACGACGGCCGGGGTGGCGGCGGTGACCACCTCGTAGCCCTCCTCGGTCTGCCGCTCGACGGTCAGCGTCGCGCCGTCGACTGTGAGCTTGCGGGCACCGGTGAGCGCCGCGACGCCCAGCCGCTCGGCGATCATGTGCGGCATGACCTGGACCCGACCGTCGGTGGACTCGGCACCGCAGATGACCAGGTCGGCATTGAGCTGACCGAGCGCGGCGGCGAGCACCTTCGAGGTGGCGACGGCGCACGAGCCGTGCAGGGCGTCGTCCAGCACGTGCACTGCCTTGTCCGGGCCCATGGAGAGCGCCTTGCGGATCGACTCGGCCGCCCGGTCCGGACCCATGGTCAGGATGGTGACCTCGCCGCCGTGCGCCTCCTTGATCTTCAGCGCCTCCTCGATGGCGTACTCGTCCATCTCGTTGATCACGTTGTTCGCCGAACCGCGGTCGACGGTGTTGTCGTCATTGCGCAGGTTGCGGTCCGCGCCCGAATCAGGCACCTGCTTGACGAGTACGACGATGTTCATCGCGCTTCGACGACCCTCCTGTGTGGTGTTGCGATTCGCTCGCCCGGTCTGGGGCGCAGCGTCGCGCGTCGGTCGACGCCAGGTCAACCGCGGGCGGTTGTGCAGTTGCCCACGGCGCAATGTTACCTGCCAGTAGGTTGCACTCCCGCAGCACTCAGAGTGACACAGCTCACCGACGCGCAGCCGGTCAGGCCGGCTCGGCCAACGCGACCCGGATCTGGTCGATGGCCGCCGCCTCGGCGGGCGCCACCCCGTCGTGCGCGCGGGCCACCTGGTCCGCCGCGGCCAACACCAGTTCGCGGTACGCGTCCACGTCCCGTGGGGACTTCTCGCGCAGGATCCGCACCGCCCGCCCCAGCGCCGGCAGCACCACCGACTCGATCTCCAGTTGTGAGTCCCGGGGAAGTCGCGGCAGCGGGCCGGTGGTCAGCGCCTCCTTGACCGTGCCACTGGCGTCGGCCAACGCGCCGGACGCGGCGATGCTCTCCCGGATCACCCCCAGGACACCGGGATCGGCATTGGAGACCAGGAAGACGGCGCCGAACGCACCGGTCTTGAGGGTCAGCCGCTCCTCGTCAGTCAACCGCTGCTCCATGATCACGGAGTGTAGACGTACGGGGTGGTGGTGGTGACCGCGACGAGGCCGAGCCGCTGGAGGATTGGCCGGCTGTCCTCGGAGCAGTCGACCTGCATGAGCGTCCGACCCCGCTGCTCGGCCAGCCGCGCCCGGTAGTTGACCAACGCTCGGTAGATGCCCCTGCGCCGCCACTGCGGCAGGGTCGAGCCGCCCCACAGGGTGGCGAAGCCGGTGTTCGCCGGGAACCGCACCCAGCCGGCACTCACCACCGTGTCGTCCACCTCCGCCACCACCACTGTGATCGAGTTCGGGTCGGCGTCGATCTCCTTGGCCAGGCCCCACACCAGGTGCGAGCGGTCCTCCTGCCAGACCTCCTCCTCCATGGCGGCGATCCGCTCCAGGTCCTCGCGCGAGGTCACCTCACGCAGGCGTACCCCCTCGGGGGCGACCGGCAGCGCGGCGGCGAGCGGCGCGACCGGGCCGACCACGACGGTCTCCCGGTCCTCCGGGACGAAGCCGGCGGCGCGCAGCCGGTCCGCCAGGTCCGCCGGTTCGTCGTGTTCGTTGAGCTTCCACTCCGCCGACTCGCCCCGCTCACGACACAACCCCACCTGCCGGGCGATCAACTCGTCCAGCGCTTCGCCGGCCAACCCACCCAGGTCGCGGTACGTGATGAACCCACCGGAGTCGAGACCGGTGATCCGGACCAGCGGCCCGTCCCGCTCCACGGTCACGCCGGCCGGAACCGGGTCGGGGATCTCCGGGCGGAGCTGGTTGTCGTAGGCGGTCCGCAGCGTCAGGATGTCGAGATCAGTCACCGGCCCAGGCTAAGCGGGATGGGAAGCGGATAATCTCCCACTGTGCGGGAGACGATCAAGCGGTGGTTCGACCCGGCGGAGCTGGGCTCGGTCGGTGAAACACCGGACTACCGCTTCTCCCTGGCCAACGAACGGACCTTCCTCGCCTGGCTGCGCACCGGGTTGGCGCTGGTCGGAGGCGGGTTGGCCGCCGCGCAGTTCCTCCCGCCCCTGCCGATGAGCCACCTGCGCGAGGTGATCGCTGTGGCGTTGCTGCTGCTCGGCGCGGCGGTCGCGATCCGCGCGGTGGACCACTGGGCGCGTACCGAGCGGGCCATCCGGCTCGGTCAGGAGCTGCCCGCGTCCCGGTTCCCCGCCATCCTGGCGCTCGCCGTCGGCGTCGGCGCGTTGCTGCTGGTGGCCGCCGTCCTGATGCGGGCGGTCGGTGGGCGGTGAGCACCGGACGCGACCCGGGGCTGCAACCGGAGCGGACCCGGCTGGCCTGGCGGCGCACCCTACTCACTGTGACCGTGGTGAGCGTGCTCGCCGTCCGGCTGGCGTCGACGGGTGACCCGACCGGTGCGCTGATCGCCGGCGGCACCGTTCTGGTGTGGGGCGCCCTGCTGGTGCTCTGCTGGCCCCGGGGCACTGGCACCGGTCCGGCCCGCACCGGCGGCCGGACACTGCCCCTGGTCACGGTGGGCACTGTGGTGCTGGCGTTACTGGGAGTGCTGCTGGTGCTGCGCGGACTGTGGTGACGCGCGCGGGTGCGTCATCATGGGTGCATGGCCCGGCTTGGCGTACTCCTCTTCCTGGTGCAGATTGTCCTCGCCGTCTGCGCACTGATCAGCTGCCTCTCCGCCGAGGAGGGCAAGATCCGTGCCCTTCCCCGGATCGCCTGGGTGCTGATCATCTTGTTCTTCCCGCTGGTCGGCTCGATCGCCTGGTTCATCGTCGGCCGGGAACCCAGCCCCGGCGCCGGCAAGGGCTGGCCGGTCGGCGGCGGCGAGCGGCAGCGCCCTCGGCCGGTGGCCCCCGACGACGACCCGGAGTTCCTGCGCTCCGTCGAGGAACGCGCCCAGCAGCAGGACCAGGAGCTGTTCCAACGCTGGGAGGAAGACCTGCGGCGACGCGAGGACGACCTGCGCCGCCGCGACGGCGAGCCGCCGCGCGAGGGCGACCGACCGGAGGTGTGAGCGCGCCGCCGCCGCCGGCGCAGGAGCGACGGCGGCGGCGGGTACGACTCAGGCCAGGTTCGACGACCGGGGGTACGCGTCGGTCGGGTCGGTGAGCACGTTCACCAGGTACGGCACTCCGGAGTCGAACGCCCGCTGGAGCGCCGGGCCCAGGTCGGCCGCCTTGGCGACCGTCTCCCCCGCCCCGCCGAGTGCGCTGACCACCGTGTCGTACCGCAGCTCCGGCTGGAGGTCGGCGGCCACGTCGTAGCCGTACATGGCCCGCATCGGGTGCTTCTCCAGCCCCCAGATGCCGTTGTTGCCGACGACGATCACCACCGGCAGCTTCTGGCGGACCAGCGACTCGACGTCCATCAGCGAGAAGCCGGCAGCGCCGTCGCCCATCAGCACGCAGATCTGCCGGTCCGGGTGACTGACCCGGGCGCCCATCGCGTAACCCATGCCGGTGCCCAGGCAGCCGTACGGGCCCGGGTCCAGCCAGGTGCCGGGCTGGGCCGGCTCCAGGTACCGCCCGGCGTACGACACGAAGTCGCCGCCGTCGCCGATGGTGATCGCGTCCGGGGCGAGCGCTCGACGCAGCTCGCCGTAGATCCGGGCCGGGCGGATCGGGTCGGTCTCGGCGGCCATCTCCGCGGCGTCCCGAGCCTTTGCCGCGTCCTCGGCGACCCGCAGGTCGGCGATCCAGTCGGCGTGGTCGGCCCGGTCGCCGGAGTGATCGGCCAGCGCGGAGAGGATCAGGCGCAGGTCACCGGCGGGGGCGGCGGCCGGCTGCACGTGCGTCGCCCGCTGGCTGGGGGCGTCGACGATGTGCACCACCTTGGCGTCACCGAAGTCACCGAAGCTGAGCCGGAAGTCCAGCGGGGTGCCCACCACCACGACCACGTCGGCGCCGGAGAGCGCGGCCCGACGGGCCTTGGCGAACGCCAGCGGGTGCTCCGGCGGGAGCGAGCCGCGACCCATGCCGTTTGTGAAGACCGGCACCTGCAACGCCTCGGCCGCCTCGCGCAGCGCGGCGACCGCGTCGCCTGCGTACACGTCGGAGCCGGCGATGATGACCGGCCGCTGCGCAGCGGCGATGAGCAGCGCCGCGCGGCCGACCTCCTCCGGGTCCGGGGCGATCGGGTCGACACCCGTCACGGTCGGCAACTCTGCCTCCGCGACCGAGAAGACCGTCTCCAGCGGAAAGTCGAGGAAGGCCGGACCCCGGTGCGGGGTGAGCGCGGCGTTGAGCGCCGC
Organism: Micromonospora sp. NPDC048842; assembly: GCF_040649935.1. NCBI lineage: Bacteria > Bacillati > Actinomycetota > Actinomycetes > Micromonosporales > Micromonosporaceae > Micromonospora > Micromonospora sp. NPDC048842. Next base: position 300,072 of record NZ_JBEZGK010000008.1, on the reverse strand, counting down.
ACCCACCGCACGCGGGATGTCGTCGGTGCTGAACACCGTCTCGGCGTGCTTGGTGACCGGGGCGACCAGCGGCAGGTGGTCCATCTCCTGGAGGCTGCCCGAGCCCCAGCGGAACGCGGGTGCGCGCCCCCCGAGCACCAGCACCGGCGAGGCGTTGAAGAACGCGCTGGTCATGCCGGAGATGCCGTTTGTGACACCGGGCCCGGCGGTGAGCACGGCGAGGCCGGGGCGGCGCTGGAGCTTGGCCACCGCCTCGGCGGCGAAGACCGCGGACTGCTCGTGCCGGACGTCGTAGATCGGGAAGTCGGTCTTGTACGCGGCGTCGTACAGCGGGAAGACGTGCCCGCCGGACAGCGTGAACATCTCCCGTACGCCGTGCGCGCGTAGTGCCGCGAGCGCCAACTCGCCGCCGTGACCCTCGATCCGCTCCGTCATGTCGCTCCCATCGTCCGTGGCCGGGATCACAGGTTACCGGCCAGTCACTTGGCAGTGCGACCGTGGCCCCGGCCAGTGGACGTTGCCGAGGTCAGAGCGTCGTCGGGGCGGGAAGCGACGGCTCAGCGGCCGGTGAAGCCCGGCTTGCGCTTCTCGACGAAGGCCGCCATGCCCTCGCGCCGGTCGTCGGTGGCGAACAGCGCCGCGAAGAGCTGACTCTCCCAGGCCAGACCCGAGTTCAGGTCCATGTCCAGGCCGCCGTCGACCGCCAGCTTCGCCCCGCGCAGCGCCTGCACCGGCCCGGTCAGGTACGGAGTGATCATCGCGACGGCCGTGTCGTACACCTCGGCGGCCGGGGCGACCCGGTCCGCCAGGCCGATGCGCAGCGCCTCCTGCGCATCCACCATCCGCCCCGACATGATCAGGTCCTTGGCGCGGGCCGGGCCGACCAGGCGGGCCAGCCGCTGGGTGCCGCCCGCACCCGGGATGATGCCCAGCTTGATCTCCGGCTGGCCGAGCTTGGCGTCCTCGGCTACCACTCGCCAGTCACAGGCCAACGCCAGCTCACAGCCGCCACCCAGGGCGTACCCGGTGATCGCGGCGACCACCGGCTTGGGAATGCGGGCGATCGCGCCGAGCGCGCTGGACAGGTTCGCAGCCCGGTCGGCCATGTCCACGTAGGACATGTCGGCCATCTGCTTGATGTCGGCGCCGGCGGCGAAGACCTTCTCCCCGCCGTACACGATGACGGCGCGGACCTCGGGATCGGCGGTGGCCGCCGTGGCGGCGGCGCGCAACTCCTCCTGCACCTGGGTGTTGAGCGCGTTCATCGGCGGCCGCTCCAGCCGGATCGTGCCGATGCCGTCAGTGGTCTCCAGCCGAACGAACTCGCCCACGCTGCCCTCACTTCCTCGTCGAAGTCGCGTGCCAACCTTACGACCCGACTCGTTTGGGTAAGTAGTGTGGTGTCAGCCCCGTGGGCGGGAGTCCAGCCATGATCACGTATTACGACGACAGGTCGGTGCAGGTCACCTCCACCACCGTCAGTGTCGACGGTCGCAGCTACAAGCTGGCCGACATCACCATGATCTGGCATCGCCGGGGCACCCGATCCTGGCGCGTGCTGGTGGGACGGGGTGCTATCGGCGCCGCGCTCGCCGGCCCGCTGGTCGCGGCGGTGCTCGGCATTGGCGTGGCCGTCTGGCTGCACCGCTCACCCACCGTGACGATCGCGATCGTCGGCGCGTCGGTGCTGGTCGGGTTGGCCGTCGGGCCGGTCGCCGACTTCCTCTTCGAACACCTGGACCGCTCGTACGCCCGGGGCAGCCGCCAACTGGAGATCTGGGCCCGTTGGCGGGGTCAGCCGGTGCGTCTGCTGCGCACCGGTGACGCGCTGCGCTTCGGGCAGATCTACCGGGCGGTGCAGCGCGCGGTCGAGCACAGCCAGCCGGCCCACCCCGTCACGCGCCGCTAGCCAGTTTGGTTCCGCTTCACGTCCCGACCTGACCGGGGCCGGTCGTCACAGGTGGGACCTGCGCAGCGGACGCGGGCGCAGCGGACGCGGGCGCAGCGGACGCGGGCGCAGCGGACGCGGGCGCAGCGGAGGCGGGCGCAGCGGAGGCGGGCGCAGCCTTCCTGCACTGCCTATGGAGCTGATATCACAAACGAATCGGACCGTTGGCCTTGCGGCGCCGCTGTGCCGCTGTGCGGCTGTGCGGCTGTGCGGCTGTGCCGCTGGGCGGCTGTGCCGCTGGGCGGCCGTGCCACATGGCCGCAGCGCGACGCGTGATGTCGCAGACGATTCAGCTCCAAAGGACCACTGCAACATCACCTCTACCCCGCCGGACGGCCTCCGTCGAATCCTCTGCGCAGACTGGTCGATCCCCTGCGAAAGAGGCCACGTGCCAAGGTCCGAGCGAGGCGCGGTTTGCCTGTCGGTGGTTAGGCTTAGTGATGACCCTCTATTACCGGGACGACGCGGTGCAGGTGACCTCCGAGTCGATCCGGGCGGGCGGTCACGTGATCGCCCTGTCCGACGTGACGTTCGTCTGGCACGACCGGGGGCAGAAAACCCTCGCCGTACGCGGCCGTGTGCTGGGGCGCGGAATCCTGGTCCTGCTGCTCTCGCTGCCGCCACTGGTCGCCGTGGTCTGCGTGCTGTCGCTGGCCTGGTCGGCTCAGGACCGGGGCAACTGGCAACTGGCGCTGATCATTCTCGCTGCCTGCGCGGTGGGAGCGCTGGCGTTGATGCCGTTCCTGGAGATCCCGTTGGGTTGGCTGGACCGCTCCTACGAGCGCGGCAACCATGTGCACGAGTTGTGGGTGCAGCACCACGGTCGGGAGGACCTGCTGGTGCGCACCCCGGACGCGCTACGGTTCGGGCAGATCTACCGAGCCGTGCAGCGCGCCGTCGAACAGCAGGGAGACCATCGATGACCACCCGCCGCGGCGAGGCCGTCGCACTGGCTGGCCTGCTCGCGGCAGCCGGCGTCACCCATCTGCTGCGACCCGGCGTCTACGACCCGATCGTGCCGCGCGCGCTGCCCGGCCCACCCCGATTCTGGACGTACGCCAGCGGGGTGGCCGAACTGGCGGTGGCGGCGGCGGTCGCGAACCCTGTCACCCGGCGGGCCGGCGGTCGGGCAGCCGCCGCACTCTTCGTCGCCGTCCTGCCGGCGAACGTGAAGATGGCAGTGGACTGGCGGCACCGACGCCCGACGAAGCGGGCCATCGCGTACGGCCGGGTGCCGTTGCAGGTGCCGCTGATCTGGTGGGCGCTGCGGGTGGCCCGCGCCGACACCGCCGGTCGACGGCCCCGCTGACCAGCTCCGTCGGGCGGTTGTGGCACTGCCGACGCACACTTGACCCATGGCGATTCCCCTCCCCACCCCGGCCGCCGTGGTCGGCCTGACCCGCTCCGCTTTCGACCAGGCGCTCGGCTCCGCGGCCTCGATGGCGGCCGTGCCCGCCCGCGCGTTCGCCGTGCTGGACGGTGTGGAGGCGCTGGTGGCCCGGATCAACGGCGTGGTCGACCGGATCGAGACAACACTGGACCGGACCGACCAGGTGCTCACCGACGCCGAGGCGGCGGTCCGCGAGGTGGCCGTCATCAGCGCCGCCGCGACCACCGCCATCGACACGGCCACCGAGGTGGCCACCGCCGCCGCCGTGGTGGTCGCCGAGGCCGAACGGGTCTCCCGGGCGGCGGGCACTGTCGTCGCCGAGGCCGACCGTGTCGCGAACCGCGCCGCCACCACCGTGGGCACCGCGACGGCGGCCGCCGCGACGGCGGCCGAGCTGCTGGCGGCGTACGAGCCGGCGTTGCGCCGAGCCGCGCCGATGGCCGGGCGGTTCGTGGAGGAGTTGAGTCACGAGGAGATCAGCGCGGCGATCCACCTGATCGACGAGTTGCCGAAGCTCAAGGAACACCTGACGGCGGACATCCTGCCGATTCTGGCCACGCTGGACCGGGTCGGGCCGGACCTGCACGATCTGCTCGACGTGACCCGCGACCTCAAGCTCGCCGTGGCCGGCATCCCCGGGTTGGGCATGCTGCGCCGACGCGGCGAGAAGCTCACCGACGAGCCCGTCGGCTGACGACCGGCCCGCCCAGGCGAGTCGGCCGGAGTGCGGCGGGTGTGGTCAGGCCGGTACGTACAGCTCGTCGATCTCGGCGCGTTGCGGTAGCGCCACCGAGGCGCCGAGCTTGCGGACGCAGGCAGCGCCGGCCGCCGACGCCCAGCGCACCGCGTCGACCAGGTCGCGTCCTTCGCCCCAGCCGACTGCCAGCGCGGCGGTGAACGCGTCACCGGCGGCGGTGGAGTCGACCACGTCGACAGGTGCCGCCGGCACGTGCACCTCGGTGCCGTCCCGGTCGACGTACCAGGCGCCCTCACCGCCGAGAGTGAGCACGGCCCGGGGGGTCAGGTCGAGCAGCGCACGCGGCTCCTCCCGCCCCCGGCCGGCGAGCGCCTGCGCCTCGCCCTCGTTGACGACCAGCAGGTCCACGGCGGCGAGCAGCTCGGGTGGGAGGTCCCGCGCCGGGGCGGCATTCAGGATGACCCTGGTGCCGGCCTCGCGGGCGGCCACCGCGGCGGCGGTCACGGTCTGCACCGGGATCTCCAGTTGGGCGACCAGGACGTCCGCGGCGCGCACAGTGGTCAGCTCCTCCTCGGTGAGGCCGACCAGGGCGTCGTTCGCTCCGGGGGTGACCACTATGGCGTTCTCCCCCTGGGCGTTGACCATCACCAGCGCCACTCCGGAGGCGCCGTAGACCACGCGAAGCTGACTGGTGTCCACCCCGGCCGCGGTGATGCGGGCCTTGAGGGTGACGCCGAAGGCGTCCGAGCCGATCGCGCCGAGGAAGGTACAGGAGGCGCCGGCCCGGACCGCGGCCACGGCCTGGTTGGCGCCCTTGCCGCCGGGCACCATCACGAAATCGGTGCCGAGCATGGTCTCGCCCTGTCGAGGCAGCGCGGGTGCCATCGCGACCAGGTCCATGTTGGCGCTGCCCACCACGGCAACCCGAGTCTGCGGCACGGCCGTCTCCGCCTGTCCGACGCTCAGGCGGCGCGAGCCGTGAAGCGGTCGCCCGACCGCTCGACCACAAGTGGCAGCCCGAAGGTCTTGGAGAGGTTGTCACCGGTCAGCGTCTCGGCGAGCAGGCCCTGGGCGACCACCCCACCCTCGCGCAGGAGCATCGCGTGGGTGAACCCGGGCGGGATCTCCTCGACGTGGTGGGTGACGAGCACCATCGCCGGGGCGTCCGGGTCGTACGCCAGCTCGGCAAGTCGGGCTACCAGGTCTTCCCGACCACCCAGGTCGAGCCCGGCGGCGGGCTCGTCGAGCAGCAGCAGCTCCGGGTCGGTCATCAGGGCACGGGCGATCTGCACCCGCTTGCGCTCACCCTCGGAGAGGGTGCCGTAGCGGCGTTCGGCGAGGCCACCGACGCCGAGCTGACTCAGCAGTGCCCGCGCCCGTGCCTCGTCGCCACGGTCGTAGTTCTCCCGCCAGCGGCCGACCACCGACCAGGCGGCGGTCACCACCACGTCGCTGACCCGCTCGTCGGCGGGCAGCCGCTCGGCGATCGCGGCGGTGGTGAGCCCGATCCGGGTACGCAGCTCGTTGACGTCGGTGCGGCCGATCCGCTCGCCGAGCACGTGCGCGACACCCGTGGTGGGGTGCAGCCGACCGGCGGCGAGGTTGAGCAGCGTGGTCTTGCCGGCGCCGTTGGAGCCGAGCACCACCCACCGCTCGTCCAGTTCGACGCGCCACGTCAGGTCCTGTAGGAGGGCGGTGCCAGAGCGGCGTACGCCGACGCCGTCGAGGCTGACCACCAGATCCGGGTCCACGAAAGCGGCGGCAGGCGCGGCGCCGGCAGCGCCGGGGATCAGGTCACCAGTCACCACACCATCCAACCACGCAGCGCCGGGGTACCCCCCATGGGCGGCACCTCAGCCATAGGGTGAAGCGCCGTGTCATTGATCACCAAGCCCGGAGGACGGCCCATGCCCCGCCGACGTACGGAGCCACGCAGATGAGCGCGGTCATCGAGATCGAGGGTCTGCGCAAGACCTTCCGTAGCCTGCGCAGCGGCCGACGGGTCGCGGTGGACGGGTTCGACCTGCTGGTCGAGGCGGGCCAGGTCCACGGCTTCCTGGGCCCCAACGGCTCGGGCAAGACCACCACCCTGCGGGCCCTGCTCGGGCTGGTGAGCGCCGACAGCGGCCGGATGACAGTGCTCGGCGAACCGTCGCCGGAACTGCTGCCCCGGGTGGCGGGCCAGGTCGGCGCCATCGTGGAGAGCCCGCAGTTCTTCGGCAACTTCACCGGCTACCGGACGCTGCGGTTGTTGGCCCGCGCCGGTGGTGTGCCGGTCTCGCGGGTGGACGAGGTGCTGGATCTGGTGGGCCTGCACGACCGGGGCGATGAGCGGGTGAAGGGCTACTCGCTGGGCATGAAGCAGCGTCTGGCGGTGGCGTCCGCGCTGTTGAAGGACCCGCGTCTGCTCATCCTGGACGAGCCGGCGAACGGGCTGGACCCGGCGGGCATCCGGGAGATGCGGGACCTGATGCGGTCGCTGGCGGCCAACGGGGTGACAGTGCTGGTGTCCAGTCACATCCTGGGCGAGATCCAGCTGATCTGCGATCACGTCACGATCATCTCTCGGGGCCGGCGGGTCGCGACCGGTCGGGTGGACGAGGTGCTGGCGGGCCACGACCGGCACGAGTTCCTGGTCCGGGTGGCCGAACCGGAGCGGGCCGTCGAGCTGCTGCAGGCGGCCGAGCTGACGGCGGTCGTGGACGGCGGAGCGTTGGTGGTGAGCGGGGTGGACGACCCGACGGCGATCAGTCGGGTGCTCGGTGAGCAGGGTCTGTGGGTGGGCGAGCTGACGCCGCTGCGGCCGGATCTGGAGAGCGTCTTCCTGGAGCTGACCGGCGCGTACGAGCATCCGTCGGTGCCCCGGCAGGGCGGCGACTCGTCGCTGCCGCAGGGCGAAGCTGTGATCGACCTCGATCGGGGAGTGGACGCGTGAACCTGGTGCGTGCCGAGTTGGAGCGACTGTCGGCGCGTCGCTTCGTGCAGCTCATGCTCGTCCTGTTGGTGTTGGCGTTCGCCGTCACGGCGGCGACCACGCTGGCCGGTTCTCACAAGCCGAGCGTCAGTGAGCTGAACTCGGCGCGGGCGCAGGCCGCCGAGGCCAGGCAGAGCATGGAGGCGAGGCACCAGGAGTGCCTGGCCCGCCAGGACGGCACCATCCAACCCGACCCGGACGACTACTTTTCCACAGACTGTTCGGAGATCGACCCGATCCGGCAGGACCGGTTACCGATCGCCGCCGACTTCCTGCCGGGTGTGTTCAGCTTCGCCGAGCAGGCCGAGTCGCTGCTGTACTTCCTCATCGCGTTCCTGGTGTTGTTCGGGTTCCTGGTCGGCGCCTCCTACATCGGCGCCGACCTGAACTCCGGCGGGGTGGTGAACCTGCTGCTCTGGCGACCGCGCCGGATGACGGTGCTCGCGACCAAGTTGGGCACCCTGCTCGGCACTGTGCTGGTGCTTGCCCTGCTGGCGTCGCTGGCCTACCTCGCCACGTTCTGGGTGATCGGTCAGACCGCCGGCCTACCGGGCCGGTTGAACAGCGACTTCTGGAGTTCGCTCGGCGCGGTGCACGGCCGTGGCCTGGTGCTGGTGCTGCTGGCTTCCACGCTGGGCTTCGCGATCGCCACGCTCGGTCGGCACACGTCGGCGGCGTTGGGCGCGTTCGCCGCGTACGCGGTGCTGTGGGAGTTGGGCGCCCGGCTGGTCCTGGAGATCGTCGACGCGCGGAAGTCGGACCTGTTCATGCTCTCCAGCCACATCGGGGCGTGGCTCAACGGCGAGGCGCGGTTCTATGACGAGCAGCTCTGCCGGGGCAGTACCGACTACCCCTACTGCGAGGGGTTCTACACGGTGACCTGGCTGCCGGCGCTGTTGGTGCTGCTGGCGATCACGGGCGGGCTGACCGCGGCGGCGTTCGCCGTGTTCCGTCGCCGTGACCTGATCTGAATCGAGGCCGTCGGGTCGCCCCACCGCGGGCGGCCCGACGGAACGGCCAAGCCGGCGCCCGGCAAGAGCTTGCAAGCTATGGGCGCACGGTGAAATATTCCTTCACATGACCGCCGCAGCGGGCTCAGCCGACGGTGGAGCCGAACACCTCGTCGCGCACGGCGTCCAGGGCGGTGCGCAGCGCACCGTGCAGGATCGGCTCCTCGGTCAACCCGGTCGGCACCACCCGCGGCTGGACCAGGGTGATCGCCGCGACCTCCTGCTGCACCCGGTCGGCGAGCGCCGCGCCACCGGCCTGGCCGACCTCGCCGGCGAGCACTACCAGCGGTGGGTCCAGCACCACGCAGGTGCTGGCCACGCCGAGCGCGAGCCGACGGGCGAGTTCGTCGAGCATCGGGCCGCCGTCAGCGCCGGCCGCGACGGCAGCGCGGACCGCCTCGGCCGCGTCGGCGTCCGGGTAGCCGTGCTCGCGGGCCACAGCGCGCACCGAGTCCGCACCGATCAGCTGCTGGAAAGCCGGCTTGGCGCGACGGGACACGTCACGCGGGATGGGCGCGCCGGGCACCGGCAGATAGCCGATCTCGCCGGCGGCGCCGCTGCTGCCGTGGTGCAACCGCCCGCCCAGCATGATCGCGAGGCCGACGCCGGCGCCCACCCAGACCAGCACGAAGTCCGACAGCCCCTGCGCCGCGCCGGACTGCGCCTCGGCCACCGCGGCCAGGTTGACGTCGTTCTCGAAGACAACCGGCGTGTGCAGGTCGTCCCGCAGCGCGGCGAGCAGACCGCTGTGCCAGCGCGGCAGGTTGAAGGCGAAGGTGATGTCGCCGGTGCCGGGGTCGACCAGGCCCGGCGTGCCGAGCACGATCCGTCGTACGCTGCTCAGCTGCGCCTGGGCGCTGCTCGCCGCCTGCACGACGGCGTTGTGCACCACGCCCACCGGGTCGTCGGTGTCCCGGGTCGACTGTTCCACCCGGCCGATGACCGCACCGGTGATGTCGGCGCACGCCGCCACCACCCGGTCCGGCCCGACGTCCACGCCGACCACGTGCGCGCTGCCCGGGCGGACGGCGTAGAGCTGGGCGTTCGGCCCTCTCCCGCCGGCCTGCTCGCCGACCCGCGCGACGAGGCCGCGCTCCTCCAGCCGCTCGACAAGTTGCGATGCGGTGACCTTGGACAGCCCGGTCAGCTCGCCGAGTCGAGCTCGGGTCAGCGGGCCGCGTTCGAGGAGCAGCTCCAGCGCGGCACGGTCGTTGAGCGCCCGCAACAGACGGGGGGTGCCGGGCAGCCGGGTCGCACTCATGACACGTCCTCTAGTTTTAGTAAACTTTGCTAACTGTAAACCAACCTGCGAACGGGTAGCCGTAGCGTAACGGCCACTCGACGGTGGGACGCTCCGCCGAGTCGGCAGGGCCAAGACCACCACCGGTACGACGTTTCGTACCCGCGGGGGCACCGAAGGGGGAAGCACGTGGGGTTGGATCCAGGACTGCGCCGGCTCGCGCTGGGCACGCTGCTGGCCGCGTACGCGGGACCGGTCCCGCCGGACTGGGCGGTCGACCTGCTGGCCGACGGGCTGGCCGGGCACACCCTGTTCGGCACCAACGTGCACGACCCCGCGCAGGTGGCGGCGAGCACCGCCGCGCTGCGCGCCGGTCGGCCGGACGCGCTGATCGCGATCGACGAGGAGGGTGGCGACGTGACCCGGCTGGCGCACGCCACCGGCAGCCCGTACCCCGGTAACGCCGCCCTGGGCGCGATCGGCGACGTGGCTCTCACCCGACGGGTCTACCAGTCGATCGGCGCCGAACTGGCAGCGCTCGGCATCACCGTCAACCTCGCCCCCACTGTCGACGTCAACACCGCCGACGACAACCCGGTGATCGGCACCCGGTCCTTCGGCGCGGACCCGGTGCGGGTGGCCGCCCACTCGGCCGCCGCCGTGGCCGGGTTGCAGGCCGTCGGCGTGGCCGCCTGCGCCAAGCACTTCCCCGGGCACGGCGCCACAGTCACCGACTCCCACCACGAACTGCCCACTGTGGATGGCCCGTTGAGCCTGCTCCGCCAGCGGGACCTACCGCCGTTCGCGGCCATCGTCGCCGCCGGGGCGCGGGCCGTGATGACAGCGCACATCCGGGTGCCGGCGCTCACCGGCGCCGACCCGGCCACCTTCAGCCGAGCCGTCCTGGTCGACCTGCTGCGCACCGAGTACGGCTTCACCGGCACCGTCATCACCGACGCGCTGGAGATGAAGGGTGCCGCAGTGGCCGCCGGCGGGGTCGGGCCAGCTGCGGTCCGGGCCCTGAGCGCCGGTGCCGACCTGCTCTGCATCGGCGCGACTGTCGACGCTGAGCTGGTCGAGCGGGTGGCCGCCGAGATCGTCGACGCGCTCGCCGACGGCCGGCTGGCAAGGGCACGGGTCGAGGAGGCGGCCGGCCGCGCCGCCGATCTCGCCGCCTGGACCCGGGCCGCCGGCGGGTCGCCGACCACCAGCGACACCGAACTGGGGTACGCGGCAGCGCGTCGAGCGGTCCGGGTGGAGGGTGTGCTCAGCGGCTTGGACCAGCCACTGGTGGTGCAACTGCACACCGAGTCGACGATCGCCGAGGGTCGGGTGCCGTGGGGTCTCGGTCCGCACCTGCACGGGGTGCCGGAGATGCGGGTGATCGCCGCCGAGACCGACCCGGCCACACTGCGCGGATTGGCGGGCGACCGTCCCATCGTGCTGGTCGGACGACACCTGCACCGACTGCCCGGCGGCCCGGCACTGATCGCCGACCTGGCGGCCCAGCACCCGGTGACAGTGGTGGAGATGGGCTGGCCGGCACAGTGGCGGCCAGCGGGTGTCCGCGCCTTCGTCATCACCTACGGCGCGAGCCACGCCAACGGTCGCGCGGCGGCCGAGGTGCTCGGCCTGACCGGCTGAGCCACGGCGTTCTCCGGCCGGGCTGAGACGCTCGGCCGGATGTCACGCTCCAGCGCCGCGACGGAGTGTCCACAGTCACTGGTCGCCACTTCTTGAACATGTTCAACAACGGCCCTAGTCTGATGACGTCGGTAGTTGAACACGTTCAAGAAGGGCGTCCACATGGACATCAAGGTCTGGATGTACGTGATCTACCTCGCGGTCAGCGTCGGCCTGACCATCTGGGTGGCTCGAGCGCTGTCCCGCAACGGGCTGGTCTTCCTGGACGAGGTGTTCGCCGAGAAGCGACTCGCCCAAGCGGTCAACAGCCTCCTCGTGGTCGGCTTCTACCTGCTCAACCTCGGCTACGTCACCGTGGCGATGAAGCACTCCGACCCGGTGGGTTCGACAAGCCAGGCCATGGAGGAACTGTCACTCAAGATCGGCTTGGTGCTGCTCGTGCTCGGCGCGCTGCACTTCTTCAACGTCTTCGCACTCGGCCGCTACCGCCGAAACCGACTCCGCCAGCTCGCCACTCATCCCCCGATCGCCCCGATCGGCCGGCTCCCCATGCAATCCACCCCAGCCGGACCGCAGCTGGTCGGCGCGTACCCGGGCGGACCCCAGCCGACCGGCGCGCACCCGGCTGGCCCGCACCCGGCTGGCCCGCACCCGGCCGGCCCGCACCCGGCCGGCCCGCACCCGGCCGGCCCGCAGCCGGGCGTCGGCCCGAACCCACCGACCCGATGACAGCGCCCCGGACCGGTGGCGTCGGTCGGCTCCCGGATCCCACCGCTCACCCCGGCGGTGGGATCCGGGGGTTCACAGTCCTGTTCGACGCGGCCTGCCCGATCTGCCGCGCCGCCCACCGCTGGTTGTCGTCCCGCGCCCAGCTCGTACCCCTGGAGTTCGTGCCGGCCGGTTCCGCCGAGGCCCGGCGGCGCTTCCCCGGCCTGGACCACGACGCGACGCTGCGCGACCTCACAGTGATCGCCGACACCGGCGAGGTGTACGCGGGCGACGGCGCCTGGTTCGCCTGCCTCTGGGCGCTGACCGATCATCGGTCCACTGCCGAGCGGCTGGCCCGACCGCACCTGCTGCCCCTCGCCCGGCAGACGGTGGCCGCCGCCTCGGCGATCCGGGAGCGGATCCGCGACCCGTGGGCCGAGCCGACCGACGAACCGGCGGGATACGGTGACCCCGATGACCGAACAGCCTGCGCAGACGACCACTGCGGGTGACCCAGCCACCGCCCGAGGCGAGCAGACCCGGCAGCTGATCCGGGACACCGCGATGCGGCTGTTCCGCGAACGCGGGTACGCCCAGACCACCATGCGGGCGATCGCGCAGGAGGCCGGCGTGGCGGTCGGCAACGCCTACTACTACTTCGGTTCCAAGGACCACCTGATTCAGGAGTTCTACGCCCAGTCCCAGGTCGAGCACCGGGCCGCCGCGCAGCCGGTGCTCGACCTGGAGGAGGCGTTCGGTCCCCGGCTCGCCGGAGTGCTGCACGCGGGGATCGACGTGTTGACGCCCTCACACGGATTCGCGGCGACCTTCTTCAAGACCGCCGCGGAGCCCACCTCTCCGCTCAGCCCCTTCTCCGCGGAGTCCTCCGGTCCCCGACAGGCGGCCATCGACCTCTTCGGCGAGGTGTTGACCGGCTCGACGGCAAAGGTCGACGCCGAGCTCCGTCCGCAGCTGCCAGAGCTGCTCTGGCTCGCGTACATGGGCGTGATCCTGTACTGGGTGCACGACCGATCGCCGGGCCAGACCAAGACCCGCCAGCTCATCGACGGGGCCGTACCACTGATCGACCGGCTCGTGGCGCTGTCCCGGCTCCGGGTCCTGCGGCCGGTGACCCGACAGGTGCTCGACCTGATCCGCACGCTCCGTCACTGATCCGGCTGACCTCCTGCGGCCGGCGAAGCAGCAGGTCAAGTCCGCTTTTCGACACTCCGAACCGACAGCTTCAACCTTGCCCCGAGCCTGTTCGATACGTAGCGTGATCGACACGTAGCGGCTCGCCCCCGGCGAGGCCGCTACACCCGGTACCGGGGCCTGGGGGGAGGTTGCGGACCGTGGATCCGGCCCGGGATCCACGGTCCGCGCCGATTGCCCCGCCGCGCCCGCGCCCGCGCTCGCGCTCGCGCCCGCGCTCGCGCCCGCGCCGATCTTGCAGTTTCGGTCGTCGTGATGCGTGGAATGCCCGCTATGCCTCGACAGTAAGTGCAAGATCGCGAATCTCAGCGGCCCCGACGCTCAGCGCGGATAGACGCCGTACGCGCGCCAGCCCCGGTCCGGGAACCCTGCCGCTTCGGCCACCCGGGCCGAGGCGTGATTGTCCCGCTCGTGCAGGTAGGTGGGGACGGCTCCCTCGTCGAGCACCCGCCGTGCGGCCTGGGCCACCAGTCGACGGGCGAGGCCGCGTCCCTGGGCTGCCGGTACGGTGCCGACGGCCAACTCGTGCCCGTACGCGTCGTGCCGTTTGATCCCGGCACCGGCCAGATAGGCGCCGTCCGGGTCCCGGACCACCAGCACCGGCCGGTCGAAGAGTCGCAGCCACGGCGGCAGCCCGGGAGCGGTGGGCTCGGTCCACTCCCCCACGTCGGGCAGCGGCGCGGGGGCCAGGCTCCACCGGAACGGGCCGTCATGCAGGCAGAATTCGGGTCTGCCGACGGCCTCCGGCAACGCGGCGAGCAGCCGAGTCGGCGTACGGCCAACCAACGCGCGGATCGCCGCCACGCGGTCCGGCGCCACGGAGAGCACTGCGCTCTGCCCGGTGTCCACGGCGAGCGCGGGGCGGAGCCGGCCGTCCCAGGCCGGTTCGGCCCGCCGCTGCGAGGCGACCACGTGCAACCCCGGCCCGGCCGGCCACTGGCCCAGCCAGGTGGCCAGGTGCAGGTGAAGTCGCCGGTCGAGCATGCGCACCTCCCCGCGTCACCCGACCCGTCGTCGATCACCGTACGCCGGACGGCGGGGCCGGGCGCAGGATACGTCGGGGCCAAACGGAAAAGGGGTGCGGGAACCGGGCAAGCGGATCGACCGTCATATGTATTTCCATACCTGGACACCTTTGTTTGGGACGGTGAACGCATGCCGATTCAGCCGAGCGACCACTACCAGCAGGACCCCGAGCGACTCTGGCAGGCGGCCGAGGCCGTCGGAGGCAATCCGCCCCAGCCGAGCTACCGGAACCCTCGGACGATCGGCGGCGGCGCCCTGTCGTGGGCCGGCCTTAACAAGCTGTCCATCGGTAGCTCCAGTAGGCACCGCCTGAACAACCACTGACCCACCACAGGGCAAACCTCTGACGTTCGCCCGGGCGACACACCGGAGGAGGTCCAGCGGCAGCTTTCGCACACCTGTCGGGTAATTTCTTGTGGTCCGCCATCCCGGCCTACGACAGGAGAAGCTCCGCGCATGGGCAAGAAGACGATCCACGTCTCCGACTTCACCGGCACGGTTCTGCAGCAGGACGACGAGGTGGTCCGCGTCGTCGTGCTGGAGCACCCGGACCTGGTCGCCGGGCCCGTGCAGTTGGACGCCACCCCGGGCGAGGTGGAGAACATCGACGACGCCGCGCTGGACGTGGCAGTGGTGGAGATCCACGACCGGCACGGTGGCGGCGAGCCCCGCCGGGTGGTGTTGACCGCCAGCGAGTTCGACGCGATGGCCACCGACGTGCCGATGGCGCAACTGTTGAAGACGGCCGAGCGGGTCCGCCCGCCCAAGGCCCGCAAGACCACCGAGAAGATCGACTACGGCACGCTGGAGCACGCCGGCAAGCCACACCGGGGCCGGGTCACCGAGGAGGAGGCCCGCCTGGTGCGCGAGCAACTCGACGAGGTCAACAAGCGCCTCGCCGACGCGGGCGTACGCCAGATCGACCCGGCCGATCCGGAGCACGCCCTGCGTTACGGCTTTCCTGAGGCGTCCTGACCCCGGGGCTTCACTTCTTTCCGACGGCGGCGGCGAGAGCGGCGGCCAGGTCGGCCTCGACCGTCGCCTTGTCCAGGCCGAGGTTGGTGAGCACGCCGGCGCCGTCCTCCTGCTCCAGCAGCGCGAGCAGCACGTGCTCGGTGCCGATGTAGTTGTGCCCGAGGCGCAGCGCCTCCCGGAAGGTCAGCTCCAGCGCCTTCTTGCCGCGCGCGTCGTACGGGATGAGGTCCGGAACCTGCTCGGCCCGTGCAGGGAGGACGGCTCCGACCGCCTCTCGTACCGCCTCGGGGGTGGCGCCACGACCAGCCATCACCCTGGCTGCCAGCCCTTCCGGCTCGGCCAGCAGGCCCAACACCAGGTGCTCGGGGCCGATCTCGGCGTTGCCGCTGGCCCGGGCCTCCTCCTGCGAGGCCACCACCACGTTGCGGGCGCGCGGGGTGAACCGGCCGAAGCCGGCGTTGGGGTCGAGCGCGGCCGCGTCGGTCGCCTTCGGCACGAAGCGCTTCTGGGCGGCCTGCTTGGTGACCCCCATGCTGCGGCCGATGTCGGTCCAGGAGGCGCCGGAGCGCCGGGCCTGGTCGACGAAGTGCCCGATCAGGTGATCGGCCACCTCACCGAGGTGATCGGCGGCGATGACCGCGTCGGTGAGTTGGTCGAGCGCGTCGGTGTGCGCCGTCTTGATCGCCTGGATCAGGTCGTCGAGCTTGACGGTGTTACCCATCTGGAGAGGATCTGTCATGCGTCAACCATAGGTTGACGCACTCCTGGCGTCAACCCTGAGTTGACGATGTTGCGTCAGATCAGGCGGCGTACTCCGGCAGCAGTCGAGCGACGGCCCCCGGCGCGGGCATGGCCGCGATCTCCTCGGCGACCGCCCGGACCGCGTCGCACTGCTCGGCGTTGCCGTGCTGCGGCAGCAGGCGGTGCGCCTGCTCGGCGATGGCAACCGCGTCCACCTCGCCGGGAAGGAGCCGCACTGCGACACCGGCGGCGGCGAGCGTGTCGGCGTTGGCGAACTGGTCGGCGCCCTGCGGCAGCAGCAACTGCGGTACGCCGGCCGCCAGCGCGCCGAGGGTGGTACCGCTACCTGCGTGGTGCACCACCAGGTCGACGAGCGGCAGCAACTCCGCCTGCGACACCCACTGGTGCACGCCGACGCGGTCAGGGATCTCGCCCAGTTGTTCCAGCGGTACCCGGCCCGCCGCGACCACCACGTCGGCGTCCAGCGCCGCCAGGCCGGCGATGGCGGTGCGCAGCAACTCCGGCGTGCCGAACGCGGTGCCGAGGGTCAGATAGATCAACGGCCGGGACGTGCGACGGCTCACCCGCTCGGGCAGCGGGGCCGGTGTGGAGAAGGCGACAGGTCGCAGCTCGATCCGACGTTCGGTGGCGAGGAAGTCCTTGTCCTGGAGCGAGGGCGGCCAGATGTCCAGGTGCGGCCGGCCGACGACCTCGGCGTTCCTGGTGGGTAGTTCCAGGCCGATGCCCTCGGGAAACATCCGGCCGAACCCGTGCCACAGGCCCGGGATGCCGGCCCGGTGAGCCGCCACGGCCGCACCCGGCAGCCCCCACTCGTGCACCACCAGGTCGGGCCGCAGCCGCGCCAACTCCGGAGCGAGATCCTCGGCGTACACCTCGTAGAAGGCGTCGCCGGGCCGGAACGGCCGCAGGCCGTGCGCGGCGAGCGGCGGGTGCACCTCTGGACCGGCGGCGAAGTGGACCTCGTGCCCGGCCTCCCGGGCGGCGATCGCCAGCGGGACCAGCGGGTAGGTGTGACCGACGGACGCAAGACTGGCGAACAGCACACGCATGGCGTCGGACCCTACCTGCCGCACCGTGGACCCGGCCGGGTCCGCCGGCCCGTATACGGTGGCTCCGGTCGAGCGCGGTCACCGGCGGGAAGGGCGGTCATGCGTCTGCACGTGGGGTGCGCGATGTGGAGTCACCGGTCGTGGCCGGGCCACCGGCTGCCGCCCACCGAGCGCCTGCGGCACTACGCCAGCTGGTGTGACGCCGTGGAGGGCAACACCACGTTCTACGCGACCCCGGCCCGGGACACAGTGGCCTCGTGGGCCGCCCAGACGGGTCCCGACTTCCGGTTCGTCCTCAAACTTCCCAAGGTCATCACGCACGAACGCCGGCTCACCAACGTCGACGAACCGCTGCGCGTCTTTCTGGACGCCATCGAACCGCTCGGCCCGCGCGCCCACGCCCTCTGGATCCAACTGCCCGGCTCCTTCGCTCCCGCTGACGTCCCGGCCCTGGGCCGTTTCCTGGAGCAGCTCCCGCGGTCCCACCGGTACGCGGTGGAGGTTCGCCATCCCGCGTTCTTCACCGACGCCCACGCGGCCCGACTGCTCGAGGCGACCCTCGCCGCCGCCCGCGCCGAGTGGATCCCCTTCGACACGACAGCCTTCTTCGCGAGCCCACCGACCAGCGACGCGGAGCGGGACGCCTGGACCAAGAAGCCCCGCGTGCCCCTCCGGTCCCTCGCGCTGACCGACCGACCGATCATCCGCTACCTCGGTCGCGACGACCCGACGCGCACCGTCGAGGGGTGGCAGCGCTGGGTCGACGTGACAGTCACCTGGCTCCGCGAGGGGCGCTCGCCGACGATGTTCATCCACACCCCGGACAACGCCGACGCGCCGGCGCTCGCCCGCCGGTTCCATGACGAGGTACGAGCACGCGTACCCGGGCTCGACGCGTTGCCCGAGCCGATCCCGGTCGAGCCGCTGACGCTGTTCTGACCCGACCGGTCAACCCTGCCGGTCGAGCAGGTCGTCGAGGTGGGCCGCCGTGCTGATCAGCGAGAGGTGGCTGAACGCCTGCGGGAAGTTGCCGATCTGCTCACCGGTCGGCGCGATCTCCTCGGAATAGAGGCCGAGCGGGTTGCTGTAGGTGAGCATCTTCTCGAAGGTCAACCGGGCGTCGTCGATCCGGCCGGCCAGGGCGAGCGCCTGCACGTACCAGAAGGTGCACATGTTGAAGGTGCCCTCGGTGCCGGCGAGACCGTCCGGCGAGGCCTTCGGGTCGTAGCGGTAGACCAGGCTGTCGGAGACCAGTCCGGTGTCCATCGCCCGCAGCGTCGACTCCCACAGCGGGTCGGTCGGCGAGATGAAGTTCAGCCCCGGCATCGCCAGCAGCGACGCGTCCAGGATGTCGGACCCGTAGTGCTGCACGAACGCGCGACGTTCCTGGTTGAACCCACGAGTCATCACCTGCTGGTAGATGGCGTCACGTTCGGCGGACCAGCGGGCGATGTCGCCGGGGCGGCCCCGGCGACGTGCGATGCGGATGGCCCGGTCCAGCGCGACCCAGGACAACACCCGACCGTAGGTGAAGTCCTGCCGGCCGGAACGGGTCTCCCAGATGCCGTCCTCGGGCTGGTCCCAGTGCGCACAGAGCCAGTCCATCAGCCCAGCCGTCTTGCGCCACCCCTCGTACGGCGCGATCAGCCCGTTGCGGTCCGCGAGCTCCAACGAGACGAGCGCCTCGCCGTAGATGTCGAGCTGGAGTTGGCCCGCCGCGCCGTTGCCGATCCGCACCGGCGCGGAGCCGCGGTATCCCTCCAGATGTCCCAGCACCTCCTCGGGGAGGTCCGGTGAGCCGTCGATGCGGTACATGATCTGCAGGGGAAGGTTGCCGTCGCGTGCCTCACGGATGCGCGCGTCGAGCCAGAGCAGATACTTCTGGGCCTCGTCGGTGAAGCCCAGGCGCAGCAGCGCATGCACGGAGAAGGACGCGTCCCGGATCCAGGTGTAGCGGTAGTCCCAGTTCCGCTGCCCGCCGATCTGCTCGGGCAGCCCCGCGGTGGGCGCGGCGACCAGGGCACCGGTTGGTGCGTACGTCATCAGCTTGAGGGTCATCGCCGACCGCTCGACCACCTCCCTCCAGCGGCCCTTGTAGCGGGAACCGCCCACCCACCGCCGCCAGTAGTCGCGGGTCTCGGCGAGCAGTTCGCACGCCTCGTCGGTGGTGAGGGCTCGGGGCGCGTGCGGACACGCAGTCTCCAGGACCACCCCGCCGATGTCGCCGGCGTGCAGGGTGAACGAAGCAGACACACCGTCGGTGTCCCGTTTGATGTCCCTCGCGTTGAACTCGCGGCGCGAGTTCTTGAAGGCGGCGAGGGTGAGCGTCATCGTCGGGCTCCGGAAGACGTCGCCCTCGGGGTGCACCTCCAGTTCGTACGGATCGCGCCCGTAGTTGAACCGTGGGTGGCAGTGGAAGCGGAACCGCATGCTCCCCCGAACCATCCGCACCAGCCGGATCAGCCGGTGCCGGTCGGTGGCCTCCGCACCGGTGACCGGCATGAAATCCAACAGCTCACCGACACCGTCGGCGCTGTGGAAGCGGGTGATCAGAATCGGCGTCCCGGGCAGGTAGAGCTGCTTGCTCGTGTAGTCGACACCCTCGGGCGAGAGCTGGAAGTGGCCGCCGTTGCGGCGGTCCAGCAGCGCGCCGAAGACGCTCGGCGAGTCGAAGCGGGGCGCGCAGAACCAGTCGACCGTGCCGTCCGTGCTGATCAGTGCCGCGGTCTGTAGATCACCGATCAGACCGTGGTCCTCGACTGCCGGGTAGCTGTCCACGCCATCCCCCGCCATCAGTACTGGCAATGGCGGCGACTACCCGGGCACCGTCGAAAGATGCGGCCCGCCGGGTGTCGGCTGCCGGCCCGGGACGGGACGTACCGTCGAGGTCGGCCCCGTCCCGGAACGCTGTCAGTCGCTCAGATCGCCCGGAAGCTCGCGTACTGCCCGGCCGGATAGGTCCGGAGCGTGCCCACACCCGTCGCCTGTCCGGTGCAGTCCGCGGTCCGGTAGAAGGTGACGTCCTGGAAGCCGCTCCACCCGACGTGGCTGTCGGCGGTCGAGGGCACCGGCGTACAGGCACCGGTCGGGGCCGGGAAGTGCGCGACCGCAGTGGTGAAGGTTCCGCTGTAGAAGGTCAGGCCGGATTCCTGTGCGGAGGCGGGCGATGCCAGGGATCCGAGCCCGGCGGTCATGATCGCGGACATGGTCAGCACTGCGCCGGCTCGGGCTGCTCTTGCTCGCATGCGCACACTCCAATGCGTCGATGGATCTTTCCACCATCGTCGCCGCACTTTGTTGACATCGCAAGCATTTGGTTGAGGTGTTCACCTAATTTCGATGGGTCCGGTCCGACTCAGTCGAGACCCACCGCCTATTGCGGAAGCAAACCTTCCGCAATCGTCGATAGCGTCAACACCAACGACATTGACGAGAGGACACCTGATGAGCCTGCGAGGATTCGCCACCCTGAACATCTGGGCGGACGACGTGGAAGCGGCCACTGCCTGGTACGCGGACTTCCTCGGCATCGAGGCGTACTTCATGCGCCCCGGCCCCGACGGACGCCCGGCCTACACCGAGTTCCGCATCGGGGACTACCAGGCCGAGTTGGGCATCATCGACCGCAGGTACGCACCGGCCGGCGCGGCGACCGGGCCCGGCGGCGTGGTCATGCACTGGTGCGTCGACGACCTCGACGCGACAGTCGAGCGGCTGCTGGCGTTGGGTGCCACGGAGTACCAGCCAATCACTCCACACGGGGACGAGGGGTTCATCACCGCGGCGGTGGTCGACCCGTTCGGCAACGTGCTGGGGGTCATGAAGAACCCGCACTACCTCGACGTCCTCGCCTCACTGAAGGCGACCTGACGGGGGCGCACTCGGGGTTCCCGACACGCGGTTGGCGGCTCGGCGACAATGGCGGAGACGCCGGGACGGTTCAGTCCCACTCGTCCCGGTCCGCCGTCCGCCGCACCAACGCTGCCGCCTCGTCGGCGTTCAGCCCGCTGGCCATCAGCAGATCGTGTGCCGACGTGCGGAAGTCACCTGCGGCGATCATGCCCGAGTAGCCCAGCCGGTGGGTGTGCGGGCGGGTGGGATCCGACGCGGCGGGTCCCTGCGCCTTTCCGACCAACTCTACGGCGGTCAGGATCTGCTGGCGCGCCTGTTGCGGCTCTGCCCGCGCGCGGATCGCGCAGCGCAGCGTCTGCACGCTGTCGGCCAGCAGGTCGATAGCCGCGGGCAACTCCTCCGGCACCGGTTCGCCGTTCCGCAGGGCCTTGGTCAGCCTCCTAGCAATCGCGCGCAAGCTGTACAGGGTGCGTTCCATATGTCGGACGGCACCGGTGTAGTAGGCCAGGGACGGGCGCTCGCGCCAGCGCAGCGGCGCCAGTCGCACCACCTCCTGTGCGGCGCCCAGCCCTTCGTCCAGTGCGGTCAGCCGGGAGCCGAGGCCCCGTAACGCCTCCAGGCTCCGCTGCGCACCGTCAAGATCCCGAAGGCGCAGCGCCCCGGCCAGATCGTGCATGGCGGCGATGGCCGGGTCGAGGACGGGTTCGGCCAGCCGCCGCACCGTCCGCTGCGGGTGGATGGGCACCACCAGCAGACCGACCGCCAACCCGACCAGTCCGCCGACCGCGGCATCGACGAAGCGAGGAACGGACAGGTCACGCACTGGCGGTTCCAGGGTGGCGATGAGCACCGCTGTGCCACCGGCCTGGGTGAGCAGGGAGCCACCGCCCTTGAGCAGGATGGCGACGATGATCGCCAGTACGACGACCAGGCCGGTCTGCCAGGGCCCGATGCCGAACAGCGGCATGACCGCGTCACCGACGGCGAGCCCGAGAACGACCCCGACCAGCAGCTCGATGGTGCGCCGCAGGCGTGTGCCCATCGAGGCGGCCACGATGCCGACCGCTGTGGTGGGCGCGAGCACCGGGGCGGGATTGTCCAGGAACTGGGCCCCCACGAACCAGGCGATCGTCGCCGCGACGCCGGCCTGCACGGCGAGCAGCCCGTAGAGGCGGAACCGCCAGGCGCGGGAGCGCAGCCCGTGCCGCACCCGCTCGCGCAGGCCGGCCCAGGTTCGGTCGACCCGGGACACCCCGTGCCGGGGCGGGTCGTTGTCAGCTGCCGGCTCCTGCTTGGCGGGCATCCGCGCCGCTTACCCAGCGGATACGGACCTATCCGGCCAGCGAGCCGAATCGTGCGGATCCCCGTCAGTGGGCGGGGTTCGGCGTGTGCGGGAGTTTGCCGAGCTGGCGCCAGTTCGTCTCGGCGACGTCGACACCGTAGTGCTTGGCGGCGGCGAGGATGTTCTGAAAGGCCAGGTCGCGGTCCTTGTCGGTGACGCCCTGCACCTGATCGAACCGGGCGATGGCATTGCGGACGTGGCTCGCATCGGTCATCGGTTCCTTGCGCTTGCCGGGGAACGCGAAGACGGTCTCCGGCAGCTCGCGCTTGTCCTTGTCCGACAGGCCGCCGTGTTTCTCGTGGGGCTTCCAGGTTGATGTCATCGCCCAGCATTACCCGCACGCCGTCCGGCAGCACCTCCGAAGCCGACATTTCCCCGACCACCACCACCGGCAAGATCCATATCATGCCGACACCTCGAGTCGAGGCCGAAGCCCTGCACACGTCGTCCTTTGTGGAGTGCGAGCATGGCCGCCATGGATATCTATGAGGACTCCCGTACGGTGTCACGCTCCGACCTGGCCGCCTGGCTGCGCCAGCTGGCGAACCAGCTGGAGTCTGACGGGCGGCTCTTCTACGGCGCGGCCGGTGCGGTGACGGTCGCGGACACGTTGCGGTGCGAGCTGGAGATCGAGCGGGAGAACGAGACGGAGGTGTCCGTCGAGATCGAGTTCTCCTGGACCGAGCCCGCGCGCGTCAAGGTGGCGGACGAGGAGGAGCCCTCGACTGACGACGAGGCCGCCGAGCCGACCGACACCACGCAGCACGCCGCCCCCTAGCGACGTCGCCGACCCGAGATCGGGCGTGGGCACCGTCCGTCGGATCCGGCGAACGGTGCCCACGTACGCGGCCAGCCCGCGTACTTTAAGGAAGGTTTAAAGACCTTCCGAGCGCGAGCCGCAAGCGCCTACCATTCGGCGGCCGTGGCCGTTCGGGTCATCCTGGCGTCCACTCGTTGGGAGTGACCCCGTGTCGTACGAAAGCGCACCGCCGCCCCGTCATCGCGTTCCTGGCTGGCTCGGCCGCAACAGGCTCGGCGTCGCCGTCGGCGCGGCGGCCGTACTCGTCATCGCGGCCGGGGGCGTGTACCTGGGCAGCGGCGCGGCGCAGCCCGAGCCGTCGAACGCGGCCAACGCACTCGAATACCCGTCATCACCGGCCGGGCAGCCGGCGTCGCCAAGCGTGGCGGTGTCGACGTCCGCGACGCCGTCGGCCTCCACGACCCCGTCGACCGGCGCGACACCGGCGACCGCTGCCGCGCCGAAGGTCCCGGCAACCGGCTGGATTCCGGTCGACCGGGCGACCTGGAAGGCGCAGGCCGACGCGTACCGGGCGTTGAAGGTCGACCCCGTCCCGTCCGGAGTGGGCAACCTTCCCGAGTTCCGGGCTGACTGCCAGTACAGCCACCGGCTACCGGACGACCCGATCGTCGCCCCCGGCCTACCGGGCGCGTCACACATGCACTCGTTCGTCGGCAACAAGGCCGTCGACGCGAACACCGTCGCCGGTGACCTCACGAAGTTCACTGCCACCTCGTGCAAGCCCGTCCAGGACCACTCCGCCTACTGGGTGCCCACGCTCTACGACAACGCGACGGGAAAGCCGGTCGAAACCACCGGGTTCCGGGTCTACTACCGCTCGCTCGCCAAGAACTCGACAGGCCAGATGCCGATGCCCAACGGCCTGCGCATGATCTCCGGCGACGCCAAGAAGAAGAAGCCGACCCCGCGCGGCGCGACCGGCCAGTTCTACTGCGCCTTCTACGGCCCCGGTGACCTCGACGGCATCGCCCGCAGCACCAACGGCAACTGGCCCATCTGCGGGGGCGACGCGACGCTGCACTTCATGATGCAGTTCCCCGACTGCTGGGACGGCAAGCACCTGGACAGCCCCAACCACAAGGACCATGTGGCGTACGGCAGCGGCAACTCCTGCCCGACCAGTCACCCGGTCCGGATCCCGGCGATCACCTTCGACATCCAGTACCCGGCCAAGGGCACCCCGGCCGGCTACTACCTGTCCTCCGACAAGGAGGGCAAGAGCGCCTCGTCGATGCACGGCGACGCGTTCGTGATGTGGGACGTCGACACCATGAACAAGCGCACGAAGAACTGTGTCCAGGGACGCCGGACCTGCGACAACTACGGCTACCAGAAATAGCCGGGGCCAGGCCCGTGTCGGCCTGGCCCCGGGGTCGGGTCGGTCAGCTACGCAGCGTCCACCGCTGGTTCGTGCCGCCGTTGCAGGACCAGAGGATGAGCTTCGTGCCGTTGGCGGTGGCGGCACCGTTGGCGTCGAGGCAGAGCCCCGACTGGGCGTTCGTCACGGTGCCGTTGCTGTTGACGTTCCACTGCTGGTTGAGCCCACCGTGGCAGTCCCAGATGATGACCGCGGTGCCGTTGGCAGTGCCCGCCCCGGAGGCGTCCAGGCACTTGTTGCCGTACACGGTCAGCTGCTTGCTGGCGGTCTGGGCCCACCGCTGGTTGGCGCCCGTGGAGCAGTCCCAGAGTTGGGTCTGGGTGCCGTTGGTCGTCGAGGAGTTCGGCACCTCGACACAGCGGCCGGACTGGCCACCCACGAGTTGCCCGCTCCCCGTGCCGCTGCCACCGCCCTGCTGCTGCCGGACGATGAAGGTCGACTCCGCCGACCGGTTGCCCTGAGCGTCGACGACGTACAGCCGGTACTCGCCCTGGGTGGCCGGCACGGCGATGGACGTGGCGTTGCCGGCGGCCCTGGTCATCGTCGCCCCGGCGGTGAAGGTGGTCGTGCCGGACGGCGCCAGCCAGACCGACTTGGTGGCGTCGCCGGTGCTGCGGATCGGGATCGACGCCGTGGCACTGGTGACGAAGGTGCTGGCCGGCAGCACGTAATTCGGCGCGGAGAAGGTGCTCGCCGGGACGATGTCCCGGTACGCGTCCTCAAGGCCGGAATTCGCGGCGATACCGTACGCCGCAGCGGGCCAGACATAGTCGGAGGAGACGAGGATGTCGGCGACCGTGCTGTTCGGCAGATTCTTGTTCGAGACCTTGTTGATCGGGCCGTAGATCTGCGTGATGCTCAGATCGTGCTTCCGCCCGAAGTCGTCCGAGTTGATCATCCAGGTGACGTTCTTGTCGATACTCAGGACGTTGTCGCGGAACGTGATGAAGGCTGATCCCTCATCCGGGTGCAGTCCGTACTTGTGGCCCGACGGAACGCCCTGCAGATAGTTGTTGGTGATGGTGGTCCCGGGCTGGCTTCCGAGCGTGTAGATGGGGCCCGTGTCGCTGAGACGCTGCACGGTGTCGATGATGTGGTTGTAGCTGATGGTGTTGTTTCTCGCCGTGGTGGTCGGCCGGTTCGGCACGATCGAGCCCGACGATCCGTCGAAGTTCCACCAGCCCCAGCCGAGCGTGATGCCCGACCATGGGGTCTTCTCGATCCGGTTGCGCTGGATGGTGAGGGTGTCGACGAAGTACGCGGAGATGGGGCTGTGCCCGTTGAACAGGACCGCGCTGTCGTAGAGGTAGTTGTTCTTGATGTCGATGTTCTTCGGTAGTCCCTCGACCGACGCGGAGTACTTCTCGCGGTTGGTCGACGTGCCGTCCCCGATGTAGACGTGCTGCGGATGGCCCACGAGGATCGCGGACCCGGCAATGTCGTTGGTGTGGTTGCCGATCAACTGTGTGCCCTGCACGTCGTTGACCATGCTGATCCCGTCGGCACCGGTGTGTTGGACCCGGTTGCGTTGCAGGAGGATCCCGTCGGCGTTCTGCACCTGGACGATGCCGGGAACCACGTCGACGTTGCGGTAGTGGTAGACGTGGAAGTTGCCCTTGGCGTACACGTTCGCGCTCAGATTGCCCTGCTGGGCCTGCTTGAGGACCGAGCCTGCGACGTTGACCAGGTTCCAGTCGGAGTGCTGCACCGTCAGGCCGGAGAACGTGATGTTGCGCGCGTGGCTGCTCGTCGAGGTGCCGGCGACCCGCAGCACTGTGGAGACGTTGTTCGGCGCGTAGACCGTCGCTGTCGACATGTTCTCGGCGCTGGCCTTGTAGTAGTAGAGCGTCCGGCTGCCCTTGTCGAAGAAGAACTCGCCGGGGGCGTCCAGGAACTCGTAGGCGTTCATGAGCTTGTGCGTGCCACCGACCTGGGCGTTGCCGTTGAACGAACCCTGGGCGATGGCCGCACCGGGTTGCTGGAAGAGGGCCACCCGGTTGGCGCCGTCGGAACTCGTGGTCACCTGGCGGACGCCAACGATGGCCGTGGTCCAGGTCGTTCCGGTCTCGATCTCGATGTCGTCCTGGTTGCGGGCGACGGCAGGGAAATCGTTCAGGCTGTATTTCGCGCCGTCGCACTGCGAACCTGACTCCCAGGCCCACGCGGCCTGGTTGGCAGTGATGTTGTACGTCCCGTAGCAGCCCGCCGAGCTGATCGTCTTCGACGCCATGAACGCGCGCTTGTCATTGACGTAGAGCGCCCGCAGCTTGTTGGCGCGATCGAGCGGCGCCTTCCAGATGTTGCCGCTGTGCTGGCTCCACCCGGTCACCGGGACGCCGCCGTCGAGGACCGGCGTCTCGCCGGGATAGGCGGCGTAGGCGACCCGGAACCCGTTGTTTCCGGAGTCGCTGGCGCCGAACTCGACGGTGCTGCTGACCGGATATCTCCCGCCGCGGAGATACACGTTGATGTCGCCGCTCATCGTTGAATTGATGGTGCGAACCACGTCCCGCGCGCGTTCGACCGTCTTGAACGGCGATTGAATGGTCCCCGGATTGGCGTCGTTACCGTCCGGGGCGACATAGTAGGTCGCCTGGACTGCGGCCGAGGCCGGTAGTTGGTTTGTCAGCACTGCCGGCAGTGTGGCGGCGACAAGCGCCGCCACCGCCAACACTGACATTCGAGCGGTGGATATGGCTGACTTCACGTCTGTTCCTCTCACTGGTCGTCGATGTGGTGCCCAAAGTGCGTATCGAGCGACGAGTACGGAACAGCGACGCCACTAAGGGCCGGCGGGGACTTCCGTCGCCCCGACCGCACTCTTTGTTAACCGCCCCGAAATTCTTACTGGGAGCGTAGGTCACACGTCTGACCAATGCAACCGGCAATTGGAGGGCGTCTATGCAGAAATGCCGTCGGATCGGGCAGATCAACCACGCCGGCCATACACCCCTGCCTACGTCGTCCGACGAATCCGCAGGGACGACGCGAGGCTCGTCGTGGAGGCTCGCGACCACTCGCACGCACCTCGGCGATCGACAACTGGACGGCGGCCTCGGCCTGCGCCCCGCAGCGCAGGGCGCTGAACGTCGCGAGCAACCACAGCCCCCCAGGGGACGCCGGACCAGGGGACGCCGTTGGTCCGGTCCCCCTTTGGAGCTGAATCGCCTACGACATCACCGACAGCCGACCCCTCGAACCGCCCCAGCGACAACACCTCCACCCGCCCGCAGTTACCAAGCCCCGCCCACCCGAGCGGTCGCGAGAGGGCTCAGCGACCCCCGGGCCGGACCGACGATCAACCCACTCCCAGGAATCGATCAATCGAGGCGTCGCGAGGCCTGAAAAGCTCCGAAAGTTTCGGCGACCTCGCGAGCCGGGGCGGCGTCCCGGGCATGCCCACGTCAGCCGCACCACACCCTCGCCAGCCGGCCCGGGGACCTACAGGTGCGCACGGATCACACATTGACTTGCATTGATGTTCTGCTTACAGTCACCAACGAAATACCGAAAGTTTACCGAAAAGTAGCCCGGAGGTCCGGCAACCTTCCGCAGGTCGCCACGCAGCGACGGCGGTCTGGCGTCGGTCCGCTCCGGCGTGAACCAGGAGGAACCCCAGCGATGTCGCAGCTCGTCCTGTTCGCGATCGACATCTGCGCGGTGGCGCTGCTCGTCTTCGGGCTCTACTTTCCCCGGCACCGCCGGCGCGACCTTGTCGTCGCCTACCTGGGGGTCAACGTCGGCGTCCTCGCGGTGGCGAGCGCGCTGAGCGCCAGCGACGTCGGCGCCGGGCTCGGGCTGGGGCTGGCGCTGTTCGGAGTGCTCTCGATCATCCGACTCCGGTCGACGGAACTCGACCAGCACGAGGTCGCGTACTACTTCTCCGCTCTCGCACTGGGCATTCTCGGCGCACTCAGCACCACCTCGGTCTGGCTCAGCGGAGGCCTGATGGCACTCATCGTCGCGGTGATGTTCGTCGGCGATCACCGACGGCTGCTCCGGCACTACCGGCACCAGATCATGGTGCTCGACTCCGCCGTCACCGATCACGTCGCTCTCGTCGCCCAGCTGGAGCAACTGCTCAACGCCCGGGTGCACAACGCCATCGTCCAGCGGCTCGACATGGTCAACGAGACCACAGTGGTCGACGTCCGATACTCGGTCGCCCGACGCAGCGCGACGGCCGGCACCAGCAAGTCGGTACGTGCCGGGGCGCTCCGATGAGCGCGCCACAGCTGGCGACGCTGACGCCGATCGCACTGGCCGAGGTGATCGACAGGGCAGCGCTGCAGTGCAGGGTGGACCGCAAGTACGTCATGGCGGTGGACGAGTTGCCGCACCTGCTGGACCAGCTCACCCCGTACGCCCGGGTGCTGGACATCGATGGTGAGCGCAACTTCCGGTACGAGTCCGTGTACTTCGACACGCCCTGCCTGGCCAGCTACCACTGCGCCGCGTACCGGCGGCGCAGGCGATTCAAGGTACGGACCCGGACCTACCTCGACTCCGCCCAGTGCTGGCTGGAAGTGAAGATCAGCGGAGCACGCGGACGGGTCACCAAACACCGACTGCCGTATCTGGCCGAGGACCGCCGCACCGTCCGGTCCGGGCGCGGGTTCGTCGACGAGGTGCTGGACCGGGAGTCGATTCTGTCCAATCTCACCGGCAGCCCGCTGGAGCCGGTGCTGGTCACCAGCTACCGTCGCTCCACTCTGCTGCTCCCCGCGACCGCGAGCCGGGTCACCATCGACACCGGGCTCACCTGGCAGGACGGTGACCGCACACTGCGGCTGCCCGCCATCGCAGTGGTCGAGACCAAGACCAGCTCGGCCCCTTCGCTGGTCGACAGAGTGCTGTGGCAACGCGGGACCCGGCCCGTACGCATCTCGAAGTACGCCACCGGTCTCGCGGCCCTGCGCCTGGACCTTCCAGACGTGCCGTGGCGACGGACGCTACGCCGCCATTTCCGCGCCGACCCGTCCTCGGCGCTCCTGGAGTTGACAGTTCCCACCCGATCAGAACAGGAGGCATCGTGCGCATGACCACCCGCAACACCGGTCTTCCGGCGGCCCTTCGTGCCGCCGGGATCGCCGCCACCGCCGTGTTCGTCGCAGGCCTCCTCGTGGTGTCTTCGCCACCGGCCGGCGCCGAACCCGTCTCCGCTGCCCAGGCCGCCCAGCCGGTCACCGAACTCCTCGCCGGCGGCCCGGCCGCCGATGCCGCCGCCGCACCGGCCGTGGCGGACGACCTGGCCGGCGACATCACCTTCTCGGTGCCCAGCGGCACCTTCCAGGGAGAGGTGGCGGTGACGCTGAGCAGCACTGTCAGCGGCGCCCAGATCCGTTACACCACCAACGGGCAGCCGCCGACCGCCCAGTCGTCGCTCTATTCGGGCTCGCCGCTGCGCTTCACCCGCACCACCCAGTTGCGGGCACAGGCGTTCGTCGGCCAGACACCCACGGGTGCGCCGGGCACCGCCATGTACGCCGCCCAGAACGTCACCACCTCCCACGACCTGCCGGTGGTGCTGATCGACTCGTACGGTGCCGGCCGGCCCGACCGTGAGTACTTCGACGCCACCACGATGATCTTCGAGCCGACGGGCGGCACCACATCGTTGGCGGCCGCCCCGACGCTCAGCACCCGCGCGGGATTCCGGCTGCGGGGCAACTCGTCAGCGACGTTCGAGAAGACGCCGTTCCGCGTCGAGTTCTGGGACAACGAGAACGACGACGCCGACCACCCGGTGCTGGGCATGCCGGCCGACTCCGACTGGGTGTTGCGCGGCCCGTTCCCCGACAAGGCGCTGATCCGTGAGGCGCTCGTCTACGACCTCGGGCGCGAGATGGGGCTGCCCGCCCCGCGCTACGCGTTCGCCGAGTTCTACCTCAACACGGACGCCGCACCGGTGGGTGCCAGCGACTACATGGGCGTCTACATGTTCATGGAGACGATCAAGAACTCCAAGGACCGCCTCGACCTCAAGCAGTTGGACTCCGACGACGTGACACTGCCGAAGATCCAGGGCGGGTACATCTGGAAGTTCGAGTGGATGGCGGCCGAGGAGCCGACGTTGCCGTGCACCGGGCCGGCGGCCACCTGCTGGAACTACCTCGAAGTCGCCGACCCGTCGCCCCTGCAACCGCAGCAACGGGACTGGCTGCGCGATCACCTCCAGGAGTTCAACGACGTGCTGCACTCGTCGAACTTCGCCGACCCGAGCACCGGATACCGCAAGTACATCGACGTCGACTCCTTCATCGACCTCATGATCGTCAACGAGCTGAGCCGGGAGATGGACGCCTACGTCCGCAGCTCACACTTCTACAAGGACCGGGACAGCAAGATCTTCGCGGGTCCGCTGTGGGACTTCGACCTCAGCTTCGGCGTCGGTGGATTCTTCGCCAACGACCAGGTGTCGGGCTGGCAGCACCAGCAGACCCGACAACCGTCGGCCAACGACTGGTTCGCCCAGTTGCTACGCGACCCCGCGTTCGTCAACCAGGCCCGATCGCGCTGGCAGACGCTGCGACGGGGCCTGCTCTCCGACGCCGCGCTCCAGACCCGGGTCAATGCTCTCGCGGCCCCGCTGACCAACGCGGCCCAGCGCAACTTCCAACGCTGGCCCAACCTGACGGCACCGACGGTCAGCTTCTTCCGCACCCCGACCTCGCCCACCTGGCAGGGGCAGGTCCAGGTCATGCGGGACTGGATGCTGCGACGCGCCGCCTGGCTGGACTCCACCGCCGGCTGGGGTGGTTCCGTCACCACGCCACCGCCGACCACCCCACCGCCCACCACTCCACCGCCCACCACTCCACCACCCACGGCCGGCTGCACCGCGGCGTACGCGGTGACCAGCCAGTGGACCGGCGGGTTCCAGGGCGAGGTGCGGGTCACCGCGGGTACCTCGGCGATCAGCAACTGGACCGTGACGTGGACCTTCGCCGGTGGCCAGAGCGTCGCCCAGGCCTGGAACGCGACAGTCACGAGCCAGGGCTCGGCGGTCACCGCCCGCAACGTCGCCTACAACGGGGCACTCGGCGCCGGCGCGAGCACCGCGTTCGGGTTCCTCGGCTCGTCCACCGGCACGCCCAGCACACCGACACTGACCTGCACGGCGAGCTGACCAACCGACGGCCCCGGGCCGGGTCGACGATCGACCCGGCCCGGGGCTCCGGTCATCTGATGGAGAATTCCGCCAGCCGCAGCGGGGAGTCGAACACCAGGTACACGTCGTGGGTGCCGACTGCCCGGGCCAACTCGGTGCTGGTGCTGACGTACCGGTAGTCGTCGCCGGTGCTGGGCACTGTGGCCGTGCCGAGCAGCCGGCCGGTGGGCGACCCCAACCGGATCTGGACCGTGCCGGCGCCCGCACCGGCCTTGGCGACGGTCGCGGTGAAGGTGCGCGCACCGGGCCGCAGCGTGGAACCGTCGAAGGAGATCCACTGACCGGCGGCTGTGGCACCGACCGCCGTACCGCTGGGTTTCGTCTCGTCGACGAGCCGGACGCCCGCGTACCTGTCGAAGTTCTCCGTCCTGGTGGGCCAGGACAGGTCGCGGGCCGGGATGGTCTCACCGCGGACCCGGATCGTGGCGCGGGCCCGGATGTCCTCGACGGACGCCCCGACCATCAGGTCGTGGACTGACGACTCGACCACCCACCTGCTGCGGGTGACGTCCCAGTGCGCCAGGTCGGCGGCGGGCAGGCGCAGGGTCACCGTACGAGTCTGCCCGGGTGCGAGTTTCACCTGTTGGAACGCCTTGAGCTGGCGGATCGGTGTGGTGTCCCGCGAGGTGCGCTGGTGGGTGTAGAGCTGAACCACCTCGGTCCCGGTCCGGCTGCCGACGTTCGTCACGTCGACAGTGGCCGTGATGGTGCCGTCGGCCGCTACCGACTGCGCACCGGCACGCAGCTGGCCGTACCGGAACCGGGTGTACGACAGCCCGTGGCCGAACGGGTAGAGCGGCTTCGCGCGGCTGTACAGGTAGGTCTGCCCGGACGAGATGATGTCGTACTCCAGCAGGTCCGGTGGTAGTTGCGAGTCCGAGCGGTACCAGGTCTGGGTGAGCCGGCCGGACGGGTTGCGGTCGCCGAAGAGGACGTCGGCGACGGCGTGACCGGTCTCCGCGCCCGCGTGGGTGGTCCAGACGATGGCCGGTACGTGCTCCTGCTCCCATCGGATGGTGACCGGGTAGCTGGTCTGGAGCACGAGAACGGTCCGCGGGTTGGCAGTGGCCACGGCCTTGACCAGCGCCTCCTGGCCGGCGCTCAGCGCCGTTGAGGTCCGGTCGTGTGCCTCGCGGCCGTTGATGAACGGGTTGCTGCCGACCACCAGCACTGCGGTGTCGGCCGCCTTGGCCGCCGCCACGGCCCGGTGGATTCCGTTGCTGATCAGCTCGCGACTGAAGTGGGTAGCGGCGGCCGGGGTCGAGGCGCCGAGCTTGAGGGCGCCGTCGTCGCCGATCGTCACGTACGTGTCGGCGCCGAACCAGCTCTCAGTGGTCTCGTAGCCGACGTACCGCAGCACCACGGTGCCGTCGGCCTGCGGCTCCAGCTTGAACTGCTGCTGGACGTACCAACCGTTCGGCTGTTCGTCGCGGGTGAGGAACGGCCCCCAGTTGTAGCCGAGGTAGCGGCCGTTGGCGGCGTTGCGCAACGTCACCACGTCCTGCCCCCAGTCGACAACGTCGAACTGGGCGACGAGCGCCGGGGTGGCGCCGGTCCCGAGGACGCGGTCGGCGTCGGTGGTGCCGGTGGCCGAGACGTACCGGCCGGTCGACACGTCCTTCAGGGCGATCCGGTCCGCCCCGTCGAGCCCGCTCACACTGGCCGAGCTGCCCAGCCGCTCGCGGATGCCGCCGAGCGCCGTCACCTGGTACGGCAGGTCGCCGCCGTACCAGTCCGAGTAGAGGGTGTCGGCCAGCGGGCCGAGCACCGCCACCTTGCGGGTCCGGGCCGGGTCCAGCGGTAGCGCCTGCCGCTCGTTCTTCAGCAGCACCATCGCCTCGCCGGCAGCCTGCCGGGCCAGTCGCTGGTGTTCCGGGCTGTTGATGACGTCCGGGGTGATGCCGCCGTACCGGCCGCCGCCCGGATCGAACTCACCCAGCCGGAACCGGACGTTCAGGATCTCGCGGATCCGGGCGTCGATGTCCGCCTCGCTGAGCAGGCCGGTCGCCAGGGCCTGCTTGATGGCGGTGACGGTGGGCTGCGCGTTGGTGTCGTCGGTGATGAAGCTGTTGAGGCCGGCCTTGATGATCGCGGCGTTCCCCTCGGCCTGGGTCGGGTAGTACCCCTGCGAGGCGACGAGGTTGTTCGGCGCCCAGGCGTCGGTGACGTTCATCAGCGGCTGGTCGGTCCAGTCACGTACCACTGTGGCCAGGTCCGGGTCCACTGTTGCCGGACGGCCGTTGACCAGGTTGTACGCGGCCATCATCCCGGTCGCCGCGTCGGCGGCGATGGCCGGCTTGAAGGCGGCGCGGTCGTACTCGTTGAGCACCCGAGGCGGCACGTTCGACGAGGTCACGTCGCGTCGGACCTCGTTGTTGTAGGCCAGGTAGTGCTTGAGGGTCGGCGCGCTCTTCAGGTGGTTGGGGTCACCGCCGGTCATCCCCGACCCGTACGCGGTGGAGATCTCGGCGGTGAGCAGCGGGTCCTCGGAGTAGCCCTCCTCGTTGCGGCCCCAGCGGGGGTCGCGCAGCAGGTTGACCACCGGCGCCCAGAGGTTGAGCCCCCAGACCCGGGGGTTCTGCGCGTGGTAGCCGCGCGCCTCGTCGCCGACTGCCGATCCGACCTGCCGGATCAGGTCGGTGTTCCAGGTGCTCGCCATGCCCACCGGCTGTGGGAAGACGGTGCCGCGAGCCTTGACCACCGCGCCGTTGTTGTCGATGTCGGTGGACCAGGCCACCCCGTGCAGCGCCTCGGTGCCGGTCTTGAACAGGCCGATGCCCAGCCGTGGAATGGCCGGCTGGTACTGGTGCAGCCAGGAGATCTTCTCGTCCTGGGTGAGCCGGCCGAGCAGGTCGTCGACCCGGGCGTCCACTGGCAGGTGGGGATCTCGGAACGGGTAGGTGGGTTCGGCGAGCGCGGTGCCGGGAACGGCCGGTAGGGCTAGCAGGGCGAGCGCGAGCGCGGTGATTCCGCGCCGAAGGCGCCAGTTCCGCATGCGGTTCTCCTCATGTCGTACGACGGACGCCCAGCGGGGCGCCGAGGCCGGCGTGACCAGGCTCGACACCCGGCTGACGGGCCTGAACGACGAATCGTCGAAGCGCTTCGACGACCCGGCCGCGTCACCACGGCCATGATTGTTGTGATCCGCGCAACTATAGATGTACGCCAATGGCTGGGCAATACCTGTTTGCCCTACCGGCCGGTAGACCCCAGTCGCCCGACCAGAACGCCCTCGATGTCTTTCAGCGGCACGAATCCCCACCGGCGCGAGTCAACGCTGTCCGGATGTTCGCCGAGCAGCACGGCCATGCCGGCCGGCACCTGTCGCACCTCTGCCCCGACGGCCGGGGCGACCACTTGCGGGACGGCGTCACCTGGCAGCGCCACGAGGCGCTTGACCAGCCAGGCGGACGCGGGAGAGCCCTCGACGGCACTCCGAGGACCACCCTCCTGGTGGCGCGCGACGACGATGCCGCCGGCCCGGAGCCGGCGCGTTCGGCGCACCACGAGGCGGTCGCCGTGAGCCAGAGTGGGGACCATGCTGTCACCCATCACATCGACTATCATCAGTCTCCGGCGCGCCACGGCAACGCCGACGACGGGTGCCGCAAGCGCGGCAAACCCACCCAGGACGGTGAGCAGGAATTGTGACTCGTCGGTCATAAGACCCCCTTCGAGGGGTATTACTCTCATCTTTCCGCCGGCAAATCAACCCGTTGACAGCATCGAAGCACGCCGATAACCTCGGGTTTCCCAGCCGGGGTTCTTGAGGTCTGCGCGACTCGCACCCCGGCACTTGGGCGCCACGGGGAATGGGGGACGATGTGGGTGTCGCTGTTGTCGCGTCCATTTTGACGCTGGCCGGCGTTCTTGCGATATCCGTCATCGGAAAAGTGCGTAGCCGAATGAGTTTTCACGCGTTCGCCGACGCCATTGCCCAACTGCGGGTCGCCCCCGTGCGCTGGTCCCGCCCGGTGGCGGTGGCATCGATAGTGTCCGAGGTCGCCGTACTGGCGCTTGTCCTCTGGCCCGGGGGCACGGTCATCGGCCTGGCCGCGGCCGTGCTGCTCTTCGGCGCGTTCACCGTCGTGCTCGCGCGGGCCGTCCGACAAGGGTCGACGGCGGGATGTCACTGTTTCGGCCCGACGGACACGCCCGTTGCGTGGCGGCACGTCGCTCGCAGTGGTTTCCTCGCCGGCACGGCCGCCGGCGCCCTTCTTGGCGCGATCACCCTGCCCGCCATATCGCTCAGAAGTCTAGAGCCGCCGCACCTCATATTGGCTCTTTCCCTAGCGGGATTCATCGTCACGACGCTGGTCAGGCTTGACGACCTCACCTGGCTCCTTCGTGGAGCGTCTCACGCGCGCTGAATCTCTCCAATCGATCGCGCACTTCTCGTGCGCTGTTCTTCGATGCCCCGGCCCAAGGAGCCCACAGTGCTATTTCTGTCCACCGCCGTCGCCATCCTCGCGGCGCTCGTCCTCGTCGATCTCGCGCTGAGCGCGGCGGTCATCAGGCGGCTACGCGAGACGGAGGCGAAGCTCATCGAGATGAACTCTCCGCCCGCCTCGGGGCTGTCGGTCGGCACCAAACTGCCGGAGTTCGTGTCACCGGACGGCCAGGTCTCCAGCGCCGACCTCGCGGGCAGCCCGACCCTCATCGGGTTCTTCTCCGCCGGATGCCGACACTGCCCCGCGCAGGCGGAGAAACTGGCCGACCGGGCCGAGGAGTTCGGCGGCACGGGCGTACGGGTGGTCAGCTTCCTCACCGTGGGCGAGGGCATGACCGACGAGCTCGGCCCGACGCTGCGAAAGGCCGGCCTCCTCGTCATGGACGACAGCCCGAGCGCGGTGATGGCGGCCTTCCAGGTGCAGGGCACTCCGTCATTCGTGCTCTTCGGCGCGGACGGACGACTGGCGGCACGCGGGCATGACCTGAGCGAGGTATTGGGCAGCCGATGAGGCGGTCGGCAGCGTTGATGCGTCGCGCGTTCGGGATCTACTTCGGCGCCGCGCCCTGGGCGGCGGCGGTGAGCGTCGTGATCATGGTGGTGGGTGGTCTGACAGCGGTAGCCACCGCCTGGTTCACCCGAGCCCTCATCGACGGTCTCTCCGCCGACGCCACGTCGACGATCTGGCTCGGTGTCGTCGGTTTCGGCACGCTGGCCATCGTGTCGCCAGTCATCCTGCACGTCTCGCAGTACGTACAGCGGGACGCGGAACGCCGGGTGACGATACGCACGCAGCAGGAACTGTTCACAGCGGTGTCGGCGCACCCTCGGCTGACCGAGTTGGAGGACAGCAAGTTTCATGATCGGCTCCGGCTCGCCCACGAGGCGAGTCGCTTCGCGCCGACCCAGCTCAACAGCATGGTCCTGGGCATCGGGCAGGAGATGATCACCATTGTCGCCTTCGGCGTGACGCTGGTGCGCTGGTCTCCCCTGGTGAGCGCGTTGGTCATGCTGGCGGTGCTGCCCACGCTCGTGGCCCAGATCCGGTTGGCGCGGATGCGCGGGGCGATGATGGAACGCACCGTACCGATGTTCCGCCGGCAGACGTTCTACGCGGCACTCCTGCTCGACATGCGCGCCGCGAAGGAGATCCGGCTGTTCGGGCTCGGCCAGTTCTTTCAGGGTCGCCTGCTGCGCGAGCTGCGCGCGGCACAGGGACAGGAACGTCACCAGGACCGACTGGCCCTGTGGGTCGACAGCGCCCTCGCGACGCTGACCGGCATCGTCTCGCTGGTCGCGCTGGCCGTCTTCGTCGCACGGGTGGTCGACGGACACGGCACCGTCGGCGACCTCGTGCTCGTGATCGCGGCACTGACCGCGTTGCAGATGTCCGCGTCGAGCCTGGTCCGACAGATCGCGATGCTCGGCGAGACGTTGATCGTGTTCGGCCACTACGTCGACATCACCGCGGTGATCCGCGAGGCCCGACGTGCCGTTCCGCTGCCCGCCCTGACACCACTGAAGCGGGGCCTGGAGTTCGACGACGTCTGGTTCCGGTACGCCCCCGAGCACGACTGGGTCCTGCGCGGTCTCACGTTGCGGATCCCCTGCGGCTCGTCCCTCGCCCTGGTGGGCGACAACGGCGCCGGGAAGTCGACGGTGGTCAAGCTTCTCTGCGGCTTCCACGTCCCGAACAGGGGCGTCATTCGGTGGGATGGCGTCGACATCACCACCATCGACCCGGCTTCGCTACGCGCACGCCTCGGGGCGACATTCCAGGACTTCATGACGTACGAGTTCTCCGCCCACGACAACATCGCTGTCGGCGACATCAACGCGTTGGATGACCGCGCCCGCGTACGGGCAGCAGCCGCCACGGCCGACATGGACGCCACCCTGGCCGCGCTTCCGAACGGGTACGACACCATGCTGACGCGAGCCTTCAGCGACGGGGATCTGCCCGGGGTGGGGGTGGTGTTGTCCGGGGGGCAGTGGCAGCGGCTGGCGCTGGCCAGAGCCCTGCTCAGGGAGGGCGCGGACGTGTTGATCCTCGACGAACCGTCGTCAGGTCTCGACGTGGCGACCGAGCACGAGATCAACCAGCGGCTGATGTCGCTGCGCCGCACACACACCAGCCTGCTCATCTCGCACCGGCTCAACACCGTCCGGGAGGCGGACAGCATCGCCGTGCTGGCCGCCGGCCGCATCCTCGAACAGGGCAGCCACGACGAGCTGATGGCATCGGGAGGGCGCTATGCCGAGTTGTTCCACCTCCAGGCATCCGGTTACGACGACGCGATCACCACTCGGACGTCGATGTGAACGCTAACACCCTGCTCAGAGTGTCACTGCTGGGTCCGATCGAGGCAACCGTCGGCGGGCAGCCGATGGCCGTCGGCGGCCTGGGCAGGCGAGCACTGCTGGCGGCGCTCGCCTTCAACCTGGGTTCGGTGGTCGCCGTCAACCGCCTCATCGAGGTGATCTGGGACGACCACCCGCCGGCGACGGCGACGACGAAGCTACAGGGCCACGTCTGCGCCCTGCGGCGAAGCCTGGTGCGGCTCGGCGGGCCGGATGCCGTGAACCTCCTGCAGACCCGCCCACCGGGTTACCTGCTGTGCGCCCGCCTCGCATCGACAGACCTCGCCCGTTTCGACGACCTGACGCAACAGGGCGCCGGGGCTCGGCTCCCCGAAGGTGCCGAACGCCGCGTCGCCGCCCTCTCGGCGGCACTGCGGCTGTGGCGGGGGGACGCCTGCGTCGATGCCCGGTCCGCTGGGGTAGCGGTCGTGGCGGCGTCACTGGACGAGCGACGGTGGCGGGCCATGGAGGACCTCGCCGAGGCGCAACTCGTCCTCGGCGACAACAACTC
The DNA here is from genome assembly GCF_040649935.1 of Micromonospora sp. NPDC048842. Classification (NCBI taxonomy): domain Bacteria; kingdom Bacillati; phylum Actinomycetota; class Actinomycetes; order Micromonosporales; family Micromonosporaceae; genus Micromonospora; species Micromonospora sp. NPDC048842. The sequence continues at coordinate 261,552 of NZ_JBEZGK010000008.1, read as the reverse complement.
CGTCATCGACGCGATGGAGCCACTCGTGCGCCAGTGGCCATACCGGGAACGGGCCTGGGAGCACCTCATCGAGGCACACATGAGGCGTGGTGACGTCGCGTCCGCCCTGGCCGCCCACGACCAGTTGTGCGAGATCCTGGCCGGGGACCTCGGCGTCGCGCCCGGTCAACGAATCGGCCGGCTGGTCAGCATCATCCGCGCGAGCGGTCAGCGGTAGCACCGTCGCCCACCTGCCACCGCCGACCACCACACGGGGTGGCGGCATGACCGCCATCTCGCGCACCGAGCGGTCATGACCTGCGCGAATGCCGATCCACAGCCGCTAACCGGGGCATTAGCGCACCGTTAGCGAATCGTAAGTGGTCGATGACATCGTCACCTCTGTCGACAAACCGTCGTACCGACGGAGAAGGAGAGAGGTCGTATGATTATCAACAAGCTGGCGGACAAGCTACTGGCCACGCTGCTGCCAAAGGCCACTGCGTCCGCGTGCAACGTCTGCTCTCTCGCCTATGTCGGGTGTGGAGGGCCGTTCTGCTACTACTACTACAACAAGGTGGTCGCGGGGCAGGTCCGCTGTTACGCCAACACGGCGAGAGACTGCAACGCGTCCTACGTGAGCTACTCCACGGGCTGCTGCTGATCGTCGATTCGCGGCCGTCGGTCGGATGTCACCATCCGACCGACGGCCTCATGCTGGAGGACCAACGATGCGGGGCACGGTGCGTCGATGCTGGGGATAGCCGCGTCGCAATGGCGGGTACGACTACGCCGGTCACTGGCCCTACTTTCGATGATCGCCGTCGCGGTAGCGGGGTTCACACTGCTCACCGGGGCCGCTGTGACCTCCCGGCTGGATGCGGTGGGCGCGGTCAGCGCCAACTATCGCCCGGTCTACGACCTCCTGGTACGCCCCCAGGGCGCGGTGCTGCCGCTGGAGCAGGAGCGCAATCTGGTCCAGTCGGGCCAGTTGGCGGGCATGCGTGGCGGCATCACCCACGATCAGTGGCGTGAGATCCAGGCGGTGCACGGGGTCTCGGTGGCCGCACCGGTCGCGATGATCGGGTACGTGATGCGCACAGTGCCAGTGACTGTCGACCTGTCGGATCACCTTGACCCGACCGCCGAGCGTCAGGTGTTGCGGGTCCAGCCGACCTGGGCGACGGACGCGGGGCTGAGCCAGATCCCGGACGGGCCGGCGTTCCTCTACGCGACGCGGAACCGGCTGGACGTGGTGCCGAACAGCGAGTTGAAGAGCGGCGGGGGCCTGCCACCGCCGGAGGAGGTCGACGCCGACGGCCAACGGGTGAAGATCTGCCCAGCGGCTCCGGCCATCACCGCGGAGGACTGGCTCGCGCCAACCGACCTCCGAGCCCGATCGTCGTTGACGTGCGTCGGCGGCATGGGCTCGACGGATCGCGAGGGAAAGGCGACGCGGCCGACAGTCACGTTGGCGTGGACGGTGCCGTTCCTGATGGCCGCGGTCGACCCGGAGTCGGAGGCCACGCTGGCCGGGCTGGACCAGGCCGTCACCTCGGGCCGATACTTCACCTCGCCCGAAGCGCCGGCCTCGCGGCGGCTGGACGGAATGCCGTACCCCTACTCGGTGCTCCCGATCCTCGTCGCGGACCGACCCCAGGTCGACAGGACGCTCAACGTCACAGTGCAGCGCCTGAACTCCGACGTGCCCGAGCTGGTCCGGAGATCCGCTGACGACCAGCGGCTCCGCGCCGCTCTGGTCAACGAGTCCGGCACGCCGGTCGCCACACGGGCGATGTCGTTCGAAGAGCCGTACCAGAACCTGCTCGACCGGATGCTTCGCCCCGACGACCTGGGCGTCGAATACGACCTGGCAACGTCGAACACCAGGTGGCTCGACCAGTTCTGGACCGTCGGACCGCCGAAGAGGGTACCGGCCGGGGACGGTCTGCGGGCCCAGCCAGATCCGTACGACCTGAAGATCTGGGGTCAGGGCGCCGACGACGGTGGGTCGTCCCGGCACGTGCCGATGGAGTTCGCCGACACCAGCGTGCGCAGCGAGGTAGCCGTCCATCGAAACCTGGCGCACGGTTACGAGGAGCAACCGGGAGACGTCAGCATGCCCGATGCCGCGCTGGGCGCGGTGGGCACCTTCGACCCCGCCAGGGTTTCGCTGGGCAGCGCGCTGTCAGCGGTGCCCATGGACACGTACTTCAATCCGGGCGCCGAGGGTGCCGACGAAGCGTCGCGGCAGGCACTGGGCGGCCGACGGCTGACCCCGAATTCGAACGTCACCGGCCTGCTCAGCCAGCCTCCGCTGATGCTCACCACCATGGCGGCCCTGCCCGCCATCTTCGACCCCGGCGCGTACAGCACCGAGCCCAGCTACCCGGAGTACCAGCTCAACACCACCGCACCGATCAGCGTGGTGCGAGTTCGGCTGGCCGGAGACGTCGGCATCGACCCGGTGTCCCGGGAGCGGGTCCGGGTGATCGCCGAGGAGATCGCGCAACGCACCGGCCTCCAGGTCGACATAACCCTGGGGTCGTCGCCCACAGCGATGACCGTGCACTACCCGGCGGGCAACTACGGTCGGCCCGACCTCGCCGTGGCCGAGCCCTGGGTGCAGAAGGGCGTCGCGTCCGTGCTGGTCCGCGCGGCCGACCGCAAGAGCGTCCTGCTGTCCGTCCTGGTGCTCGCCGTGTGCGCGCTGGCAGTGCTCAACGCCAACACCGCCGCCATCCGCGCCAGACGCACCGAGTTCGGCATCCTCACCTGCCTCGGCTGGGGCCGCCGGCACCTCCTCCAGCTCATGTTCATCGAGATCGTCGGCATCGGCCTCGCCGCAGGCGTCGCGGGCACCGGGCTGGCGCTCGGGATCGCGTTCGGTCTCGGGCTGAACATCGCGTGGAGCCACACCCTGCTCGCCGTACCCGCAGCGGTGGCCCTGGCCCTGCTCGCCGGCGGCTGGCCGGCCTGGCGGGCCGCCCGGCCGGACCCCGGCGAGATCATCCGGCCCGCCGTCTCGGGTTTCGCCCTCCGCCGGCAGGCACCGCGCCGGTTGGCCACCCTCGCGCTGGCCAACCTTGCCCGCACACCCGGTCGGACCGCGCTCGGCGCGCTGAGTCTGACGATCGGGGTGGCCGCGCTGACCATGTTGTTGGCGATCACGTTCGCGTTCCGGGGGGCGATCACCGGCACCCTGCTCGGTGATGCCGTCACTCTCCAGGCCCGCACCGTCGATCACATCGCCGTGGCGGTCACGATCGTGCTGGGCATCGTGTCGGTCGCTGACGTGCTCTATCTCAACATCAGCGAGCGCGCCGCCGAGTTCGCCCTGTTCGCTGCCGTCGGCTGGACCGACGCCACGCTGAATCGGCTGGTCATCATCGAGGCCATCGGCATGGGTGCCATCGGCGGCACGCTCGGTGCCGCTGCCGGCCTGGGCGCGGCGGCGGCCTTCGCCGGGGGCGTCACCGCTGCGATCCTCTGGTGTTCCGCAGCCGCCCTGGTGTTCGGCGTCGCCGTCTCCGCCCTGTCGGTGGTGGTGCCGATCGCCGTGCTCCGCCGACTGCCCACCGCCCACCTGCTCGCCGAGGGGTGAGCGGCAAAGGAGTAGGTCCGATGGAACAGACGTCAGCTGCGACGTCGAGCACTGTGACCATGCCGCTGGTGTGTCTCACCCGGGTACGGAAGTCCTTTCCCCTGCCCGACGGCGCACCGCTGGTCGCTGTGAACGACGTCAGCCTCGCGATCGACGCCGGCACCGCGATCGCGTTGACCGGGCCGAGTGGCTCGGGCAAGTCGACGCTCCTGCACCTGATCGGCGCCATCGAACGAAGTGACGGTGGCACCATCGAGGTCGGCGGCCAGGAGGTGACCGGACTGGCCGGCCGGGGGTTGGCCGCCTACCGGCGACGGGTCGGCTTCGTGTTCCAACGGTTCCACCTGCTGCCCACGCTCACCGCAGTGGACAACGTCGTGGCGCCGCTGATTCCGTTCCGCACCGACTTCGACAAGGTCACTCGTGCCCATGAGCTGCTGGCGATGGTGGGGCTCGCCGACCGGGCCGCCGCCCTGCCGTCGCGGCTCTCCGGTGGGCAGCAGCAACGGGTCGCCATCGCCCGCGCACTGATCAACCAACCTGCCCTGTTGCTGGCCGACGAACCCACCGGCAATCTCGACAGTCAGACCGGCACCGCGATCGTCGATCTGTTGCTGAGGCTGCGCGACGAACAGGGCACCACTCTCATCATGGCGACCCATGACGCCGCTATCGCCGCGCGCTGCGACCGAGCCGTCCAGATGCGGGACGGGTGCCTCACGTCGTAGCTGACGGATCACCAGTGGTGGAGCACATTCACCACCAGTGCGGCCACCACGGTCACGAAGAATACGGCCGGCCCCACCAGCTGACGGGAGCCGACGCGCAGGTGCGCGAGGAGCGCGCCGATGAAGTACAGCACCAGCCCGGCGGCGGCGAGGATTCCCAGCAGCGGTACGGCGAAGCCGGCCAGCAGCCCCAACGAGCCTGCCGCCAGCGCCACGCCCAACCACGGTAACCACGACCGTGGCACGCGCTTCATGTCGGCCTGGGCCTTCGGATAGTCGTGACCGATCAGGTAGGTGACGGCGGCGAAGCCGGTGAAGACCGACGCGAGAATGGTGACAGTGACATAGGCAGCGAACATTGTTCCTCCGTCGTGGTTGCTCGCCCCCTGGACGATCTAGCGCTGCGGAATGTGACGGCTGCTGGATGCACCGCGATCAGCTCGTTCGTCGCAGCGCGCCGAACCGTACGCCGGTGGCCTGTTCGGACAGTTCCCACAGACGGCGGCCGTGCTCGGGGTCGGTCGCGGCGGTGGAGAGCTTCGCCGGCGCGGGGTGACCGCGCAGTTCACCCGGCCCACCCGGGGCGACGAGTTGGCCCGGCTGCGCCCCGGGGTCGGTGGCGGAGAACAGCTGCGACCAGACGCCGCGATCGATCGGCTGGGCGAGGAGTGGGTTGCCGATCCGGCCCAGCAGCAGCCGCCAGACCGGCGTGGTGGCACTGGTCTGCAGATTCGTCGCGGTGTAGCCGGGGTGGGCGAGGAAGCTGCCCAGCGGGCTCGCCACGGCACTGAGCCGCCGGTGCAGCTCGTAGCCGAAGATGGCGTTGGCCAGCTTGGACGTGTTGTAGAAGCCCATCGGGGAGTAGCCCCGCTCGCCGGTCGGGTCGGCGAAGCGCATCTTCGCCTGCCGGTGGTTGACCGAGGTGACAGTGACCACCCGTGGATCCCGGCCGGCCAGCAGGAGGTCGAGCAGGAGCCCGGTGAGTGCGAAGTGCCCGAGGTGGTTAGTGGCGAACTGCATCTCGTGACCCTGCGGGCTGAGGGTACGCGGCACTGCCATCACCCCCGCGTTGTTGATCAGCACGTCCACCCGGCGGTGGTCGGCGTTCATCCCGTCGGCGAACGTCCGGACCGAGTCGAGGTCGGCGAGGTCGATCCGCCGGACTTCCAGGTCGACGCCGGGTCGGGCCGCGGTGATGTCGGCCGCCACCCGGCGACCCCGCTCCTCGTCGCGGACGGCCAGCACGACGCGCGCACCGCGAGCGGCGAGCGCCCGGGTCGTGGCCAGGCCGAGGCCCGCTGTGGCACCGGTGACGACGAAGGTACGGCCACTGAGGTCGGGGATCTGTTCGGTGGACCAGCCATTGACGGTCATGCGCCCCACTGTGCTATCGATGGCACTTAGTGTCAAGAGGTGCACGAGATGCCAGCATGGGCATGATGTGGCAGCAGGTGACGTAGCATCGGCGGATGAGATCTCGTACGGACAACAGCCTGGCCGACCGCAAACGCCAGCTCGTTGCCGACGAGCTGCGTGACGCCGCCCTGATGCTGCTCGCCACAAAGGGTTTCGACGTGGTGACCGTCGACGACATCGCGGCGGCGGCCGGCATGTCGCGACGCACCTTCTTCCGCTACTTCGCGTCGAAAGAGGACGTGGTCGTTCGGTTCCTTGCCGACACCAGCGCGGACATCATCACCGAACTCGCCGCCCGGCCGCCCGCCGAGCCGCCGTCGGTCGCGCTGCGCCACGCTCTCTGGGTGCCGCTCGCCGCCTGCAACGACCACCCGGAGCACTCCGAGCGAGCCCGTGTCGTCGTCCGTCTGATCCTGGACACCCCCGCCCTGCACGCCCGCTGGCTGGAACGCCAGATCGAGTGGCGCGCCGAGCTGGCCGCCGAGGTGGCCAACCGCCGTCGCCTCGACCCGCACACCGACCCCTACCCACGGATGGCCGCCGGGATGGCACTGCTGGCACTCGACACGGTGCTCCAGCGGTGGCAGCCGGGCGACGACGAGCAGCACCTGGCCGAGCTGATGGACCAGGCGTTCGCCGTCGTGGCGCCCGCCCTCGACGCGCCCGCCGCGTCACCCGCCGCCGGCTGAGCGCGAGTCAGCGCCCTTTCAGCGCCCTTTCAGGCCGCTCAATACGTTCGCGGCATGACAATAAAACGTTCCACGCGCACCCGGCGCGGGACTGCCGTGCTGGCGATGATCGCGGTCACAGTGGCAAGCGCGCTCTTCGGCGAGCCCGCGTCGGCCGATCCCGTCCCCGTCCCCGTCCCTCAGGCAGCGCTCACCGACCGGGCCTTCGGCCAGGTCGCCGAACTCCATCTCCAGGGCGCCGCTCGGATCACCACCGTCGTGCTGTCGGCCGAGTTCGTCCAGTGGCACCGGCTGCACCCGAACGCCACTGCTGCACAGGCCCAGGCCCAGCTCACCGCACGCAAGCAGGTGCTCGACGAATCGCTGACCACGTTCGACCTCCTGCTGCCCGAACAGGACCTGCTGCTGAAGTCCGTCGACATCCTGCTCGGCGCGCCAGGCGGCGACACCCGGACCTCGCCGGAGATCACCGGCCTGGTCGGGGCCGTGATCGGCAAGACGGTCGAGCCGTGGGACACCCGCGAGGAACTCGCCTCCGGCGCGCTGCGGACCGCCCAGTGGCTGCGCGGCCGCGATGACGCTCTCGCGGCCGTGTGGTCCGCGACCCGACAGGCGGGGGCAGCCAGCGGGCCCGTCGCCACCGCCTGGAACGCCGTCCTCGGTGAGCCGGTCGGGGTGGACATCACCAGCACCTACGAGGAGCTCCAGCAGGATCCCGGACTTTCGCATGTCGACCTCGACGCGATCCTGGCGCTGCGGGACGACTCGGTGGCGTACGTAGCGGCGGCCAAGCAGCAGCTGGCCTCCCTGCACGCGGAGCTGCTCGGCCTGAGCCTGGAGATCCGCCTCGAGATCGGCGAGAACAACAGCAAGTGTCCGCCGGAAGGGCCGCCGAGCGCCGCGTGCACCGCGGCGGCCAAGAAGGCCGCCGAGGACCGGGACAAGGCTCGGCAGCAGACGATCTCCGACATCAAGGCCGGGGTCGGCATGGTCTCCACCATCATCGGGTTCGCCGACCCCGCCGCCGGCAAGAAGTCCAAGGTGATCGGGGAAGCGGTCCTCACCACGATCAGCGCGATCTCCAAGTACGCGGCGGCGATCACCGGCCGCGGCCTCGCGGGCTCGATCTTCAGCACCGCTACGTTGGCGATGACCGGCAACGTCTTCGGTGCGGTGATGTCGATCGTCGGGCTCTTCGGCAGCAGCGGACCGTCGCTGGACGCACAGATCCTGGCCCAGGTGAAGGCCCTACGCGACGAGGTGCGGGCCCTCGGCGACGAGATGCGGGCCAGCTTCGCGCGGGTCGAGGCCCAGATCAACACGGTGTACGCGAACATGATGGCCCAGTTCGACAAGTTGAACGCTGCGATCGCCGGCAACACCGCACAGATCACCCTCGTGCAGCAGCAGGTCGCCCAGCTCGGCCTGCGCCTGGAGGACATCGCCGCGACCGTCCTGGCCGCGATCGGCGACGCCACACTGCACGACGCCCGCGCCGACATCAACAAGTACATCGGCTACCTGGAGAACTTCGGTCAACCGATCCCGACGTACGGCGAGTTCGTCGGCCCGGAGAATGAATTCCACCTGACCTCGACACAGTTGGCCAGCGGCGCCGCGTTCGTGGTGCCCCGGACCGACGCCGACAACCCGGCCGTCGACCCGACCACGGTGCTGAACAGCTTCGGCGAGGCCCGGTCGATCAACTACCTGGCCCGGGTCGCCAACGGACGTGACCCCTCGATGGTCGAACCGTCGACACCGGTCGGCAACCCGACGGTGTGGAACCTCGGCGCGCAGTCGTACGCCATGTTGATGCTGCAGAACCCGACGTACGCCGCCCAGGTCAGCGCCGGCCGTGCCGCGCAGATCGAGGCGGAGGGCACCCGCATCGCCGACCTCGCGGCCAGCTTCGGTCGACCGGCCGGCGGCAACGCCAACAGCCTGATCACCGGGCTGGTCAACGAGTACGTCACCGCCACCAATGAGCTGTCGGCCGCGCTGAGAGCGTTTCGGACCAACGAGGTCCAGGTCCGCTACGAACCGGACGCCAATGGCGTACAGGTGAAGACGCTCAAGGACTACGACCTGTTCTGGGACACCGACAAGCCGCTCGCCGCGGCGCCGGCGAAGGGCGACGAGGCGACGGTGCCCGCATGTGAGGGCAGCAGGCAGATCGACCGACCCAGCAACGTTCGCTACAACCTGATGTCGAACATGGTGCGGGCACTCCAGTACGCGTACACACCGCGCCACGACGAGCCGCCGGCCGGGGTACGGGAGTTGCCCGAGGTCGGCTACTGCTACACACCGAGCTGGGTCTACACGCGTACGACGGGCTACGGCACCGGGGTGATCCGCCACTACGGCAAGCTGCGGTTGCAGATCCACAGCCGATTCCGGCTGAACTCGAACACGGCCTGGCAGAACTCGCGCACCGCCGACTACACCTGGCCGAACGAGCAGGTCTACCAGGTCGACTGCGAGTTCTTCAACTGTGACAGCGAGACCACGCCCGAGCAGGGACTGACCCAGAAGTGGCCGTCCGGACGCTACGCCTTCGAGAGCGGCGCGACGGCCGTGAACAACGCGGCGCTGGACGCCACTCTGACGCCGACCCTGCGCGGTTTCCTCCAGGCCCGGCAGAAGTCCATGTACGACCGGGTACGGGACCAGAGCACCCAGGTCAGCGGGGCGGTGCCCGCCGCCCTGAAGAAGGTGAACACCGCGGCGCGGCTGCTCCAGGCGTACACCCGGTTGGGTCTGCCCAACGCCCTCGACTCGGACGACGTGTTGTCCGCGAACCTGTTCGGGCAGTACCAGATCCCGGTGAACATGCCGACGGATGCCAAGATCGGTAACGCCTACGCCAAGGCGAGTGGGAACTACGCCCTCTGCGGGCCCACGCCGTGCTCGCTCGACCCCAGCCGCCCACTGCGCGACCAGGTCAGCCTCAAGGTGCCCTGCGAGCCCGCTGTCGACTCGTCCAACCTGCCCGGCGACCCACTGGGCGACTGCCTGATCACCAGCGCGCGGTCCCGCGCCAACACGCTCATGCAGCGGTACGAGGTGTGGGCGGACCAGATGACCGCCGGCCTGCACCGCGAGCGGGTGCCGTGGATGAACGACACACTCATGGGCCTGCGCATCACCACCCGCCTGACCCACGCCAACTGAGGCACACGTTGCCGGCGCCTTCCGGGCGCCGGCAACGCTGTCTGTCAGTCCGGATCCGCCAGATCCACATGACGGTCAGCGATGCTCCGGAGAAAAGCGTCGACAACGACGTCGACCACCCAATCCGCTGATCTTTGCAACGAGCCTCTACCCGATAGCGTTCGGTGTCATGGGATCCGTGGACGTGGTCTTGGCGGTCATCGCCGCCGCAGCCAACCTGGCCTTCGCCACTGTGCTGTTCCACAAGAGCCGTGGCGGCACGACGGCGCCCCGGATCTTCGGCCGCCCTCAGCCCCAGCCGCGCCTGCGGGCAATGATGCACGTATGCCTGGGGCTGGGGACGGGCGTCGGCTGGCTCGCCAAGGACATCTTCCCGCCCCACTCCACCGGCGACACGGTGCTGTTCAACGTGGCGAGGGTCCTGCTGTTGGCTGCGGTGGTCTCGGCCCTGCTGAGCGCCTTCCGGCACTCGCGACCCATCGGTGACAGGGCCGCCTAGCTCTGGCGCTCGCTGATTTGCAGGTCATCGCCGGCACACTGCGCGCTGCGGTGGAGGCCGGCTGCGACGACCTCGTCGAGTGTGCCGGCCAACCGTGCTGCCCCATCCCCTTCGCCACCATCGCTCCAGGAGGCTCCTGTTCGACGAGGTCACCGGCGTGATCGGGGTCCGGAGCACATCGGTACGGTCCACGGATGACAGTTGTCCGCTCTGTCCTGCTGTTCGTCGTCGCCGCCCTGTTCGAGATCGGCGGGGCGTGGCTGATCTGGCAGGGCTGGCGCGAGCACCGCGGCCTGTGGTGGATCGCCGCCGGAGTCATCGCCCTCGGCGCGTACGGATTCGTCGCCACCTTCCAACCCGACCCGAACTTCGGGCGCATCCTCGCCGCCTACGGCGGCGTGTTCGTCGCCGGATCCCTTGCCTGGGGCGTGATCGTCGACAAGTTCCGGCCCGACCGGTGGGACATCATCGGCGCCGGCATCTGCCTGATCGGCGTCGCCCTGATCATGTACGCGCCGCGTACGGCAGGCGGCTCCTGATCGCCACGGAGCCGATCCTGCACGCTCAGGCCTCGTCGAGGCGCACGCTTGGCCCGCGCCGTAGCGTGGCAGGGTGGCAGCACCCCGCATGGCACCGCCGTCAGGGATGAGCCGCCGGCTGACGTTCCTTCTCGCGTTGGCGGCGGGAGTGGCAGTCGGCAACCTGTACTGGGCCCAGCCACTGCTCGGCTTCATCGCGGGCGATCTACGCGTCACGACCGCGACGGCCGGCTGGTTGGTCACCGCGACGCAGCTCGGGTACGCCGTAGGCGTGCTGCTGCTCGTGCCGCTCGGTGACGTCCTGGACCGCCGCCGGTTCGTCCCGATCATGCTGCTGACCTCGGCTGCCGCACTGCTGCTGTGTGCGCTGGCGCCGTCGATCGGCGTACTCATCCTCGCGCTCGGCGTGCTCGGCGTGACGACGATTTCCGGGCAGATCCTCACCCCGCTCGCCGGAGACCTTGCCGGCGACGCCCAGCGCGGTCGGATCGTCGGCGTCGTCGGATCCGGGACCCTCACCGGAATCCTGGCCTCCCGCACGATCAGCGGCCTCGTCGCCGACGCCGCCGGGTGGCGGACGATCTTCGCCCTCGCCGCGGTCTTCGCCGTCCTGCTCGCGATCGTGCTCTACCGCGCGATTCCACAGCTGCCACCGCGCACGCGCATGCCCTACGCGCAGCTCATCGCCTCGGTCGGCGCGGTGGTCGTACGCGAGCGGGCGGTCCGATGGACGCTGGTCCTGGCCGCCAGCGGATTCGCCGCGTTCTCGCTGTTCTGGACGGCGCTGACGTTCCTCCTCAGCGGCCCGCCGTTCCGGTACCCGGTGGCGGTGATCGGGTTGTTCGGGTTGGCCGGCCTCGCTGGCGTCCTCTCCGGCCTGCGCGGCGGACGGCTGCACGATCGCGGCTGGTCGCTTCCGGCCACCGGCGCGGCCTGGGTACTGGCCCTCACGGCATTCGTCGTCGCGGCGTTCGCCGTACGGTCCGTCGTCCTCGTCATCATCGTGATCGTCATGCTCGACGTCGCCCTCCAGACGCAGGCACTACTCAACCGGGCGCGGCTGTTCGCCCTCTCTCACGAGGCCCGGAGCCGGCTCAACACCGCGCTGGCCACCTGCAACTTCGTCGGCGCCGCCATCGGCTCCGCCGCCGCGACGGCGCTCTGGTCCGCGGGCGGCTGGACAGCGGTCACCGTCGCGGGAACGGCGCTCTGCTGCTTCGCGCTCATCGTGTGGGCGCTGGGACGTCGTGGTCCACTCGTGATCCGCGTCGCCCCGCCGGACAACGCGATTCGGGGGGGGCATGACCGATTGGTCGTGCCCCCCGAATATCGTTGGTGCGCCGCCAGGGACTCGAACCCCGAACCCGCGGATTAAGAGTCCGCTGCTCTGCCAGTTGAGCTAGCGGCGCTCGCTGACAACGGGACGAGACGTTAGCAGCAGGCTGGACGGGTCCCCGAGGCGGCCACCGAGCGGAGAGCGTCACCGGGGCGGACGTGTCACCGTCGTGCGGGCGTACCCGGGCCAGGATCGGAGTTGTGGTCGTACCGAATTCCACAGTGGTGAGGCTGGCGGCAGCACCGACGCCGTCGCCGTGAAAGCTGCGGTCGGCCAGGTCCGGTTGATCAAGCGGGTACGCTCGTTACTACTGCCTGGGGCGCTGACCGGCGCCAACAGCGCCGAACGGCCGGCTCGGCCGCGAGCCCGCAGTGGATCCGAGGAACCTCGCGCCGCTCCAGGGGGAAGTAGCCAGGTGAGCACCCATTCGACGTTGTTGTTCGTGCTCGCCGCTGTCGCGGTCATCGTCGTCGTGCGGTGGGTGGCGGCCCGCACCGGCCTGCCGGCCGCAGCGCTTCTGCCGCTCATCGGCATCGCGTACGCGCTGCTCCCCGGCCCCAACATCGGCCTGGATCCCGACCTTGTGCTCATGATCGTGCTGCCGCCGTTGCTCTACAGCGCCGCGCTGGACTCCTCGCTGTTGGACATCCGCCGGAACCTCCGCATCGTGGTCAGCCTGTCCGTGCTGCTGGTGCTCCTCACCGGGGTGCTGGTCGGTATCGGGTTCCACCTGTTCGTCGCCGGGGCGACGCTCGCTGCCGGGATCGCGGTCGGCGCCGCCATCGCGCCGCCCGACCCGGTGGCCGCCCTGGCGGTTGGCCGCCGAGTGAATCTGCCACCGAAGATGGTCACGATCATTCAGGGCGAGGGGCTGCTCAACGACGCCACCGCGCTGACCATGCTCAGCGTCGCGGTGGCCGCCGCGGTGGGTGGTGAGTTCTCGTTCCCGTCCGCGGTTGGTCAGTTCGTGCTGGCGGCGGTCGGCGGGGTCGCCGTGGGAGCGGCAGTGGCGTGGCTGGTACGTCTGGCCCGACCGTTCACCGCGGACCCGCTGTTGTCGAATGCCATCTCGCTCGCGACACCGTTCGTGGCCTACCTGTTGGGCGAGGAACTGCACGTCTCCGGGGTGCTCGCCGTGGTGATCGCCGGGCTGATCGTTGGCCATAAGACGCCTCAGCTCACCTCGGGCGCCGCCCGGCTGCAGACCAGCGCGGTGTGGCGGTTGGTCGACTTCCTCCTCGAAGGCTTCGTCTTCCTGCTCATCGGCCAGCAGCTTCCCGAGGTCGTCAAGGGCCTGCGTCAGTACGAGACGTCGACCATCGTCATCGCCGTCGCGGTATCGGTGGGCGTGGTGCTCCTGCTGCGCCCCGCGTGGCTGGTGATGACCCAGTCCCTCCCCCGGTCGCTGCACACCCGGCTGGGCGGCATCTCCGAGCAGGACGATCCCGACGAACCCTGGAGCGCCCGGCAGATCGAGCGCGCTGACCGTAACGCCCGCCGACTCACCTCCCGTGAGGTGGTGGCACTGAGCTGGTCCGGCACCCGTGGGGTGATCAGCCTGGCCGCGATCTTCACCCTGCCGCTGACCACAAACAGCGGCGCGCCCTTTCCCGACCGTGACCTCCTGCTGTTCTGCACCTTCGTGGTCGTCCTGGTGACACTCGTCGGGCAGGGCCTGACGTTCGCGCCGCTCGTGCGAATGCTGGGCCTGCGCGCCAACGAAGCCGACCAGGCCCGCGTCCGCAACGAGGCCCGCTCTGCGGCGGTCGAGGCCGCCCTGGCCCGCCTCGACGAGGTTGCCGCGGTGGAGCCGGACAGCGCGGTGTCCGTCAACACCACCCGTACGCAGTTGCTGGCCCGATTGGCGCGCTACCGCGGGCGGCTGGACCTGCTGGAGCAGAGTGGATCATCCGAGCTGCCCACCTCACCGGCGTATGAAGCGGCGCTTCGTATCCGCCGGACAGCGATCGACGCACAGCGCGAGGAACTCGTGCGCTGGCGCGACTCCGGCCGACTGCCGGACGAGGAGCTCCGCGTTCTGGAACGTGAACTCGATCACGAGGAGCTGTTACTCCCGAGGCGGTCCTCCAGCTGACCTGCCACGACGGTGTCGAGCCACCGGCGTCGGGCCTCGTCGCACCGGCGTACGCGAAAAAGGCCCTGACCGGCACACATCTGCCAGGTCAGGGCCCTCATCGTTGGTGCGCCGCCAGGGACTCGAACCCCGAACCCGCGGATTAAGAGTCCGCTGCTCTGCCAGTTGAGCTAGCGGCGCTCATCGGCAACGGAGAGAACATTAGCACCCCTCCAACACGGGCTCCAATTTGGTTGCCCGGGTCCCCCCTTCGGTCGAGCTTTGCCGGCAAAAAGCCCCAAACCGGCCACCGCCGCCAAGATCGGGGCGTGGGTTGCGGCGGTGATGCGGCACGATGTCCGCCAGGTACGCGAGAACAGAGGTGGGCATGGCACGGTTCACGCGAGCCGGGGCGGTGGTGGGCGCCCTGACTCTGGCGGCGTCGCTGGCACTGACCGGATGCGGCGGCGGCGAGAAGAAGCCGGAATTCGTTGGCGGGGCGTCCTCGGACGTGAGCGCCACCCCTGGCTCAGCCGCACCTTCGACACCGAGCACACCGAGTGGGCCGGCGCTCACGCTGAGCCCGGCGAACGGCACGAAGAACAGGCCGGTGAGCACGGAGATCAGCGCGAAGCTCCCGGACGGCGGGAAGGTGTCCGCTGTCACCCTGACGGCGGACGGCGGCGGCTCTATCGAGGGCAAGCTGCGTACCGATGGCTCGGCCTGGGTGCCGTCAGCTCCGCTGAAGTGGGGCACCCGCTACACGGCCACTGTGACGGCGAGCGCGTCGGACGGCACGAGCAGCCAGGGCACCAGCAGCTTCACCACGATGGCCAAGCCGAAGTCGACAATCGGGTCGGGCCTGTACCTCTTCGACGACAAGAGTTACGGGGTGGCCATGCCGGTGGTCACCGAGTTCCACCCGGGTATCCCGAAGAAGGACCGGGCGGCGGTGCAGAAGCGGATGTTCGTCCAGACCGACCCGCCGCAGCCGGGCGCGTGGCACTGGGTCAGCAATGGCACGCAGGCCTACTACCGGGCCCCGGAGTACTGGAAGCCGGGCACCACCATCACCGTGCGGATCGCGCTGGCGGGGGTGCCGTTGAGCAACGGCAAGTACGGCGACATCGACCGCAAGGCCACCGCCAAGATCGGCCGGTCGTTCGAGATGAAGGTCGACAACGCCAACAAGAAGATGACGGTGTACGAGAACGGCGCGCCGGTACGCACCATTCCGGTGAGCCTGGGCAAGAAGAGCACACCGTCGTCGAGCGGCACGATGGTGGTGATGGAGAAGAAGGAAGCCACTGTCTTCGACACCCGCGACGACCCGGATCCGGCCAACCGCTACGTGACCGACATCCAGTTCGCCCAACGGCTGACCTGGGGTGGCGAGTACATCCATGCCGCGCCCTGGTCGGAGCACGTGCAGGGGCGGCAGAACGTCTCGCACGGCTGCGTGAACGTGTCGATGGCGAACGCCAGGTGGTTGTTCGGCAAGACCCGGATCGGTGACCCGATCACGATCAAGGGCACCGAGCGCAGGATCGCCGCCGGTAACGGTTGGACGGCGTGGAGCCTGAGCTGGTCGGAGTTCGTCAAGGGCAGCGCGTTGCCGGTGCCCAGTGGTGGGGCCGGTCCGGCGGTCTGAGCCGTCGGCCTCGTTGCGCCGGCTCGGCCGTTGGCCGGACCGGCGTACCCTTGCACTCCCGCCGCTCGATGACAGCGCGGCGACCCCCGCGCTCCCGACACGGAGACGAACCAGGCTCACGAAACGCCGGATAGTAGCAGGATTCGGGCACTATTGATGGCGTGTTTCGGTTCACCCTCGGCAACCGGGGCCGGCTCTGGCGCGTCAGTAAGAGACGATGGGGCAGCGACCACAACTGTGAGGGAATTCATGCGAGCTAGCCAGGACCAGCTGATCAGGCCCGGTGGGCGACGCCGCGTGTTCGCGGCGGGGCTTCTCGCCGTGGCGCTGGCCTTCACCTCGGCCTGCACCGACGGCGACGGCGGCAAGCCGTCCTCGTGGCACGGCGGCGGCGAGAACCCGGCGCCGAAGGCCGCCGCGACGATCAGCGAGCCGGCGGCCGACGCCAAGGACGTGCCGGCGTCCACCGGCGTCACCTTCACCACGAAGGACGCCGTGGAGACCGCTGTCGAGCTGAAGGACGCCGCCGGCAAGGTGGTCGAGGGCGCCCTCGCCAAGGACGGCAAGTCGTGGCTGCCGACCGGCGCGCTGGCCTACGGCACGAGCTACACGGCCACCGTTACCGCCAAGGGCGACGACGGACGCCCGGCCACCGCGACGAGCACCTTCACCACGATGGCCAAGCCCGGCAACCAGGTACGCGTGAGCAGCTTCCTCGGCGACAACCAGGTGGTCGGTGTGGGCATGCCGCTGATCGTGAAGTTCAGCCGGGGCATCCCGGAGGACTACCGCGACGACGTGCAGCGCCGGATGACTGTCACCTCGACGCCGGCGCAGGCGGGGATCTGGCACTGGGTCAGCCCCACCGAGATCCGGTTCCGGCCGAAGGAGTTCTGGAAGACCGGCAGCAAGGTCTCCTACCGGGTCCAGGCGGGTGGCCTGCCGATGGGTGAGGGTTGGTACGGCCGCGCCGACCTCTCGGTGGACGTCAAGATCGGCGCGGCGGTGGTCATGACTGTGGACAACAAGACCAAGCGGATGACGGTGACCCGCAACGGCTCTGTGATCAAGACCATCCCGGTGAGCCTGGGCAAGAAGAGCACCCCGTCGTCCAGCGGCACCATGGTCGTCATCGAGAAGTTGCGCAAGACGGTCTTCGACACGTTCGAGGAGCTGGGCCCGGAGGAGGGTTACCGCACCAAGATTGACTTCGCGCAGCGCCTCACCTGGGGCGGGGAGTTCATCCACGCGGCACCCTGGTCCGAGGGACAGCAGGGCACCACTAACGTGTCGCACGGCTGCGTGAACGTGTCGATGGCCAACGGCGACTGGCTCTTCAAGAACACCCAGGTCGGCGACCCGATCACGGTGAAGGGCACCGAGCGCAAGCTCCAGAACGGCAACGGCTGGACCGACTGGAACATGAGCTGGGACGAGTACGTCAAGGGCAGCGCCCTTCCGTACGAGCCTCCGGCCGACCCGGACGCCGCCACCCCGACCCCGGACGGGACGGGCGCCCCGTCCCCCACGCCGACCTCCTGAGCCAGCCGACGAAAGCCCCCTCCTCGGAGGGGGCTTTCGCGTAGGCCCTGCCTCGCCCCGACAACGACTCAGGCCCTCTCCGAGGAGGGGGCCTGAGTGGTGAAACCAGTGGGGTGACTGAGGGGAATTGAACCCCCGACAACCGGGACCACAACCCGGTGCTCTGCCAACTGAGCTACAGCCACCATGCCGCCGTCGCCCGGTCGATCGCTCCGGGCGGGGTGCGGACCAATAATAGCCACACCGCAACGCACCTCGTCCAGCGGGTTCCCTGCTCCCCGGGACGAGCCGGCGTGGTCAGAGTTCGGCGGCGATGGCCTTGGCGGTCTCGACATCCGGGCCGGGCAGCGGAACGAAGACGGTGCGCCGGTAGTACTCCAGCTCCCGGATGCTCTCCCGGATGTCGGCCAGCGCCCGGTGCGCGAGACCCTTCTGCGGCTGGCCGAAGTACACGCGGGGGTACCAGCGGCGGCAGAGTTCCTTGATCGACGACACGTCGATCATCCGGTAGTGCAGGTGCGCGTCGAGGCGCGGCATGTCCCGGGCGATGAAGCCCCGGTCGGTGGCGATCGAGTTGCCGCAGAGCGGCGCCGTACGCGGGTCCTTGACGAAGGTGCGCACGTAGTCCAGGACCAGGTCTTCGGCCTCGGCGAGGGTGACCGCCGAACGACGGACCTCCTCGGTGAGGCCGGACTTGGCGTGCATGGTCTGCACGATCTCCGGCATCCCCTCCAGTGCCGCCTCGTCGGCGTGGATGACCACGTCGACACCGTCACCGAGCACGTTGAGGTCGGGATCGGTGACCAGTGCCGCAACCTCGATCAGTTTGTCCCTGCCGAGGTCCAACCCAGTCATCTCACAGTCGATCCAGACGAGGAGATCAGCCACCGGGACAGCCTACGCGCAGCCCACGCCCCGCGGCTGCGCGCTCTCGGCGGACCGGACCGCTAGGGTTTCGGGGTGCCAGCAGAACCCGTCGCACCGCCCGCCGTCACCGAAGACGATCCCGGCGGCCGTACGGTCCGTCGTCTGGTCGCGGTGGTGGCCCTCGGCGCTGTGCTGCCAGCGCTCTACCTGCCAGGCCTCGTGCACAACTTCTTCGATCTCAAGATCTACATGTCCGCGATGGACTGGTGGCGCGTCGGCCACCCGCTCTACGACTACGTCCAGCCCGACCGGGTGCAGGGCGAGTTGTACTTCACCTACCCACCATTCAGCGCGCTGCTGCTGTGGCCGTTCGGTCTGTTGCGGCTCGGCGCCACCGTGGCGATCTTTACGGCGCTCACAGTGCTGGCCGTGGTGCTGACCACCCGGTGGCTGGTGACGCCGGTGATCGCCCGACACGACCTGCCCCGAACGTTCACACTGATCGCCGCCGTACTGCTGGTGCTGGCGGTGGAGAGCATCCGCGAGACGATCACCTTCGGCCAGATCAACATGCTGCTGGTCGTGCTGATCCTGGCCGATCTACTGTTCGCGGTGCCGCAGGCGCGGCGCTGGGCCGGGGTGGGCGTGGGGCTGGCGACGGCGCTCAAGCTCTTTCCCGGCATCTTCATCGTGTACCTGCTGGCCACCCGACGGTGGCGGGCGGCGGCGGTGGCGAGCGCGACAGCGGCGGCGGCGACCCTGCTCGCGGCGGCGATCGCCCCTCGTGACTCGTGGCGGTTCTGGACGCACGAGCTGTGGACCACCGAGCGGGTGGGACGCACCGACATCGTCGGCAACCAGTCGCTGTTCGGCCTGCTCAGCCGCTTCACCGAGCCGGAGAAGCCGGACCGGCTGCTCTGGCTGCTGCTGGTGGCCGCGGTCGCCGGCTACGGGCTGTGGCGGGCCGCCCGTGCGGCGCGGGCCGGCGACGTGTTGACCGGCCTGACGTTGACCGGGTTGGTCGGTTCCCTGGCGAGCCCGATCACCTGGACCCACCACATCTACTGGTTCGTGCCGGCGGTGGTGCTGCTCGCCGACGCGGCGTTGAGCGCGAACCGCCCGGAGGAGGCACGCCGACGTCGGTGGCTGGCCGGGCTCGCGCTGGGCATCACCGCCGTGACCATCTACGGCGTGGTGACGTTCCAGGCCTGGGGCGCGGGACCGGTCCGCACTCACGACCCGGTGGACTTCGTCGTGCAGAACACCTACGTGCTGCTCAGCCTGCTGCTGCTGGTGGCGTTACCGGTGCGCTCGGGGCTCGGTGCGGAAAATCGCACCAATTGGACAGACCTCCCGAGTAACCATGTTCGGGGCTAATCTGTCCTCATCTACCTCAAGCGTCGCTCGGGTAGCACCGATCCCCCGGTGAGGGTGGCCCTCCGCGTCGGCAGCGCGGAGGGCCACTCGCCGTCTCACCCACCACCGCCGGCCGGGCCGTCACCCGACCGGTCCGCCACGGGCCCTGTCGTCGCCAGGGGCGGCCGCGACCGGCCGGGCAGTGGGCTCGTCCACGTCGGCCGGCGGCCAGGCGAGACTCAGCGTCACCTCCGGTGGGCGGGGCAGCCGGACCGGTTCGTCCAGGTCGGCGAGGGTGGCCGCGCGGGCCGCGCCGATCGCCGACCGGGCGGGGTCCGGGGCTCCGGAGCCGACCGGGGCGAGTTGTCGTACCGGCAACGGCGGGGTCGGATCGGGTTGGCGGGGGCCCAGGCCACTCAACGAGGTGACCCCGAGCCGGCCGGCGAGCACCGGCACCTGATCCGGCTCGACCACGAAGATCACCTCGCGTGGCCGTAGCGGCCGCAGCAGGAGCAGCGCCGCGCACACCACCAGCAGCACGCCGACGGTCAGCAGACCCCAGGTGGCCGGGCCGGTCCACCCGACCCGCAACTCGGCGTGCAGGTCCAGAACCAGGTCCTCCTCGCCGTCGGGGCGCATCACCACCAGGCTCATGGGTTCGCCGGCGAGGTCGTCAGCGCTCCACTCCAGCGAGCCGATCCCCTCTCGTACCCAGAAGGGCCGGCCCAGCGGCGTGACCGGCCCGTCGGCCGGCGCGACGCCCGGGGTGTCGGCGGCCGGCCCGGCCGGATCGAGCCGGACCGGCAGCGGACCCCGGGCCAGCGCCACCCGACGGACCGTGGCGTGCGGTACCGCCTCCAGCCAGCCACGCACCTCGGCGGTGGGCGCCAGTCCGACGAACGCCGGCCCACCCGTGGTGCGGGCGTCCAGGCGTAGCCGGGTCTGCGCGGTACGCGCGAAAGGCGCCTCCTGCCGCAGCAACCGGTCGAGGTCGGTGACGACGATCGCGTGACCGGGCGTGCGGACCGTTTCGAAACGGGCGGCGAAGGACCCGCCAGCGTCGGCGTGTCGGGTCACCAGCCACAGCCCGCCACCGGCGAACAGCGCCGGAATTCCCACTACCAACAGCAGCACTCCGGCGATCACCCGCACGAACCGCATCCGCACCGTCCCCCTCCGTAGCCAAATACCCGGCCGACCTTACCGACGTACACCGTCTGATCAGGGGATATCCACGGCACGGTGGGCATCGACTCCGGAAAGCACGCTGGCCCGCCGGAAGATCCGGCGGGCCAGCGGGTGAAACAGGGTCAGGCCTTGGCGACCGGCTCCCGGCGGGTACGCGTGAACGCCAGCCCGCCCAGCACCAGGCCGGCCAGACCGGCGACGAGTCCGGCCACGCCGAGGCCGACCGCGAGCCCGTTGCCGTCGTCGTCGTCATCGTCGTCGGGCGAGGCGACGGCTGCGGCCGGCGAGGCCGAACCCGACGGCGCCGCGGCGGCGGCCAGGGTGAGCACCGGGGCGGGGTGCTCCGGCTCCTCGGCACCCGGCGCCGGGTCGTCGATCCACCGCGAGATGTTGCCGTCCGAGTAGGTCTGCAGGGTCTTGAAGACCATCGAGTCGACCTGCGGCAGCGGCCCCATCGAGACGGGGAACTCCTGGAACTGACCCGGCTTCACCCCCGCGTCACCGGAGGCCGTCCAGGTGATCTTGGAGACCGCTTCGGTGAGCTGACTGCCGTGCACCTCGATCGGCGGGTCGACCTTGCGCTTCTCCGTGGTGACCGTCCAGCCCGGCACCGGCATCGTCGACACCGAGCCGACCGGGGCGTTCTCCGGCAGCACCACCTCCAGCTTGGTGGTCGACGCGGTGTCGCTCTCGTTGGGCACCCGGAACGCCACCCGGGCGTAGCCACCCTGGGTCGCCTCCTTCGGGTTCACCGTGACGTGCGCGGACGCTGGTCCGGCGAAGCCGAGCACAGCGGTGGCGGCGGCGGTGAACGCCAGGGCGGCAGCGGCGGTTGCGGTACGCCGGAATCGGGTCATTGGTTTCGCGAGCCTTTCTAACGGATGGGCACGGTGGCGGTCACCGTGGCCTGGTCGATGTCGGTCGTTCGGGCGGTGATCTTCAATTGCCACTCGCCGGGGGTCGGCAGGCTGATGTCGCCGTAGGCGTGACTGTCAGTCAACCGCAGCAACGGCACCTCGATCGGCTCGATCCCGGCCGAGGGCAGCGCGACTGTCGCCTTCCACTCCGCGACCAGCAGTGGCTGGTTGGCCTTGTCGTACGCGTACAGGTGCACCGAGTTGTTGCCCCGCTCGGCCGGGCTCACCTCGACCTCGACGGTCAGCAGCGGGCTGGCGAGCCTGGTGCTGAAGAGGCCGGCCTCGGCCCCGGCCGACGGGCCGGCCGCGGCGGTGCGCGCGGGCGTGGTCTGCACGAGCGTGGCGGACACGGCCAGCACCACAACGGTGACGGCCAACTCCACCAGGACCGCCCGGCGCACCGGCACCGGGCGTTGCGCCGCGACGCGGCTACGCACCAACTGCCGGGAGTACGCGGCCACGGCGATGACCAGCGCGAACAACCCGATCTTGGCGAGCAGCAAGCGCCCGTACGTGGTGTCGAAGAGCGCCTGCGGGGTGGCCACCTCGATCAGCGCCTGGACGGTGCCGGCCAACAGCAGCGCCGAGACGGCAAGCGCCGCCCAGCGCGACCAGATCGGCAGGATCGCGCCCAACTCGCGCTCGTCGGCCTGGCGCAGCAGGAAGACGGCGAGCATGACCAGACCGCCCAGCCAGACCGCCATGCTGCCCAGGTGGACCGCGTCGACCACCACGGAGACCGCCGGGGCCGGGGACGCCGCCGGGTGCCCGGCCAGCGGCCAGGTCAGCAGGGCGGCGCCACCGAGCACGGCCAGGATGATCGCGTCCGCGCGGCCGGCGGGCCGGGCCAGCAGCGGACGGAGCAGGAAGACGGACGCCGCCAGCAGGCCGAGTCGGACCAGGTGGGCAGCGCCGAAGGAGCTGCCGAACACACTGCCGAACCCCTCGCCGGTAACGTCGAAGAGGCCACCACCGGCCGTGTAGGGCACCTGCAACCACAGGTCGGCGAGGGTGGCGACGGCCACCAGACCGAGGCCGGTCCAGGCCAGCCGGGTCGGCCCCCGCCGGGAGAGCCGTCGTGGCCAGAGCGCGGCGAGCACCAGCGCCGGCCCCACCAGCAGCACCAGGCCGGCGTAGCCGAGGAAGCGGGCCACCTTCACCGCCGTCTCCACCACCGGGTTGGCGCGGCTGTCAGTGCCGGAGTCGACTGGTGGGGTCGAGGGTGCGCCGACCGAGTAGGTGTACGCCCCGGAGACCGGGTGACTGTCGGCGGAGATCACCCGGAAGCTCACCAGGTAGGTGCCGCGGGCGCCGGCCGGGTCCACCGGGATGGTCACCACACCGCCGCTGAACGACGGTTCACCCCGGTCGGCCCGGGAGCCGTCCGGCGCGATGACCCGGATCTTGCCGGGCACCTTGCGGACCGACTCGCTGAACGTGAGGACCACCTCGGACGGCCCGCTCGGCACGATGGAGGCGGCGGCCGGGCTGCTGCTCTCCAGCACCGCGTGGGCGCTCGCGGAGGTGGCTGGCGCGATCAACAAGGCGACGACGGTGACCAGGAGGCCGGCGGCTGCAGCCAGCCTGGCGGCCCAGCGGCGGGGGGCGACTGTCATGCCGGCCATGGTCGCCGATGGGTGTCCCATTCGGCGACCCGAGGGGGGTGGTCGCTTCTGTGGTCGCACGTCATGAAGTGGTAGTCGGCCCGGGTCGGGTAAAAGTTCCCGACGTGTCGCAGACCATCCAAGGGCCGAACGACGCTGACGCGCCGCCGACTGCCGCGTAGCCTGGTGTGTCGTGATCCCTGTCCCGCGTGACTCCGGTGCCGCCGGTCCGGCAGAGCCGGACGACGAGGTCGCCCGGGACCCGGCAACCGAGTGGGCGCTGACCGCCCGCGACGGTGACCCCACCGCCCAGGCGGCGTTCGTCCGGCTGACCCAGGCCGAGGTCTGGCGGTTCGCCGCCTCCCTGGTCGACCCGGACAGCGCCGACGATCTGACCCAGGAAACCTACCTGCGGGCGTTCCGGGCACTCCCCGCCTTCGAGGGTCGCTCCAGCGTCCGCACCTGGCTGCTCGGCATCGCCCGCCGGGCCTGCGCCGACCACCTGCGCACTGTCATCAGGCGTCGGCGACTCGACGAGCGCCTGGCGGCGAACGCGTACACCGACCGGCCGCACCCGGACCCGGCCGGCCAGTTCGGCGCCGCCGACCTCGTTCGTCGCCTCGGCCCCGAGCGGCGCTCCGCGTTCGTGCTCACCCAACTGCTGGGCCTGTCGTACGCCGAGGCCGCCGCCGTCGAAGGGGTGCCGGTGGGCACCATCCGGTCCCGGGTCGCCCGAGCACGAGACGACCTGGTCGAGGCGGTCGGCGACGCCCTGACCGGCTGAACGCGGAACTTCCGGCGCGGACGGGACGACAAATGAGCGTGACAGCACCTTCCACCCGCGGCGGCCGTTGGCCAGTGGTCCGCCCGTGGCTCGGCATCGCGGCCCGACTCGGCCTCGCCGCCGTGTGGCTGGTCGCCGGCGCGTCGAAGGTCAGCGATCTCGCCGCCTCCGGGCGGGCGGTCAACGCGTACCAGGTGATGCCGTACGACGTGGCGACAGTGATCGGCGCGGCCCTGCCCTTCGTCGAACTGGCGTTGGGCGTGCTGCTGCTGCTCGGGCTGGCCACCCGGCTCGTCGCCGGGGTGTCCGCCGCGCTGCTGGTGATCTTCATCGCGGGGATCGCCTCGGCCTGGGCGCGTGGGCTGGCCATCGACTGCGGCTGCTTCGGCAGCGGCGGGCAGTTGGCCGCGGGGCAGGCACCCAGTTACCTCCCGGAGATCCTCCGGGACCTGGGATTCTTGGTTCTGGCCGGATTTCTACTGATCTGGCCACGTACGCCGGTATCGGTGGACGGGTGGTTGTCCGGCGAACCCGTTGTGGAGGACGAGGATGAGTAGTCGCAAGGGGCAGCGGGACGCCGCCCGGGTGGTCCGCGAGCAGTTGGCCCGCGAGCGGCGCCGCCGCCGCACGATCTGGGTCTCCGTCGCAGCGGTCCTCGTCCTGGTCATCGCCGGCGGCATCGGGTGGGCAGTCTGGTCCAGCCAGCGCTCCGACAGCTTCACCACGCCACCCGGCGCCAACGCGGCCGGCACCGGCATCGTCACCGGCGGCGGGCCGGTCACCGTCGACGTCTACGAGGACTTCCTCTGCCCGGCCTGCAAGCAGTTCGAGCAGACCAGCGGGTCGACGCTCGAACAGTTGGTGGCCGAGAACAAGGCGACTGTGGTCTACCACCCGGTCGCGTACCTCAACCGTTTCTCCACCACCGAGTACTCCACCCGTTCCTCGGCCGCCTCCGGCTGCGCGGCGGCGGGCGGCAAGTACCACGAGTACGCGAAGGCGCTCTTCGCCCAGCAGCCGCCGGAGGGCAGCGCCGGGCTCACCGACGACAAGCTCATCGACATCGGCACCAGCGTGGGCCTCGACCGCGGCTCCTTTGGCAGTTGCGTGAAGGACGAGACGTACCGGACCTGGACCGAACACGTCACCGACGACGCCAGCCGGAGCAACGTCACCGGCACGCCGACCGTCAAGGTCAACGGTCAACCCGTCGAGAACCCCACCCCGGACGCTCTCACCGCAGCCGTGGCGGCGGCCGGCAAGTGATCCGTACCCTGCTGGGCCGCGCCGGCCTGGTCGCCGCCGCAGCCGGCCTGGTGACAGTGATCAGCGCGGCGCCCGCCGCCGCGCACGGCGCTGACGCACCGGACGGCACCGACTACCGCACCCGGACCACAGGGGTCGCACCGGCGCGGCCAGGGCTCGAGGTACGCGTCATCGAGGCGGGCGCCCGACTGGAGCTGACCAACCGCACCGGCCGCGCCATCGAGGTCATCGGCTACTCCGGTGAGCCGTACCTGCGCGTCGGCCCGGACGGGGTCTTCGAGAACAGCCACTCCCCCGCCACGTACCTGAACCGCACCATCGCCGGGGACACCGCGCTCCCGGCCGAGGCGGACCCGGCGGCCGCACCCTCCTGGCAACGGATCGACGACGGCACCACCGCGCGCTGGCACGACCAACGCGCGCTGTGGCAGGAGTCGGCACCGCCGGCAGCGGTACGCGCCGCACCGGACCGCGAGCACCGGGTCCGGGACTGGACCATTCCACTGCGCGACGGCACCGACCCGGTGGTGATCGGCGGCACGCTGGACTGGGTGCCGCCGCCGGACGCGTACACCTGGTGGGCCGTGACCATCGTGGGGCTGCTCGCGGTGGGCGCGCTCGGCCTGTTCGCCGCCACCGCACCGGCCGGCGCCCGCGCGCTGTCCGCGCTCGGCGTGTTGCTGATCGTCGGCGGCGTGCTGGCCGTCGGGTACCCGGTGGGACGGGAGTTGGACGCGGGCGCCCAGGGCGTGGGCGGGGTGCTGGTCGGGCTGCTCTCCGGGCAGATCTGGTCCCTTCTCACCGGCCTCGGCGCGATCGCCGCCGGTTGGTACGCGCTGAGCCGCCGCCCGGCCGCCGACTTCGTGGTCGCCCTGGCCGGGGCCTGCCTGGCGCTCTTCGCCGGAGCGTCGAACGCCGCCGTGTTCGCCCGCGCCATCGCGCCGGTGCCCTGGTCACCCGCTGCCGCCCGGGTGATGGTGGCGCTCTTCCTGATCACCGGCGCCGGTGCGACAGCCGCCGGCATCCTGCGCCTACACGCCACCTCCCGCACCACAGCGGCGGCACCTCGGGTCGAGGCCGCCGAGAGTGGGTCTACGGCTGCGGGGTGAACCCGTAGGGCAGTTCCAGGCGGTGTCTTGCCAGCAGGGGGGCGTCGTTGAGCAGACTGCGGGTGGGGGCGTCGGCGACGATCCGGCCGTTGTCCAGGATCACCGAGCGCTCGCACAGCTCCGCCGCGTACGGCAGGTCGTGCGTGACCATCAGCAGGGTCACCGGCAGGCCGCGGAGGATCTCGGCGAGCTCCCGACGGGCCGCCGGGTCCAGATTCGACGACGGCTCGTCGAGCACCAGGATCTCCGGGTGCATGGCGAGCACCGTGGCCACCGCCACCCGGCGGCGCTGCCCGAACGACAGGTGCTGCGGGGCCCGGTCCCGATGCTCACTCATCCCCACCGCGGCGAGCGCCTCGTCCACCCGGGCGGCCAGCTCGGCCCCACGCAGACCCAGGTTCGCCGGCCCGAACGCCACGTCCTCCGCCACAGTCGGCAGGAACAGCTGATCGTCCGGGTCCTGGAAGACGATGCCCACCCGGCGGCGCACCTCGGCCAGGATGGCCCGATCCGGGGTGACAGTCAGCCCGCCGACGCTCACGCTGCCCTCGGTCGGGGTGAGGATGCCGTTGAGGTGCAGCACCAGCGTGGTCTTGCCGGCGCCGTTGGGCCCGAGCAGCGCCACCCGGTCGCCCCGCGGCACGTTCAGGTCGACCCCCTGAAGGGCGACGTGCCCGTCCGGGTACGCGTAACGAACGCCCCGAACGTCCAGCGAGACAGCGGTCTGCACGACACCGATCATGACAGCACGACGGCGGTCGCGGCGATGGAGGCCGCCAACACCGGCACGGTCGCCGCGACCAGCCACTGGCCGGCGCTCGCCGCACCCTCGCCCTGCCACACGGCGGGCATCCGCCCGGTGTAGCCCCGGGACAGCATCGCCAGATAAACCCTCTCGCCTCGCTCGAAGGCGCGCAGGAACAACGCCCCGATCCCGGCGGCGAAGCCGCGCAACTGCCACAGGAAACGCGGGTCGTCGCCTCGGGAGATCCGGGCCACCCGCATCCGCCGCGCCTCGCCGATCAGCACGTCGAGGTAGCGCAGCATGAACGTGGCGATCTGGGTGAGCACCTGCGGGCAGCGCAACCGGTCCAGCCCCACGATCAGGTCCCTGGTGGTGGTGGTCGCGGCGAGCAGCAGCGAGGCGAGCACCCCCAGGGTGCCCTTGGCCAGGATGTTCCACGCGCCATGCAACCCGTCCTCGGACAGCCGCAGGCCCAGCACCTCGACCCGCTCACCGCTGCCGAGGAACGGCAGGGCGACGGCGAACAACACGAACGGCAGCTCGATCAACGCTCGGCTGAGCAGCCACCGTGGGCCCACCCGGGCCAGCGCCGCCACCGCCGCCACCAGCACGGCGTACGCGCCGAAGGCCCAGAACGCCTCGCGTGGGGTGGCCACCACGGCGAGGGTGAAGACCACCATCGCCACGATCTTGACCTCGGGCGGGAGCCGGTGCACCGGCGAGTCCGACTCGCGGTACAGCACGTGCCCGTGACCGGCTCCCATCCGCGTACCCCTGCTCAGCTGGCGGCGTCGGCGCGACGCCGGACATCGCCGGACGTCGCGGGATCGCCCTCGGCGGGCGTCGCCGCGTCAGCGTCGGTCGGCGTGCCGCCTCGACGGCGCAGCAGCCAGAACCCGCCGGCCCCGATCGCGAAGGTGACCAGCACCCCGAGCACCCCGGAGAGGCCGGTGGAGACGAAGCTGTTCCGCACGCCCCGTACGCCGTAGTCGGCGAGCGGGCTGTCGGCCAACTCGTGGTCACGGGCCTGCTGGGCCGGGCAGCTGCCCCCGACGATGTTGTCGTCGGCGTCGACGGTGCAGCCCTTGAGCAGGGACGAGTCCAGCCCGTCCGGGTGGGAGGAGGCGTAGTTGCTCACCACGCCGGCGAGCAGCAGGGCGACCAGCAGGCCGCCGGCCAGGAAGGCCCAGGAACGGTTCTTCATCGGACACCTCCGGCGACCGGAACGGCGGGGGCGGCGGGCGCGCGCAGGGAACGCAGCGCGTACACCAGGTCGGGGCGCACCTTCGCGACGGTGAGCACCGTGGTCGCGGTGATCAGGCCCTCGCCGATGCCGATCAGCAGGTGGACGCCGGCCATCGTGCCGGCCAGGCCACCCAGGTTGTTGCCCAGGTCGGTGGTGCCACCCAGCCAGTACTCCAGGACGAAACCCTGCGACGCCACCACCACGCTGAGCGTCGCGGCGACGAACGCGGTCACGGCCAGACCGGCCCGCGTGCGGGGCAGCACCCGCAGCAGCAGCGCGATCAGCGCGTACGCCGCGGCGGTGCCGAGCAACGCCATGTTCGTGATGTTGAGGCCGAGCATCGCCACGCCACCGTCGCCGAAGATCAGCGCCTGTACGACAAGCACCACTGCCACGCAGAGCGCGCCGACCCACGGGCCGACCAGCATGGCGGCGAGCGCGCCACCGAGCAGGTGACCACTGACACCGGCCGTGAAGATCGGGAAGTTGAGCATCTGGACGGCGAAGATGAACGCCGCCACCAGGCCGGCCATCGGGGCCAGCCGGTCGTCCAGGTCGCGCCGGCCGCGCAGAACGCAGGCGGTGAGCGCGGCAAGAGCGAGCGCAGCGAAGATCGCTGCCACGGGACCGTCGATGATCCCGTTCGAGATGTGCATCGCCAGTGTCTCCACGCGACCTCCCACGCGTCAGCGGGCCCGACCGGGCCGGCGTGGGTCAGCCTATTTCCCAACCATCGTTGTTGCCAGACTCTGGCAACAACGCATGGGCTTGATCACTCCAGGCCAGGCCCCGCCAACCCATCGGTGCTCGGCCGGTCGGCGGCTCGGCGGTAGGGTCGGGGCCATGACCTCGCCCGACCGCCTCTCCCCCGGTGACCCCGCGCCCGAGTTCACCCTCGCCACCGACACCGGCGACCAGCTCACCCTCGCCGACCTGCGAGGTCGCAAGGTCGTCCTGTACGCCTACCCGGCCGCGATGACCCCCGGCTGCACCAAGCAGGCCTGCGACTTCCGCGACTCACTCGCCTCACTCCAGGCCGCCGGCTACGAGGTCATCGGCATCTCTCCGGACAAGCCGGAGAAGCTGGCGAAGTTCCGCGAGCGCGACGCCATCACCTTCCCGCTGGTGTCGGACCCGGACAAGTCGGTGCTGACCGCCTACGGCGCGTACGGCGAGAAGCAGCTCTACGGCAAGACCGTCACCGGCGTGATCCGCTCGACGTTCGTGATCGACGCCGACGGCAAGGTCGAGCGGGCGCTCTACAACGTCAAGGCCACCGGGCACGTCGCCAAGCTCCGCCGCGACCTCGGCCTGGACTGACTGTCACACCGGACCGCTACGGTCCGTCAGTGGTTCGATACAAGTACACGCCCGAAGCGCTGGCCGCCGCCGCCGCCGCCGCCCGCAACATCACCGAGGTGATGCGGTTGCTCGGCGTACGCGTCAGCGGTGGCTCGCACGCGCACATCAGCCGGCAGCTCAAGCGGTTCGGCATCGACACGTCGCACTTCACTGGTCAGGCACACAATCGAGGCGTGCGATGGCGGCGCATGTCCCCCACAGAGTTGCTGGTAGTGCTGCCGGCCGGTTCCCGCCGAATCCCAGGGATTCGCCTCAAACGCGCCTTGGCGACAATCGGTCTCCCCGAGACGTGCGAGGTGTGCGGCATCGGGTCAACGTGGCAAGGTGCCAGATTGACGCTGCACGTGGACCACATCAATGGCGATTTTCTCGACAACCGGCCACGAAATCTTCGTCTGCTCTGCCCCAATTGCCACAGCCAGACCTCTACATACGCTGGTCAGCGACGGCCTGCACTCGTGGAGCCCGAGGTGGTCTACGATCCTGATGCGGTTACTCCGACCGGCTTCCCGATAGGCAGGCGACTGCCGCGTCGGCTGGAGTGGCCGTGGACGCTGGTGGAGTACAGCTTCAAGGGGCCGTAGCCCAACGGCAGGAGGCATGCGGTTTAGGTCCGCACCAGTGCGGGTTCGAATCCCGTCGGCCCCACATCACCTTTGAGTCGCGACGGATCCTGGCTCGGTCGGAGCCAGGATCGGCTTGTCGGGCGTGTCACTGTCGCGGGTCGTGGGCCTGGTCGTTGGGTCAGGATGGCGAGCGTGAGTCTGCGCTTCGTCCTCGACCCTGACCTGACCCCGCAGCTGCGTGCCGAGATCGTCGACCTCTGGGTGGACGTCAGCAACGCCGGCGGGGCGGTCGGCTTCGTGCCACCGGTCACCGCCACCGACGTGCACGTCACCGCCGATCCGACCTTCGCCGGCATCGCCGACGGACCGGACCGGCTGCTGGTCGGCTACTCCGGGGACCGACTGGCGGCAATGCTGATCTTCAGTGACAACCGTTTTCCGCTCACTGCGCACTGGTGTGTGCTGAAGCGGGTGATGGTCCACCCGGACACCCAGGGTGCCGGCTACGGCTCGGCGCTGATGATGGAGGCCACCCGGCTGGGCAGGGTGTTGGGCCATGAGGCGCTGCACGTCACGGTGCGCGACGGCCTGGGGTTGGACAAGTTCTACGGTCGCCTCGGGTACCGGGAGGTCGGCCGGCTGCCGGGCGCCTTGCGGGTGGCCCCCGATGACAATCGGGACGAGATTCTGATGTGGCTCGATCTGGCGATGGCCGACTGAGTGGTCAGCCCTCGCACCACCGGGCGTTGGCCCGGGCCGAGCCGGTGGTCGGCGCGTCGGTGGCCGGGGCGCTCGTCCTCGCCACCTCGACCGAGCGACGGGTCGGCGTCGGCGTGGCGGCGGGGCGGCTGCTCGGCGGTCGGGGCGAGGCGGACGGACGACGTGTGGTGGCCCCGGCACCGGGTGCGTACATCCGGACCGTGCTGTTCTGCACCTGGCCGGGCGCCATCCGGATGCCGCCGACGGTGACCCGGTTGCCGTACACGTCGGTGACCCGGACGTTGAACGGGCCCGGCCCGGCGCCGGAGGCGATCAGCCAGTAGTTGTAGTCCTGCCGGGCGGCCGACTGCCAGGGGTCGCTGTCACGCTGCCGGACCTCGACGGACCGCAGCGGGTTGCCGTGGTTGCCGACGCGGACGGCGAACCACCACTGTGACGCGCCCTCCTTGATCCGGAAGGTGAGTGGTCCGGGCAGCGGCGGGTTGACCACCGCGCGGTAGGTCACCGGAACGAGGCCCTGGACGGGGTCGGCGATCCGGGCGAACGCCTCGCGGGACAGGTCGAGGTGGCCGGGCTCGCACTCCGGGCACTGGTCCATGATGAGCACCCGGACGGTGCCCTTGGGGCCGACGACGTCGAGGAATCCGCCGCAGGCGGCACCGGCGGAGTATTCCGTCGGACCGAGCGCGACGTAGAGCCGGTTGGCCGGGGCAGCCGGGTTCGAGCAGTTGCCGCCGGTGCCCTTGGAGTCGTAGAAGGTGGCCTTGCCGGTCTTCGTGGCGGTGCCGGTGGGCGGCGCGGCCAGTGTCCGACCGGCGGCGCAGGCCGGGGTGGAGCCGGAGCGCAGGGTGAGGGTGAGCCCGAGCGTCGCCGCGACGACCGTGACGCCGGTGGCGACCAGCCAGGGCTTCACACCGGACGACGGCGCGGGCCGGCCCTCTGGAGGATGGTCCAGGTCGATGTTGATGTCGACAGCGCTTCCGTCCGTCACGACGGCGATGCTGCCGGACCCGGTCGGGTACCGACAAGCGGGCTAAGCCAAAGCTAAGACAGCATCGACGGACGGTGACCGTGGGGTGCAGATTACTGGTCGGCGGGCCGGTCAGGGCGCGACGGCGATCGGGGCGTCCACCGCCAGCGGCCCGCTGTCGAGTGGCACCAGGTTCAGTCCGAAGAGGAGTTTCTGCTTGACGTTGCGGTGCCGCCCGAGGGTGCGCAGCGGCTCCTTGGTGCGTACCCCGGTCTCCTGATCGGTGGTGGTCACCACGCAGCGGTCGCACGGCCCGGCGGCCTGGAACATCCGATCGCCGATGCGCAGCCGCCGACCCACCCAGTCGTCCTCGGCCCAGGCCGGCGCACCGTCGACGACCAGGTTGGGCCGGAACCGGGTCATCGGCACCGGTTCCTCCCCCGCCTCGGCCAGCCAGTCGTTGAGGGCGTCGAGGGAGGTGGCGTTCGCCAGCAGCACCGGGTAGGCGTCGGCGAAACTGACCTGGTCACCGGTGTCGTGTTCGCGGGTCCCGGCGGCCAGGTGGCGGGTCGGCTGGGCCAGCCAGACCAGTCGGACCGGTCGGCCGAGCAGGGCACCCAGCCAGTTGTCGGCCGCTTGGCCGGCCGGCAGCGCGGGGACCGGAAAGGTACGGCTGCGGAAGGTACGGACCGCGACCGGTTCGCCGCCGGCCGGCTCGGGCACGTCGAGGTCGGGTTGCCCGTCGGCGCGCAGCGTCAGACCCCCGGGGCGCACGGCGGCACGCAGGTCGACGAGCCGGGTCGTGTCCCGCTGGGTGACGCCGACCCCGTCGGCGTCCACGACCATCCAGCGCCGGTCACCGGCCAGGCCCCACTGGTGCACGAACGCGCCGTCGTGGTCGAGCCGGTGACAACCCTTGATGGGGTACGTGTGAATCGAGGTCAGCCGCACCCGGCTACCATGCCACGCCGATCCCGTCGCCCGGGTACCAGTGGTCGGCCGGGCTCTCCCGGTAGGCGAGGAACCGGCGGCCGGTCCGTTCGGCGTGCTCGGCGAGCACGTTGGTGCTGGTGACGTTGTCGGTGAGCAGGATCGCGCCGGGGGCGAGCTTGGGCTCCACGGCGTCGAACTCACGCTTCTCGTGGGCGCGGCTGTGGTCGCTGTCGTGCAGGAACAGGTCGACCGGGCGGTCCAGCGCGCCGATCGAGGCGATCGAGTCGCCGATGACCAGGTCGACGACCTCCGACCACGGTGCGACCCGGGCGAGGTAGCCGGCTTCGGGGTTGATGTCCAGGGAGGTGACCCGGCCCGGGTGCCCCTCCTGCGCGTTGCGCAGCAGGGCGGACGCCAGGACGACGCTGCCGAGTCCCTTGTCGACACCGGTCTCGACGACGTGGGTGGGGCGGGTGGCACGGACGATGGCGTACCAGCCGATCCGCCGGGCGTAGCGGATCTCCTTGTCGGCGAGGCCGCGCCGGTCGGAGGCGGCGATCGCCGCCAGGAGGTGCTGGCGCAGGGTGTCGTCCGACTCGATCTCGCCGAGGTACGCCCGGACCTGTTTGACCGGGATGTCGCAGACCACGCTGACGAACCAGGCGAGGTGGTTGCGGCTCAACGAGGTGAGGTCGTACGTGTAGTTGTGGTGCTCGCGGGAGGTCAGCAGCCAGCGCGCCGAGCGGCGCAGCACCTTCGCGTCGTGCCGCGCGATAGTGCGGAGCCTCTTGGGAAAGGCGGCAATCGGGGCGAGTGGGGTACGCGCGACGGCCCGTCGGAGCTTGATTCGATCCACGGGTGCCGTTGTAGCAGGGTTCGGGCGGCAGCGGGAGGGTCCTCGCGAAAGCCGATGGTTACGTTGTTTCCGCCTCCCGCCGGGGCAGGAGAATAGGGCTTTGAAAGCGCTCCCGGGCCGGCGTTAACGGCAGTCCGTCCGAACGCAGGGCCTGGTTCGCCGCACCGGTCGGCAGGCATGCGATACCCGAAAGGACGAGGGTGCACGACAGGAGCATGCAATCAGTAGCATCGCCGGCATGTCTGGTGCTCAGCGGTACACCGATGCCGACACCGAATTCTTCGACCCACACGCAGTCGATCCGCAGGAGGATGTCCCGGCCGGGGGCAAGCGGCGACGTCGTGGCCCTCGCTGGCGTCGCGTCCTCGTCATCTGCCTGGTAGTCGCAGCGATCCTGGGCGGCGGCAGCATGATCGGTGGTGCCCTCTACCTCCGCTCGGTCGAGAAGGACATCGACCGGGTGGACGCCTTCGCCGACGTTCCCGAGGAGGGGCGTCCGCAGGCGGTGGCCGACGGCGCGATGAACATCCTGATCCTGGGAAGCGATTCCCGCGACCCGGAGAGCACTGGCGGCTCGCGCACGGACACCATCATCGTCGCGCACATCCCGAAGGACCGGGCCAGCGCGCAACTCGTCTCGATTCCTCGGGACACCTGGGTGAACGTGCCGAAGGCCAAGAACGGGGGGCACGGCGGCCGCGATGCGAAGATCAACGCAGCGTACGCCTGGGGTGGCATTCCGCTGATGGTGCAAACAGTCGAATCGTTCACCACGGTGCGAATCGACCACGTCATGATTGTCGACTTCGCCGGCTTCAAGGAAATCATCGACGCCTTGGACGGCGTCGACATCAACGCGGAGAAGTCGTTCACGTCGATCCACCCGCCGTTCCGCAAGTTCGAGCAGGGAATGCAGCGGATGGACGGCGAGACGGCCCTGGACTACTCCCGCCAGCGCAAACAGTTCGCCGACGGCGACTTCGCCCGCATCCGTCACCAGCAGCAGGTCATCAAGGCCATCCTCGACAAGGCCGTGTCCGGCGGCATCGTCACCAATCCCGGGCGGCTCAACTCCTTCGTCAAGGCGACCTCGAGCGCCGTGGCGGTGGACGAGAAGATGTCGCTCGTCAGTATGGCGACAGACCTGCGGAGCCTTCGCGGCCGTAACCTCACCTTCGTCACCAGCCCGACGAAGGGCACCGGCCGAGTGGGCAGCGAGAGCGTCGTCTTCGCGAACACCGAGAAGGCAAAGACCTTCTACGATGCCGTGCGCCGGGACTCCGTCGACGAGATTCTCGCCAGCGCCAAGTAACACCCGGGCCGGTGGCTGTCGCCGGCCGCCGCCTTGTCTCGAGTTACGGACCGGCCAGGTCAGCCGGCCCTCACGGGGAGGTCCACTATGTCCAATCAGCCCGCCATGTGGCATCGGCCGGTACCGGCCGATGACCGCGACGGCAGCGCCACCGACGCCCAGGGCGACGGTGAGGGGGACGACGAGGGGAGTCGCGGCGGGAGTCGCCCTCCCGCCTACCAGTTCCCCGGTTACCAGCCTGCCGGCTACCAGCCTCCCGGTTACCAGACTTCCGGCCACCAGGCCCCGGCCGTCCCGTCGCCAGCCGACCGGCGCTCGGCCCCG
The DNA here is from genome assembly GCF_040649935.1 of Micromonospora sp. NPDC048842. Lineage (NCBI taxonomy): Bacteria > Bacillati > Actinomycetota > Actinomycetes > Micromonosporales > Micromonosporaceae > Micromonospora > Micromonospora sp. NPDC048842. The sequence continues at coordinate 226,193 of NZ_JBEZGK010000008.1, read as the reverse complement.
CAGGCACCGGCACCTGCGCCTGCGCCCGCAGAGCACGAGCCTCGCGCCGGCCTGGACACGACAGCTGTCCTGCCGTATGCCGGTTCGCGCGCCTCGACCCGGACCAGGTGGCTGCGCGCCTGGATGATGACCGCGCCGGTCGACGTCCTGGCACTGCTGACGCCGCTGGTCATCACTCAGCAGTACTGGCGCGGCACCCTGGCCATGACGGTCCTGACCGTGATCATCTTTGCCAGCGGCGGCCTCTACCGGGCACGACGGCACGTGAGCTTCCTCGACGAGGTGCCGAGCCTCTGCGGGCGTCTGCTGGCCGCCGCGTCCGCGGTCGCCATCGTCGCGGCGATGCGTCACGAATCCGCCGAGTACGTCTTCAGCTTCACCCGCGGTGTCGCCGCGTCGGCGGGGCTGGTCATCCTCGGGCGGGCTGTCACCCGCGAATTCGCCATCGTCGCCCGCAAGCGCCGGTGGGTCGAGCACAACACCATCATCGTCGGCAGTGGCCCCACCGCCGTGGAACTCGCCCGGCTGTTGCGCCGCTACCCCCAGTACGGCCTGCGCTTCGTGGGTTGTGTCGACACCCCCGACGGTCCGTCGGCGCTGCCGCTGATCGGATCCCTCGACGACCTCGACAGCCTCGTACGGCTGCGCGAGTGCGACGTGGTGATCGTCGCGGACGCGAGCTGCTCCGAGACCTCCCTCATGGAGATCCTGGCCCGGCCACGGACGGCGGAGTGCGACCTGTGGGCTGCCACCCCCCTCTGGGGGTCCCGTTCGCACGGCGACCACATCGGCGCGGTTCCGGTCGTCAGCATCGGCGACATCACCCTCTCCGGCCCGCAGTCCGCGCTCAAGCGCGCCTCGGACATCGCGTTCGCCTTGGTGGCGCTGCTCCTGCTGAGCCCGGTGCTCCTCATCTGCGCGGTCGCCACGCTCATCGACGGCGGCCCCGGCATCTTCTTCTACCAGGAGCGCATCGGTCGGCACGGCCGACCTTTCAACATCATCAAGTTCCGGTCCATGCGCCCCGTCGACGAGCACGAGTCGCAGACCAACTGGTCCATCGCCAACGACCGGCGGGTGGGGCCGATCGGTCGGATCATGCGCAGGACCTCCCTCGACGAGCTCCCGCAGCTCTGGAACATCCTCCGCGGCGACATGAGCGTGGTCGGCCCCCGACCCGAGCGTCCCTACTTCGTCGAGAAGTTCTCGGCCGAATACCCCCAGTACGCGATGCGCCACCGCGTCCCGGTCGGGCTCACCGGCTTGGCGCAGGTCAGCGGGTTGCGCGGCGACACCCCGATCTCCGACCGGGCCCGCTTCGACAACTTCTACATCGAGAACTGGTCCCTCTGGCTCGACGTCAAGGTGGTGCTCCGTACGGTGACCGAGGTGTTCCGCGCCGGCGGCCGCTGATCCGCCCACGCACCGGCACACCGCCGGGTACGGCCAACGGCCGTACCCGGCGGCCGTGTGCCGGTCGTACCCCCAAACGCATGGAGAACGCAATGCCGAACGTATCCGTCGTGATCCCCACCACGGGCCGCCCCAGCATCGCCGACGCGGTGCTCTCCGCCCGCTCCCAGCAGGGCGCATCCGTACACATCGTGGTCGTCTGTGACACCCCGGAGGTGCCGCAGACGGTGCGGAACCTGGGACAGCACATCGACCAGGTGGTCTGCACCGGCGGCGGCCGACGCGGGTCGTACGCCCGCAACCTCGGAGTCACCCACGCGATCCCGGGCAGCCACGTCGCGTTCCTCGACGACGACGACACCTGGCTGCCTACCAAACTGGCGGCACAGGTGCCCGCGCTGGAGCGGGTCGCGGCGGCCGGGTTCCGCCCCGTCGTCTCATCCCGGATCCTGCAACGCAAGGACGGCGCCGAGCCGCTGCCGACACCGGCTCCCGCCGAGGTGATCCCCGACGGCATGCTGCCGGAGGACTACCTGTTCCGCCGCCGTCACCTCGGCATCGGCCGGCAGTCGCTGCCCACGTCGACGCTCCTGACCACGTACGAGTTGGCGACCGAGTGCCGCTGGGACGAGACGCTCCCCCGACACCAGGACTGGGACTGGCTGGTTCGGGTCGCCCGGCTGCCCCGGGTGAAGATCGTCCAGGTGGAGGAGGCGACGGCCGTCTACACGGTGGGCAGCCCCGGGTCGATCTCGGCCGGCGCCGACTGGCGTACCTCGTGGCACTGGGCCCAGCGCTGGGAGGGAGTGTGGGCGCCGGGAACCTTCTCGGACTTCATCGCGGCCCAGACCCTCCGCTACGCTCTCCAGGCCCGAGACCGGGAGGGCGTGCGGGAGATGGTGCGGGCGATCCGCCGCAACTCACCTCCGTCCGCCCGGAACGCGGTGCTGGCGGCGCTCGGGCTGGTACCCCGGTCGACCCTGGAACGGGTCGCCATGCGCAAGTCGAAGGCCCCCAGCAGCCCCACTCGACCGCTTGAGACCGAACGGCCACACTGATGCGTCTGCACTTCGTACTGCCGCAGCTCGAACCGCTCTACGGCATGGAGCTGGCGGCGGCGCTGCTGATCCGTGGCCTCCAGGCCCAGGGCGTCGAGGTCTCGGCAACAGTCGTCTCCCGTGGGGTCCCCGCCGAACTGGCCGACCTGACCGTCGACACCCTGGGCCTCGGCTCCCGGATCACCCGGTTGATGGAGTCTGTTCCGCCGCTGCGGCGGCGCCTACAGAACCTGGCACCGGACGTCCAGATCGTGGCCAGCGGTCTGTGGGGCAGCGTGCCCGTCGGTGCCGCCCTCGCCGGGTCCGGCCGCAGCTACGTCGCCTGGGAGCACTCCCTGCTGCCGGAACGTCTGCGGATCGACCGACGGGTGCGCACGCTCGCCCGGTTCTCGCGGCTCAAGGGGCTTCGTCCACGGCTCGTCGTCGCCGTCTCCAACGGTGTCGCCCGCACGGTCCAGCAGTTGGCGCCGGGGCAGCCGGTGGTCACCATCAGCAACCCGATGCCGCCTCGGCCCTTCGTCGCACCGCGCGAGGTGGTGGACCACCGGCGGATCAACCTCCTCACCACTGCCGCCTTCCGCCCGTACAAGAACCACTCCTGCGCCATCTCCGCGCTGGCCCTGCTGCCGGAGGCGTACCACCTCACACTCGCCGGCGACGGCGAGGAGCGGGATCTGCTGCACGCGAAGGCCCAGGAACTGGGTGTGCAACACCGGACCTCGTTCCTCGGACGGGTGCCGGGTGTCGCCCAACTCCTTGCCGAAGCGGACCTCCTGGTCCACCCGTCTCGTGCCGAGACCTTCGGGTTCAGCCTGGTCGAGGCCGCCGAGGCGGGCCTGCCGGTGGCGGCCCTCCCGGTGCCCGCGCTGGACGAGATGATCCCGACCTTCGTGCCTGGCGCGTTGGCGGCGGACACGTCGCCGGCCGCCCTCGCGGACGCGGTGCTCCGGCTGACCGGTGCCCAGCGGCCGACACTGGCCGACTTCGAGAAGTCCTGGCATGCCCGCTGCGCGGCACTGGATCCCGCCGAGGTCGGCCGCCAGTGGGTGGAGGCGTTGAACCGGTGAGTACGCCCTCCGGTGCGGTCGGCTCCGTAGAGCCGACCGCACCGCGGCCACGGTCGCATCGGCGTCCCCCGAGCGGACGCGACACCTTCCTGAAGCGGTCCGGGAAGTTCTTCACCGGCACACTGCTACGGACCCTCGCGCAGGGCGTGCTCTTCGTCCTGCTGGCCCGAGAGATGTCGATCGACACCTACGGGCTCTTCGTCGGCGTCACCGCCCTCGTCGCCGTGGTCTCCCCGTTCGCGTCCGCCGGCGCACCGAGTCTGATCTTCCAGAGCTATGCCGAGGCCCCCAGCGAGTGGGCCCTGCACCTGATGCGGGGCCTGGTCCTGACCGTCGTCTTCGGTGTGGGCGCGACCGTGTTGGTGAGCGCGGCCGGGGTGGCGATCTGGGGTAGCGAGATCAGTGCGGTCGACATGCTCTGCCTCGCTGCCGCCGACCTGGTGGCCTGGCGGCTCATCGAGGCCGTGGCCGCGTCGGTGCAGGCCCGGGGCAAAGTCTTCGTCGCCTCGGTCATCCCCGCCCTGCTGCACGTGTTCCGGCTGGTCGGCGCGCTGTTCCTCGCTGCGGCGGACGAACCGATCTCCCTTCGGAACTGGGCTCTCACCGCGCTGGCGGTCTCCGTCGTGGTCTGTCTGCTGACGACCTGGTACGGGTTGCGCGGCGGCGGAGGCGGTTCCTGGTCCGTCGGGCCGGCGCTCAGCCAGGCCCGCAGCGGACTGCTGTTCGCCGTCGGCCTCTCCGCCCAGACGGTCTACAACGACATCGACAAGGTCATGCTGTCCCGGATCGGCACCACCGAGGCTGCGGCGATCTACGCGGCGGCCTACCGGGTGGTGGACTTCGCCTACACGCCGGCCCGGTCGATGTCCGCTGTCGCCTACCCCCGCTTCTTCGAGGTCGGACGCGAGGGACCCCGGGCGGCGCTCGGGCTCGCCCGTCGCCTTCTGCCTCGCTTCCTGATGTTCAGCGTGCCGAGCAGCCTGCTGCTGGTCGCAATGGCCTGGACCATGCCGCTGATCTTCGGACCGGAGTACGAGGCGGCGACCCTGGCACTGCAGGGCCTCAGCGCGATCCTGGTCCTGAAGTCGATCCACTACCTGGCAGCGGACGCCCTCTCTGGAAGCCGACTCCAGGGCCGTCGTACGGTGTGCCAGATCGCGGTGGGCGTCGTCAACGCGGGGCTCAACGTGTGGCTCATCCCCGCCTACGGATGGCAGGGCGCGGTCGTGTCGAGCCTCCTGTGCGACGCTCTGCTCGGCATGCTGCTGTGGGGGTGTCTCATCATCGCCCTGCGGCGACACCCGCACCGCGATGCCGTCGTCGAACCGGCAGCGGTACCTGACCGAGAAAGGGTCTGACGTGACCACCATCTTCGGTGTCCTACTGACCGTCGGTGGCGTAGCGGTGGCTCTGTGGTTGATCCGAATGCGGCGGTCCGTCGCCACCGCATTCGGCGACCCCGCATCGGCGGTCGCCCTGGTCGGATTCGCGGTGCTCACCAACGCGGCCCCGGCGCTCGCCGGCAGCCACAGCTCGATGCTTATCGGTGTGCTGGTGGTCGCCCTGCTGGGCTGGCTGGTGCTCTCTGGCCGTGGTGTCCTCAGCGGCCCGTCCGACCTGTGGCTCCGGATCTCGCTGGCGATGGCCGGCGGCCTGCTCGTCTGGTGCGCCTTCATCGACGTCGTCACCGGCACCGGGATCTACGGGTCGCGGTTGCCGGCGTACGCGGCGTCCGGGCTCCTGCTGATCGCCGTCTGGATGATGGCCGCCCGCACCACAGTCAGCGTGCGGGCGATGGCCTACACCGGGCTGGCGGTCCTGGCGCTGCTGACCATCCCGACCGCTGTGTACGGGCAGGCGTGGCGGACGTGCACCGGCGGGAAGCTGGAGAAGTGCTCGCTGGCCGGTGCGCTGTTCAAGAGCTTCTACAACTCCGAGAACTACGCGGCGATGCTGGCGTCGTTCACCCTGGTCGCCGCGTTCTGCGCGATGCGCCGCGTCGAACTGGTGGCGACGGCGTCGTTCTGCCTGCTGGTTATCGTCGCCACCGGCTCCCGCACCAGCTACCTGGCCGTCGGCGCGGTAGCCGTCTGGATGCTGGGCGCACTGCTCGTGCAGCGTCTGCGACCCAGCCCGCGGATCCCCTTCGCCCTCTGCGTGGCGCTCGTCGTCGGCGCACTGACAGCCGCCACGTATCTGATGTGGAGCGCGTCGAAGACCACGCTGAGCAACCGCGGCAACATCTGGGTCGCCGCCCGCGAGTACCTCAGCGGCCGGGAGGCCGTCGGCGTGGGCGTCTCGAAGTGGTACTACCTACAGGACATCGAGAAGGCACCGACCCACTTCTTCCACTCCGGGTACGTCCTGGTCATCTTCTCCGGCGGGCTGATCGCGCTGACCCTGTTCGGTCTGTGGATGGCCACCCTGCTGCACCGCAATGTCGAGGACGGGCACGCCTTCACCGCCAAGGCGCCGGTGGTGCTCCTCGTCGTCTACTCGTTCACCGAGGTCGTCTGGAACCCGCTGTCGGTGGACGGGCTGACCTGGATCGTCGTGCTGCTGGCCCTCACCACGTCGGCGTCGGCCGCCCCGGCCCGCACCCCGGCACCGGGGCCGGTGGACCTGGTGGACCGCCCGGTTCGGTTCGCCACCCTCAAACGGTTGACGGGACGGCACGACGCCGCCGCCGTCGCGCCGTAGTGACTAGGCAGCACCGATCGGCAGGCCCTTGAAGGCCAGCAGACCGACCCCTGTGGCGTTGACGCACCAGGGCCCGGCGTCGCCCCGGTAACTCAGCCCGGTCGCGCCATCGGCCGGGCCGGAGAGGCTCAGCACGAGCCGCCCTCCCTCGCGGTACTCGACGCCGGTGACGGTGGCGGTGCTGCCGTCGATCGTGAAGTCGGTGCCCGCGCCAGCCCGGACGGTCAGCGGGTCAACGTTACGGAGCTGAACCACCACCTGGGTACGCCGCGCGTCGGTGAAGGCGGCCGACCGAGGGTTCGGGGCGGACACGCCCCCGCTGGGGCCGCGGTGGATGTCGCGGGCCAACACGGCGAACGCCTGATCGCCCAACTCGCGGTAGCCCCCTTCCCAGGCGAAGTGGCACGCCTCCCGGCCGGTCAGAGCGCTGGTGGACAGCAGCGTCACCTTCAGAGTGTCGGCCATCCGCCGTTGCGCCTCACGCAGCGGGCCAGCGGAGGTGTTTCCGCACGGTGAGCTACCGACCTGGACGACGTAGTACCGCGTGCCCCCGTCGACCCGGAAGCCCACCTCCCGGCGCCAGTCGCTCAGCAGCGCGGTGAACCCGGCGACATGCCCGACGGCGTCGTTGTTGTCGGCCTCGCCCTGGTACCAGAACACCGCGCGGACCTCGCCGACCACGTTGGCGGCGGTGAGTCGTTGCCGCAAGCGGCCGTAGTTGGTGCGCAGGTCACCAGGGTTGCCGTCGTTGCGTTGGAAGAACGACACGACCTTGCTGTTTTCCGCGCCGTTGATCACAGCTACCGGCACCTGGTAGGTGTCCATGAGCCGGTGGGCCGCGCGAATCCCCCACTGGCCGACGGAGCCGGGCTGCCGGACCGTACCCGAGACGGCGTAGTTCCAGGTACGGTCCGCGCTGGAGAGGACCCGATCCCCGGTCGTCGAGCCGAAACTGCGGACGTACGGGGACTCCTCGCCGATCGACGATCCCCGGTAGCTGGCCGCCACCGCGTTGGACTGGCCCTGGATGACGTACACGTCGCCGGACACCACGCCCTCCCACAGGGCTGCCCGTCGGGCAACGCCGTCGCCGAGCACGTGCAACTCGAATCGGTACTCCCGCAGCGCGGCGGTGATCCGCTGCCGGAACGCGAACTCACCGCCGGCCCCGACGGGCACCGTCTCGTCCCAGGCGTCAGCCCCGCTGACGACCTTGAGGCGTACGGCCTTGACCCGTGGGTCGGTCGCCTTGCCGGCCACCGGCACGACCGCGCCGCCGGCCGCGTCCCGGGGGTACAGCTGCCGATCCCGAGGGTGCTGACCGACGGTGAGGACCGAGGCGCGGGCGTAGACCGTCAGCCGACGTTGGGTGTACGTGCCGGCGTTACCGGCTGCCGTCCAGTCGGGGTGGCCGGTGGGGGCGGTCCCGATGCCCACCGACAGCGGCTGGACGTCCGAGGTGAAGCCGTTGACCGCGAGAACCGTCTGCGGGGCCGCCGTGGCCGGGCGGGTGGCCGCGACGGTGTGCACCTGGAAGGAGCCGTACCCGATCGACGAGTACACGTCGTCGTCGGCGTCGTACCGGTCGGCGGCGGCGCCGGGGACCTGGCCGGAGTTGACCGGCCCGTACTTGTTCGGCCACATCTCCAGATAGCCGGTGAGACCGGTGCCGGTGGCCAGGCCCGGCGCATTGGTGGCGACCTCCAGATCGGCGATCCGTTGCCGGACGATCTGACCGGCCCGGGTCGGTGGGCCGAGGCGTCGGGCGTCGGTCGTGAACGGCGACATGGCGGTCCACACCCACTGCGTACCGGTGGGGCTGGTCAACTCCAGGCAGTAGCCGATCCGGTCGAACCCGCCGGCCACGGTGCCGGCCCGGTCGAACGAGAGGGCAAGCGGCCTCTTGGGGTCGTACCGCTCGGGCAGGTCGAGGGCGCTGACCGGGGTGAAGCCGGCCATACCGTGCGCGTTGGCGGCACAGCTGGTGCCGTCGATCGGCGCGATGGGCGGCGGGGTGTCCACGTCGGCGGCCGACCAGGCCGCATCCGGTGCGCCGGTCCTCGACGGCGACCAGCCGAGCACGGGGACGGCCGCCAGGAGCAACACGACCACCCCGAAGCCGATCCAGGCCGGTCGGGGCACCGATCGGAGGCGGGCCCACGGAGGGTGGGGACGAGACACCCGGGAAACCTCCACAGTGTGGGCAGCGTGTCGTGCCCAGATTAGGCGATGCGCCACACCCGACGACGCCGGCACGACCGCCGGCCGAACCGGTGCCGATCCGGGGCGTAGGTCGGCCCCGCTGTCTGAAATGATGCCCGCCATGGCCGCAACGAGCACGACAACGGCGGCGGGTAACCGCTCCGCCGGTGTCGACCTCCTCCGGATTGTCGGAATCGCCGCGGTTGTCGCGGGCCACGTCTGGAGCGACAGCCTGACCCGGGCGTCCATCTACACCTGGCACGTACCCGTGTTCTTCGTCCTGACCGGCTACTTCTGGTCGCCCGGTCGACCCCTCGGCGGGGAGTTGCGCAAGCGGTGGACGACCCTGGGCGTGCCCTACGTGGTGTGGTTCCTCCTCCTGGTCGCGGCACTGCTCGCAGCGGACGCCGCGACAGGCCAGGTCGCACCGGGAACCATCGGTGACGCGCTCTACGGCGGCACGGCTGCGGTCCGGCCGTTCTCCGCTTTCTGGTTCGTCTCGGTGCTCTTCATCGCGGCGGTCGCGTTCCGGTGGCTGGAGCGGTTCCCCGCCGCGGTCGCCTGGACGGTCGCGGTGGTCGGCCTGGTCACCGCGTACCTCGCGCCCGGCGTTGTCACCGCCGGCCCGCTCGGGCTCTTCCTGGTCCCGGCGTGCCTGGTCTTCGTGCTGGCCGGGCGGCTGCTGCGGCGACTCCGCCCGCGCCTTCCGGCCAGCGCCGGTGCGGCGTCACTCTCGATCGGCGTCGGCTTCGTGCTGCTCGGCCTCAACCGGGACCTGGACCTCAAGGCCGGCGACTTCGGCTCCCCGGTGCTGGGGGTGCTGACCGCGATCCTGATCAGCGTCGGCCTCATCCGGCTCGCGGAGGAACTCGACCTGCGCATCGGCGTGCGGGCGTCGCGGGTGATCAGTCGACTGGCCGGTTGTGGCATCGCCGTCGTGCTCAGTCACGCGGGCATCCTGTGGGTGCTGAAGACGCCCAGGTCCGGTGGGGTGCTCGACCTGGTCGCCGCTCTCGTGGTCCCCTGGGCGTTCGCGTGGATCGTCATCAGCACGCCGTTGGGCCCGTGGTTGACCGGCACCCGGATCGGCGGGTCCGCGCGGGCCGCCACCGGCGTGGCGCCTCGCCCGGGCGCCGCGCAGACGCACTAGAAACGGCTGTTGCGCCGCCGCGCCAGGAGCATCGCCACCGCCACCACGATGGCCACCGCGAGCGCGCCTCCGGCTGCGGCGATCACCGGCACGGCCCAGCTCGACCCGCCTGAATCGTCGTCGGACCCCCGGCTGTCGACGGCCGCCTGTCGATACGACTGGGCCAGCAGGTTCGTCGGGGAGTTCCGCGCGGCCTCGTCGAATCGGGCGATGGCGGTCGACTCGTCCCCGGCGAAGTACGCGTCGAGGCCGCTGCGGTACTGGTTGTCGGCCTTGCCGAGCGCGTTCGTGACGCCTGCGGCTTGGAGTAGGGCGGTCATGGCGGAGACCGGCACGACGAGGCGGTTCGCCTTGTCGGGCCGCAGAACGTCGTTGTCCAGCATGCCGACCACCCGGCCGCTCGGATCGATGGCGATCCCGCCTCGCGAGTAGAGCCCGAGATCCTCATTGATCCGGTACGGGTTCAGCGGAGTCGAGGAGTCGATTCCGGTCACGGTCACCGTCTTCGACACCACCGTGTAGGTGGCGGCGCGGAAGCTGGTGTCGGTGGTGCCGTAGCCCAGCACGAGCAGTGACGTCTCCGGGCTGACGCTGGCCGACGTGTTCAGCTCCGACGTGGGCAGGTTCTTCTGCTCCAGCTTGATCAGGGCGACGTTCCCCGCCTCGATCGGCAGGGCCCTCACGACGGTGCCGGCGATCGCTGGGCTGTCCGTCACCTCGCCCTTGGCGATGTTGAGCTGCCCGTACAGCCGGGTCTCCGGCTGGTCGCCGGCATTGGCGCCGGTCAGGACCGAGGTGCTCAACCGGCTGCGGGTGTAGGTGCTGATGTCCTTGGCTTGCAGGCTGCCCTCGGCGACGAGCCGGTTGGCCACGGCGTTCAGGGCACCCCCGACCAGGACGTCCGGAGTGGGCTGCACGCACTGGCTGTTGCTGAGGACGTACCCCTCGTGCTGGACGACCACGCCGCTACAGCGCCGGCTGAAGGTCACCGGGGCCTTGTCCAGCAGGGCGCCACCGGCCTTGTTGCGGACGTACCCGGTGAACATGACCTCCACGAAGACCATGGACGGACCGGCAACGGCCAGTGCGTGCTCCTCGGGGCTGCGCAGGGCGGCCTGCGCCCAGGGCTTGAGGCCGGGGGCGAGCGGGGTCGCGGCGGGGAAGCCGCTGGACGTGGCGGTCGGCGGGGGATCCGGCTCGCCGGGCTCATCCGAGCTGAGGGCGTAGATGCCGGCGCCCCCACCGACCACGGCCACCAGGGCCAGCGCGGCCACACCGGCCCAGAGGCCGGTACGCCGCTTGGGCGGCGCCGAGGGCTTGATCCGTCGTACCGGGGCGGCGTACGGGTCGAACGGGGGCACGTCGGCCGGTGGGCCCGACACGGTGGCCGGCGTCGAGGCGCCATCGTGGCCGGCCGGCGAGGCGGGTGCGCTCGACACCGGCGTGGCCGAGACGGGGTGGGCAGGCGGCTGGTTCGGGATCGCGGCCGACTGCACCGCCCACGGGGCATGCGGCATGTCGACGACCGGCTGCGGCGCGCCCGACACGGGCTGCGGCACACCAGAGACGGGCTGCGGCACACCGGACACCGGCTGGGGCACGCCGGACACGGGCTGCGGCACGCCGGACACGGGCTGCGGCACACCAGACACGGGCTGCGGCACACCAGACACGGGCTGCGGCACACCGGACACCGGTTGGGGAGGGGCGGAGACGGGTCGGGGGGCGGCGGGCACCGGTTGGTACTCCACGCCAAGTGCGCGGAACAGCTTCTCCGGGGCGGGTCCGGCCTCGGCGGCGTACGCCACCCAGGGCGCGGCGGCCGAGAAGTCGGCGTACGTGATCGGGGGCCCGTCGGGCGACTGGGCGAGCGCGTTCGCGACCTCGGCGAACGCCTCCCGCCAACCGGGGGCGGCGGCAACCGTCGCGTCCAGCACGGCCACGCTCACGAACCGGCCCTGCTCGTCGATGGCGGCCCAGGCCTTGCCCACTGGTGAACCGCCCAGCAAGTGGGTGAACCTGTAGGGGCCTTCCGGCTGCATGCCAACTCCTCCGCTCGACCGCCAGGCGCATGGTACCGACCGGTGCCACAGTCAGTCGCCCGGCGGTCACCCGTCAGCTCGTCCCGCCGTCACCTTTTGCTGATCACGACCACTGGCTCCGGTCCGGACGTGACGCGTTGCACGCGATAGTCGGCGAGCGCCGCCTGCCAGACGGGCTCACTCGGGTGGGTGTACGTGCGGACCAGCCAGACCCGGGTGCCGGGCGGCTGTTTCGCGGCCCGGGCCAGAACCTCGTCGAGGGCGTCCTTGATGGACGGCGCATCGGCGGCTTTCGGGAGGATCACGTCGGCGCGGGTGGGCATGGTGAGGGTCCAACCGACGGTGCCGCTGACCGGCGCGACCAGCTTCAGCGGATCCTGGTCGGAGTAGAGCGTGAACCCGAACCAGGCGGGCCCACTGACCACGACGAGGTCGTGTGGCCCCTTGTGCGCCGCGACGTACCGTGTCGACGTTCCGATGTCGGTGATGGCCTGGTGCGCCCGCCAGACCCCGGGTTCGTTGCCGTCCGTGCGGTACCAGCGGTGGTTGACGGCGGCGAAGCTGGCGAGCAGGACGGCGCAGGTGACGGCGGCCACCACGCCCGGTGGTAGCCGGGGCAGCCCGCGGCGGGCCAGGACGACGGTCAGGTCGGCCAGACCGACGATGCCGATGCCGGCCACCAGGCCCGCCACCACGATCAGGAAATGGGACGTGCGCGGGTCGAGCAGCGGGTAGATCCCCGCGACGCCCAGCCCGATGGCCGCCACCGGCAGCAGGAGGACGGCGATCGCCGGGGCGGCGTGTCCGCGTCGGAACAGCGTGAGGACGCCGAGCACGAGGAGGATGGCGAGGATCGACACTGGTGCGCCGAGCATCGGCGACAGCGCCTTGGTCTGCCGCACGAGGTGTGCGGGCAGTTCGGAGACGCTCGGCAGGAAGTCGTCCCAGTAGTCCCGCATGGCATCGCTGTTGCCCCGGGCGGACACTCCGAAGTAGACGGCGGCGACGAGCGCGCCGGCGACCAGGCCGGCGACTGTCGCCTCGATCGTCCTCGTCCATTCCCGGCGCACGACGACGGAGAGCAGCAGCCCTCCGAGGACGCAGACCGCGACGATGGCGGTCGTGTGACTCAGCAGCATGCCCAGGCCCACCGCGGCCACCACCACAGCGAGTCGCCGCCGAGACCAGGAGCGTTCCGTCCAGGTGGCCAGGGCGAGCAGGCAGACCGCCACGGCGGCGTCCGCTGTGTACTGCTTCAGGTCGTGGCGGGTCTGCTGGACCGGCAGGAGCAGGACGGCGAGCCCGGTGACGACGCCGATGAGGATGCCCCGAGCGCGTTCGGACGCCAGCGAGCGGCCCAGAAGGTAGGCCGCGACGACGGTCAGCAGTTGGAAACCCAGGGGTACGACCCGGAGGTGGTCGATGTCCGGGACCAGTCGGAGCAGGAAACTCCACCCGATCGGGCTCGATGAGGTCGTCACCGGCAGATCGGCGAGGGGGAAACGGACCGAGAGCGCGACCCACGCCTCGTCGCCCCAGTACTGGGCTGTCAGCCACGACCGGATGTCGTTGACGACGAGGAAGGCCCCGAGAAGAGCGATGACCGGCACCGTCTCCCCGACCGCTGCCCGGTGGCGTCGAGGAGGGGCCGGACGAGAGGCGCGAATGGGCGGGGCGTCCTCGACTGCGACCACGGCGCTCCTTTTCGACGACGCGAATCCTGCTCGCGCTGCACGCCCGCATGTTACGAGTCGCGGCGGCTGAACGGGGGGCGGGGGTGACCCGAGGTGGTTGTCTATGAAAGTTTCTATGCATAGAGTCAGCTCATGAATGAAGGAGCTGTCGCGGCACCCGCTGACCGGGTGCTCGACCTGTTCCAGGGGGTGCGGCTCACCCCCACCCAGCGCCGAATCGCGCACTGTCTGGTGCAGCACGCCCCCGGCGTGGCGTACCTGTCCGCCGCCGAGGTCGCCGAGCTGGCCGGCGTGAGTCAGCCGTCGGTCACCCGGTTCGCCGTCGCGCTTGGCCACGACGGCTACCCGGCGCTTCGCCGCCGCCTGCGGGACCTCACCGGCTCGACCCCGGGCGGATCGACGGACGCCGGCAACGAACTCCAGCAGGCGGTACGCGCGGAGATGGGCAACCTGGAACGGCTGGCCGGTCAGCTCGCCGACCGGGACCGGATCGCGGAGACCGGACGGCTGCTCGCCGAGAGTCGCCCACTGCCGGTGCTCGGCCTACGCGCCGCCGCGCCGCTGGCCGCGTACTTCGCCTACTTCGCGGCGAAGGTGCACCCGGACGTACGGGTCCTCGACGACGGCGGCAGTCTGCTCACCGACCGCCTGGAGCAGGCTGCCGAGGCAGGGGCGTCCGCCGTCCTGGCCTTCGTGCTGCCCCGCTACCCCCGGGAAACCCTGGACGCGCTGCGCGACGCCCGCCACGCCGGGTTGACAGTGGTGGCGATCACCGACTCCCCGGTCAGCCCGGCCACCGAGCACGCCGACGTGGTGCTCGCCGCCGCGGTCGGCGCGCAACTCGTCTTCGACCTGCACACCGCCCCGATGACCCTGGCCATGGTGCTGTTGCAGGCGATCTGCGACGCCACCCCGGCCGACACCCAGCGCCGACTGGAGGCGTTCGAAGCCTCCGCGGCCCGCCGACAGTTGTTCCTCGGTTGACCGGAGGAGAACCAGAGATGACCCAGCCCATTCGTGCCGCACGGGGCAGCCAGCTCACCACCCGTGGGTGGCAGCAGGAGGGCGCCCTGCGGATGTTGATGAACAACCTCGACCCCGAGGTGGCCGAACGCCCCGACGACCTGGTGGTCTACGGCGGCACCGGCAAGGCGGCGCGGGACTGGCCGTCGTACCACGCGTTGGTCCGCACGCTGACCGACCTGCGCGAGGACGAGACGATGCTGGTGCAGTCGGGCCGCCCGGTCGGGGTGATGCGCACCCACGAGTGGGCGCCCAGGGTCCTGCTGGCCAACTCGAACCTGGTCGGCGACTGGGCGACCTGGCCGGAGTTCCGCCGCCTCGAACAGCTCGGCCTGACCATGTACGGGCAGATGACGGCCGGTTCGTGGATCTACATCGGCACCCAGGGCATCCTCCAGGGCACCTACGAGACGTTCGCGGCGGTGGCCGCCAAACGGTTCGACAGCACCCTCGCCGGCACGCTGACGCTGACCGCCGGCTGCGGCGGCATGGGCGGCGCGCAGCCACTCGCTGTCACCATGAACGGCGGCGTCTGCCTGATCGTGGACGTGGACCGCACCCGGCTCGACCGTCGGGTGCACGACCGCTACCTGGATGAGGTCGCCGACTCCCTGGACGACGCGATCGCCCGGGTCCGCGCCGCGAAGCGGGAGCGCCGGGCCCTGAGCGTGGGCGTGGTCGGCAACGCCGCCGAGGTCTTCCCGGAGTTGCTGAACCGGGGCGTCGAGATCGACATCGTGACCGACCAGACCAGCGCGCACGACCCACTGGCCTACCTGCCGGTGGGGGTGGAGCTGGCCGAGGCCCGGGACTACGCCGCCGCGAAGCCGGCCGAGTTCACCGACCGGGCTCGCGCGTCGATGGCGACGCACGTCGAGGCGATGGTCGGCTTCCTCGACGCCGGCGCCGAGGTGTTCGACTACGGCAACTCGATCCGGGGTGAGGCGCAGCTCGGCGGCTATCAGCGCGCCTTCGACTTCCCGGGCTTCGTGCCCGCGTACATCCGGCCGCTGTTCTGTGAGGGCAGGGGGCCGTTCCGGTGGGCGGCGCTCTCCGGCGACCCGGCCGACATCGCGGCCACCGACCGGGCCATCCTCGACCTGTTCCCGGAGAACGAGTCGCTGGCCCGTTGGATCAAGCTGGCCGGTGAGCGGGTCGCCTTCCAGGGCCTGCCGGCCCGGATCTGCTGGCTCGGTCAGGGCGAACGGGACCGGGCGGGTGTGCGGTTCAACGACATGGTCGCCTCCGGCGAGCTCTCCGCCCCGGTGGTGATCGGCCGGGACCACCTGGACACCGGCAGCGTCGCGAGCCCGTACCGGGAAACCGAGGGGATGGCCGACGGCTCCGACGCCATCGCCGACTGGCCGCTGCTCAACGCCCTGGTCAACACGGCCAGCGGGGCTTCCTGGGTGTCCATCCACCACGGCGGCGGGGTGGGCATCGGCCGGTCGATCCACGCCGGGCAGGTGTGCGTGGCCGACGGCACCGCCCTCGCCGGGCAGAAGATCGAGCGGGTGCTCACCAACGACCCGGCGATGGGCGTCATCAGGCACGTCGACGCCGGCTACGAGAGCGCCCGCGAGGTCGCCGACCGCACCGGGGTCCGGGTCCCCATGACGGAGGGACCCGCGTGACGGACGACCTTTCCGCCCGGTTCCGGGCGCTGTGGGACGAGATCGCGCCGGTCGGGCGGGACGCCGACAGCGGCGGCTATCTGCGGTACGCGTTGACCGAGCCGGAGCGGGAGCTGCGCGCCTGGTTCCGGACGCAGGCCGAGCGCCGTGCCATGCCGGTCACCGAGGACGGCAACGGCAACCTCTTCGCCCACTGGGGTGACCCGGAAGCGTCCGACGCGGTGCTCACCGGCAGCCACTTCGACTCGGTGCCACACGGCGGGGCGTACGACGGGCCGCTCGGCATCGTGAGCGCGTTCCTCGCCGTGGACGAGCTGCGCGCCGCGGGCGTCACCCCTGGGCGGCCGCTGGTGCTGGGTGCCTTCGTCGAGGAGGAGGGGGCGCGCTTCGGCGTACCGTGTCTGGGGTCGCGGCTGCTCACCGGGGCGCTGTCGGCCGAACGCGCGGCCGGCCTGCGCGACGCGGCCGGAGTGAGCTTCGCCGAGGCGCTGGGTGACCGGCCGGCGGGCGCCCGCCCGGAGTTGCTGGGCCGGTTCGGCGCCTTCGTGGAGTTGCACGTCGAACAGGGCCGCGCGCTCGTCGACACGTCCGCACCGGTCGCGGTGGCCAGCGCGATCTGGCCGCACGGCCGGTGGCGCTTCGACGTCGTCGGCGAGGGCAACCACGCGGGCACCACCCGGATGGCCGACCGCCGCGACCCGATGCTGACCTACGCCTTCACGGTGCTGGCGGCCAACAAGGAGGCCCGGCTGCGCGGCGCGCACGCCACTGTGGGCCGGGTCGCCGTCGAGCCCAACGCCACAAACGCGATCCCGTCGAAGGTGACCGGCTGGCTGGACGCCCGAGCTGCCGACCCGGAGACACTGACCGGGCTTGTCGACGCGGTACGCGGCAAGCTCGCCGAGCGGGCCCGCCGCGACGGTACGACGGTGACGGTCACCGAGGAGTCGGCCACCCCGGTGGTCGCCTTCGACGGCGGGCTGGCCAACCGCCTGGCCACACTGCTCGACGCACCGGTGCTGCCCACCGGCGCGGGGCACGACGCCGGGGTGCTCGCCGCGTACCTGCCCACCGCGATGCTCTTCGTGCGCAACCCGACCGGCGTCTCGCACTCCCCCGCCGAGGCCGCCACCGACGACGACTGCGCGGCCGGGGTACGGGCGCTGGCCCGGGTGCTGGAGGAGCTGACATGCCGGTGAACGACGTGGCGAGCCTCTCCTCGGACGGCACGGAGCTGCGGCGTCGGTGGGTGCGGAGTCTCCGGCGTGGCGAGGTGCCGCATCTCCTGTTCTCGTCCTTTGGAGCTGATGTCGTAGACGAATCAGCCGAAGCGCCCCAACTGTCGGCATCACCCCGGCCGCCGGCGTCACCCCGGCCGCTGATCTCACCCCGGCCGCTGATGTCGCAGACGATTCAGCTCCACAGGAGGCGAGGAGTATGACCACCGCCCGCTGGCTCGCCGAATACGCCTGGCTGCCCGAGCACGCCGAGCCCACGCCCGACGTGCTCATCGAGGTCGAGGACGGCCGGATCACGGCGGTGACGCCGCTGACCCCGGGCAGCAGGCCACCGGCCGGGGTCGAGGTGTACCCCGACGCGGTGCCGCTGCCCGGCCTCACAGTCCCCGGCCTCGCGAACGGGCACTCGCACGCCTTCCACAGGGCGCTGCGCGGGCGTACCCACGGTGGGCGGGGTGACTTCTGGACCTGGCGGGACCAGATGTACGCCGTCGCGGACCGGCTGGACCCGGAGACCTACCTCGCGCTGGCCCGGGCCGTCTACGCCGAGATGGCGCTCGCCGGCATCACCTGCGTGGGCGAGTTCCACTACCTGCACCACAGACCGGACGGCGGGGCCTACGACGACCCGAACGCGATGGGCGCGGCACTGGTCGAGGCGGCCGCGCACGCCGGGATCCGACTCACTGTGTTGGACACCTGCTACCTGACCTCCAGCGTGGACGGTCGGCCCCTCGCCGGCCCGCAGCGTCGCTTCGGCGACGGCGACGCCGCCCGCTGGGCCGAGCGGGCCGCGGCGTTCCAACCGACGGACCCGCACGTCCGGGTCGGCGCTGCCGTGCACTCGGTGCGGGCCGTCCCGGCCGATCAGTTGCACACTGTCGCCGACTGGGCCCGGGAGCGGCAGGCGCCGCTGCACGTGCACCTCTCCGAGCAGCCCACCGAGAACGACGAGTGCCGGGCCGTGCACGGGCGCTCGCCCACCGCCCTGCTCGCCGAGCACGGCGTGCTCGGGCCGCACACCACCGCCGTCCACGCCACCCACCCCACCAGCGCGGACCTGTCAGTGCTCGCCGACAGCCGGACCGCTGTGTGCCTCTGCCCGACCACCGAGCGGGACCTCGCCGACGGCATCGGCCCGGCCCGGCTGATGGCCGACGCGGGCATCCGGTTGAGCCTCGGCAGCGACAGCCACGCCGTGATCGACCTGTTCGAGGAGGCTCGGGCGGTCGAGCTGGACGAGCGGCTGCGTACCCGCCGGCGCGGCCACTTCGCGCCGCTGGACCTGCTGAACGCGGCCAGCGTCGCCGGGCACACCGCGCTGGGCTGGGCAGACGCCGGAAGGATCGCGGTGGGCGCCCGCGCCGACCTGGTGACGGTACGCCTGGACAGCGCCCGCACCGCTGGGGTGCCGCCGGTGGGCGCCTTCTTCGCCGCCGGCGCCGCGGACGTCGAGCAGGTGGTGGTGGACGGCCGGGTGGTGGTGGCCGAGGGCCGGCACCTGACAGTTGACGTGCCGACCGAACTGTCGTCCGCGATCGAGGCGGTGACACCCGCATGAGTGGCAGCCTGCTTGTCGACAACATCGGTGAGCTGGTCACCAACGGCGCCGGCGAAGGCCCGCTCGGCATCCGCCGCAACGCCGCGGTGCTCATCGAGGAGGGCCGGGTGGCCTGGGTCGGGCCGTCCGCGTACGCGCCCGCCGCCGACCATCACGTCGACGCCGGTGGTGCCGCCGTGCTGCCCGGTTTCGTGGACAGCCACGCCCACCTGGTCTTCGCCGGGGATCGGGCCGCCGAGTTCGCCGCCCGGATGGCAGGTCAGCCCTACACCGGCGGCGGCATCCGGACCACCGTCGGTGCCACCCGGGCCGCCACCGACGAGGAGTTGCGGGCCACAGTGCGCCGGCTGCGCGGGGAGGCGCTGCGCCAGGGCACCACGACCATGGAGATCAAGAGTGGGTACGGCCTGACCGTCGCCGACGAGGCCCGCTCCCTGCGGATCGCCGCCGAGACCAGCACCGAGACCACCTTCCTGGGCGCGCACGTGGTGCCCGCCGAGTACGCCGACCGCCCCGACGACTACGTGGGGTTGGTCTGCGGGCCGATGCTGGCCGCCGCCGCCCCGTACGCGAAGTGGATCGACGTGTTCTGCGAGCGGGGCGCCTTCGACGTGGACCACGCCCGCGCCATCCTGGCCTGTGGTCAGGCCGCCGGGCTGGGCGTACGGCTGCACGCCAACCAGCTCGGCCCCGGCCCCGGGGTGCAGCTGGGCGTGGAGCTGGACGCGGCAAGCGTCGACCACTGCACCCACCTGAGCGATGCCGACGTGGCAGCGCTGGCCGACACGGCCCACAGCGACGGGTCGGGCACCCGCACCGTCGCGACACTGCTGCCCGGCGCCGAGTTCTCCACCCGCTCGCCCTACCCGGACGCCCGCCGCCTGCTCGACGCCGGTGTCACCGTGGCGCTGGCGACCGACTGCAACCCCGGCTCGTCGTACACCTCGTCGATGCCGTTCTGCGTGGCCCTCGCGGTCCGCGAGATGCGGATGACCCCGGCGGAGGCGGTCTGGGCCGCCACCGCCGGTGGCGCGCGGGCGCTGCGCCGCGACGACATCGGTGTCCTCACCCCCGGCGCGCGGGCCGACCTCGTCGTCCTCGACGCGCCGTCACACCTGCACCTGGCCTACCGGCCCGGTGTCCCCCTGATCCGCCAGGTAATACGCAACGGAGCACCGCAATGACGCACGTGACCATCCAGCCCACCGGGATCACCGCCGACGACGTGTTCGCGGTGGCCCGCGGCACCGCCACTGTCGTCCTCGCCCCGGCCACCATCGACGCGATGGCGACCAGCCGGGCCATCGTGGACGGCATCGAGTCGTCGGGCCGTCCCGTCTACGGGGTCTCCACCGGGTTCGGCGCGTTGGCCAACACCTTCATCGCACCGGAGCGGCGGGCCGAGCTGCAACACGCGCTGATCCGCTCGCACGCCGCCGGGGTGGGCGCCCCGATGCCGCGCGAGGTGGTCCGGGCCATGATGCTGCTGCGGGTCCGGTCCCTCGCCCTGGGCCGATCCGGGGTCCGGCCGCTGGTCGCGGAAGCCCTTGTCGACCTGCTCAACCACGACATCACCCCGTGGGTGCCGGAGCACGGCTCGCTGGGCGCCTCCGGTGACCTGGCGCCGCTGGCACACTGCGCGCTGGTGCTGCTCGGCGAGGGCTGGGTGCTCGGCCCGGCCGGTGAGCGGCAGGACGCGGCAGACGCGTTGACCGCCGCCGGGCTCAAGCCGATCGAGCTGGCCGCCAAGGAGGGGCTGGCGCTGATCAACGGCACCGACGGCATGCTCGGCATGCTGTTGCTGGCCATCCACGACGCGGCGCACCTGTTCGCCATGGCCGACGTGACGGCGGCGCTGGCCATCGAGGCGATGCTCGGCTCGGAGCGGCCGTTCCTGCCCGAGTTGCACGCGATCCGGCCACACCCCGGTCAGGCGGCGTCGGCGGCGAACATCCACCGCCTGTTGCAGGACTCCCGGGTGATGGACTCGCACCGCGACGACCTGGCGCACGCCGTGCAGGACGCGTACTCGATGCGCTGCGCGCCGCAGGTGGCCGGCGCGGCCCGCGACACCCTGGACTTCGTCCGCACCGTCGCTGGCCGGGAGCTGGTGTCCGTTGTGGACAACCCGGTGGTGCTGCCGGATGGCCGGGTCGAGTCGACAGGCAACTTCCACGGCGCACCGCTCGGCTTCGCCGCGGACTTCCTCGCCATCGCCGCCGCCGAGGTGGGCGCGATCGCCGAGCGGCGCGTCGACCGGCTGCTCGACGTCACCCGCTCCCGGGAGTTGCCGGCGTTCCTCTCCCCCGACGCCGGCGTCAACTCCGGGCTGATGATCGCCCAGTACACGGCGGCCGGCATCGTCGCCGAGAACCGTCGGCTGGCCGCCCCCGCGTCGGTGGACTCGCTTCCCACCAGCGGAATGCAGGAGGACCACGTCTCGATGGGCTGGGCGGCGGCCAAGAAGTTGCGTACCGTCCTGGACAACCTGACCAGCCTGCTCGCTGTGGAGCTGCTGGCCGGCGTACGCGGCCTTCAGCTGCGCGCCCCGCTGGAGCCGTCCCCGGCCGGCAGGGCGGCCGTCGCCGCGCTCGGTGCGGCAGCCGGCGAGCCCGGACCGGACGTGTTCCTCGCCCCGGTGATGGAGGCGGCCCGTGCCGTCGTCGCCGGGCCGGAGTTGCGCGCCGCCATCGAACGGGAGGTCGGCCCGCTGGGCTGATCTCCAGCGGGTCGCTGTCGTCCGCCGCGGGTCAGGCGGCGGGCGACAGCACCTGGCACACCCCGGCCGAACTGTCGGCTGCTGCTGCTAGCGTTCGCCGCCGTGGAGAACGAGGAGCAGGGGCTCAGCGAGCAGATCGAGGACTTCGTCCGCCGTCAGGTGGCGCTGGCCGAGTTGCCGGCCGCCGCGATCGTCGCCGCAACGATTGAGTACCTGCACGGCGAGGCGAACCCGGCGGAGGTCGAGGCCCACGCCTGGCCGGTGGTGACCGAGGAGTTGAGCGCGCACCTGGCCGCCCAGGCGCAGTGGCCGGAGGTCACCGACAGCGACCGGCTCACTGCGGCGTTCCGGACGCTCTCGGCAACTGGGCTGGTGGCCCGGGAAAACTTCGCCTGCTGCCAGAACTGCGGCGTCGCCGAGATCGGCGACGAGGTGCCGCGCGGACGCACGGCACGGGGGTACGCGTTCTATCACCAGCAGGACGCCGAGCGCGGCGTCGACGGCTCCGGCGTCTACCTGACGTGGGGCCTCTTCGGGCAGCCCGCAACTGTGGACGTCGGGGAGGAGATCGCGGTCGCGTTGCGCGCCGAAGGGTTGACGGTGGACTGGGACGGCCACACCGGCACCCGGATCAGGGTCTCGCTGACCTGGCAGCGACGCCGGATCGGTCGGCTGGCCGCGCTGCCGGCCACCGTCGACGACGACATCGACATCGACGTGGCGCTGCTGGACCAGTGGACGGGGTTGGACGCCCCGACCGAGGGTCTGTCGTCGGCCGCCCGGCTCGCGGGCCTGCACCTGCCCTGGTTGCCTGCCGGCGTACGGATCCGGGTTGCTCATGAGGACGCCGCTGTCGTCGTTCGGCGGGAGGGGGACACCTTGGTGGGCACGTACCCCGAGCAGGGCGGGCGGGAGCTGACCGTCGGCCGGTACGACGGCATGGATCTGATCCGCCGGTTGACCGACGGGTCGCTCCCGGCGGCCGCCCTGCCGGCCCCGCCCGACTTCCTCGAGGCGACCTACCAGTACCGCGGCAGCGTCCAGAAGGACGTGCCGCTGGACGCGGCCGAGGCGCGCCTCCTGCTGCGCGCGATGCGGCCGCTGAGCACTGACTTCCTGACCGCCTTCGGCCGCTCCGGCGGCTGTGTGCAGGTTGCCTGGGAGCGCGACGGGCTGTGGCTGGAAGAGCTGGACACGCTGCGGTCCACCTCGACCGGGCGGATCGCCACCATCGGCGAAGCCGAACGGATGCTCACCGTGCTGGCCACTGAGGACCGCGTCCCGGTCGACGAGTTGGGCGGCGACCTCGTGACGAAGCGCTGGTGAGACGTGTCGGGGTGCTCAGGCGGCGGGCGGCAACACCTTGGCGATCAGCTTGGCCAGCTCGCGCAGCGCCTTGCCCCGGTGACTGATGGCGTCCTTCTCCGCCGGGGTCAGCTCCGCGTTGGTCCGGTCCTGTCCGTCGCCCAGGAAGATCGGGTCGTAGCCGAACCCACCGTCACCGCGCGGCGCGCGCAGCACCCGCCCGGACTGCCGCCCGTCGACGAGATGCTCCTTGCCGCCCGGCAGCACCAAAGCGACGGTGCAGACGAACGAGGCCGCCCGCTGCTCGTCGGGCACGTCGCCGATCTGGTCCAGCACCAGCTGAAGGTTGGCCTGGTCGTTGCCGTGCTGGCCGGACCAGCGGGCGCTGAACACCCCCGGCATCCCGTTGAGCGCGTCCACAGCGAGCCCGGAGTCGTCGGCGATGGTCGGCAGGCCGCTCTGCCGGCAACCCTCCCGCGCCTTGATCAGCGCGTTCTCGCCGAAGGTCAGGCCGGTCTCCGGCAGCTCCGCGTACTGCTCGATGTCGTCCAGCCCGAGCAGGGCGATCCGGTGCGCGCCGAGCGCGCCGTCCAGGATCCGCTGAAGCTCGATCAGCTTCTTACGGTTACGGGTGGCGAGCAGGACCTTGTTCATGCGAGTGCCTTCCGCTGGGCTTCGGCCAACTCGGAGCAGCCGGCGACGGCCAGGTCGAGCAGGGCGTCGAGCTGGTCGCGGGCGAACACGCCCGCCTCGCCGGTGCCCTGCACCTCGACGAAGTCGCCGGCACCTGTGCAGACCACGTTCATGTCCACCTCGGCGGCGACGTCCTCCTCGTAGCAGAGGTCGAGCCGGGCCTCCCCGGCGATGATCCCCACGCTGACCGCGGCCACCGAACGGTGCATCACCTTGTCCGGCTTGCCGGCCAAGGACTTGCGGGCGGCAAGCCAGCCCACCGCGTCGTGCAAGGCGACGTACGCGCCGGTGATCGCTGCCGTGCGGGTGCCGCCGTCGGCCTGGAGCACGTCGCAGTCGAGCACTATCGAGTTCTCGCCGAGCGCCTTGAGGTCGATGCTGGCCCGCAGACTACGGCCGATCAACCGGGAGATCTCGTGGGTACGACCACCGACCCGACCCTTGACGCTCTCCCGGTCGGAGCGGGTGTTGGTGGCCCGGGGCAGCATCGCGTACTCGGCGGTCACCCAACCGAGCCCGGAACCCTTGCGCCAGCGGGGCACCCCCTCGGTGACGCTCGCCGTGCAGAGCACCCGGGTGCCGCCGAACTCGACGAGCACCGAGCCCTCCGGATGGGTGCTCCAGCCTCGGGTCAGGGTCACCGGTCGAAGTTGAGAGGGCCCTCGCCCGTCAGGTCGCACCATGCCTGCACCCTATGCGGTGCGACGATCCACCTCACTCGCGGTGCCCCGGGGAACGCCCGCGCCGTACACCCCGAGGAACAACGGCGACCGCGGCCCGGCCTCGCGAACCGGGCGTGCTGCGTCAGACGTCGTAGCTGGCGCCGGGCCGGACCACCTCGAGCGGCCCGGTGTACGCGGCAGCGGCCGACTCCAACGTGTGCGCCTCGCTGCCCCAGGCCGGCACCAGGTGGGTGAGCAGCAGCCGACCCACAGCGGCCTTGGTCGCCGCCTCGCCGGCCTCCCGGCCGGTCAGGTGCAGATCCGGCGGATTGTCCATGCCGTCGAGGTAACTGGCCTCGCAGAGGAACACGTCGGCGTTCTGGGCCAGCCGCAGCAGCGCCTCGCAGGGCGCGGTGTCCGACGAGTAGCACAGCGAACGGCCGTCGTGCTCCAGCCGCACACCGTACGTCTCGACGGGGTGGTTGACCCGGTCGACCGTGACGGCGAACGGGCCGATCGGGAAGGTGCCCGGCTGGAGCGCGTAGAACTGGTACACGTCCTCCACCGAGCCGTCGTCGCCGTACGCGGCGCT
This sequence comes from Micromonospora sp. NPDC048842, assembly GCF_040649935.1. NCBI lineage: Bacteria > Bacillati > Actinomycetota > Actinomycetes > Micromonosporales > Micromonosporaceae > Micromonospora > Micromonospora sp. NPDC048842. The sequence continues at coordinate 201,440 of NZ_JBEZGK010000008.1, read as the reverse complement.
GAGTCGGTCCGGCGCGCCGGCGGGCGCGTACACCGGCAACGCCGGGTAGGGGCCGTCCGGGGCGTACCGGCGCACCACCACGTACAGCACGGCGTCGAACATGTGGTCACAGTGCAGGTGGGTCAGGAGGATGGCGTCCGGGGCGTGCAGACCCGCGTACCGCTGGAGGCTGGACAGCGACCCCGAGCCGAAGTCGACGAGGAGCCGGAAGCCGTCGGCCTCGACGAGGTAGGCGGAGCAGGGCGACTCGGGGCCAGGGAAACTGCCGGCGCTTCCCAGAACGGTCAGTCGCATCGAGTGGTCTCGCTGTCACTATCAGTAGCACCCGTGCCGGCGATGGTCCCGGCCATGATCTCTACCGACGCGTACGCCACGCTGCGCAGCCTACGCTGGCGCACCCGGCAGCAAGAATCATCCAACGGAAGTTGTCACGAACGTGACACCCGCTCGCGGTACGTCGGGATGCGTACGGGCCGTCGACGAATGTCGACGGCCCGTAGTCGGCAGACCAGATCGGTCAGGCCCAGAGCTGCCCCTCCAGGGCGTCCTCGGCATCGGCGAGTGTGCCGCCGTACGCGCCGGTGGACAGGTACTTCCACCCGCCGTCGCAGACCACGAAGGCCACGTCGGCCCGCCGGCCGTCGCGCACCGCCTCGTGCGCCACCGCCAGCGCGGCGTGCAGGATCGCACCGGTGGAGAACCCGGCGAAGATGCCCTCCACCTCAACGAGCTGGCGGGTGCGCAACACCGCGTCCCGGGTGCCGACCGAGAACCGCCGGGAGAGCACCGAGGCGTCGTAGAGCTCCGGAACGTACCCCTCGTCGATGTTGCGCAGGCCGTAGACCAACTCGCCGTAGCGCGGCTCGGCGGCCACGATCTGAATGCCCTCGACCTTTTCCCGCAGGTAACGCCCGGTGCCCATCAGGGTGCCGGTGGTGCCCAGCCCCGCCACGAAGTCCGTGATGCTGGGCAGGTCGTGCAGCAGCTCCGGCCCGGTCGTCTCGTAGTGCGCCCGCGCGTTCGCCTCGTTGCCGTACTGGTAGAGCATCACCCAGTCGGGGTGCTCGACGGCGATCTGCTTCGCCGTGGCGACCGCCTGGTTGGACCCACCCGCCGCCGGCGAGAAGATGATCTCGGCCCCGTACATCCGGAGCAGCTGCACCCGCTCGGTGGAGACGTTCTCCGGCATCACGCAGACCAGCCGGTAGCCGCGCAGCTTCGCCACCATGGCCAACGAGATGCCGGTGTTGCCACTCGTCGGCTCGAGGATGGTGTCACCAGTGCGGAGCCGGCCAGCCTCCTCCGCCGCCCGGACCATGAACAGCGCCGCGCGGTCCTTGATGCTGCCGGTGGGGTTGCGGTCCTCCAGCTTGGCCCAGAGTCGCACCGGAGGGGCCCCGTCGGGCACCGTCGGGGAGAGTCGGGGCAGGCCCACCAGCGGCGTACCCCCGCAGGCGTCGAGCAGACTGTCGTACCGCGCCATGGCGGCCGACCTCAGCGAGCCGCGACGGCGTCGCGGGCCACAGCGGCGGTCGCACTCTGCGAGCTGATGCTGCGCGAGGTGATCGCCGCTGCCGCCGCGCTGTGCGAGCTGATCGCCGCTGCGGCGGCGAAGCCGAACGCGCCGCCGGCCACCGCCGGCAGGATGGTGACGCTGTCGCCGTCGGAGAGCTTCGCGTCGAGCGCGCCGAGGAAGCGGACGTCCTCGTCGTTCACGTAGACGTTGACGAAACGGTGCAGCGTGCCCGCGTCGGTGATCAGCCGGCCGCGCAGACCGCCGTGCCGGGAATCCAGGTCGGTGAGCAGATCGGCGAGCGTGTCGCCGGTGCCGTCGACGACCTTGGCGCCGCCGGTGTAGCTGCGCAGGATGGTGGGGATGCGAACTTCAATAGCCATGATGGGGAACTCCTCGATCGGGTGTGCCTACGGTGACGGGACGAGATGGCTGCGGCGCTGACAGGTCAGCGGCCGGAACACTCGTAATCGACCGTCGCCGGGCTCTGCCCGAACATGTAGGACTGGACGGCGTGCGGGTCGACGCCGGCCTCCACGACACGGACCGGCTCCTCGGTGACCACGCCGTCGACGATCCGGAACGACCGGATCTCCTCCGAGTCGGGCTCACGGGTCGAGATGAGCAGGTAGTGCGCCCCCGGCTCACCGGCGAAGGAGACATCCGTCCGCGACGGGTACGCCTCGGTGGCGGTGTGTGAGTGGTAGATGACGACGGGCTCCTCGTCCCGGTCGTCCATCTCCCGCCACACGCGCAGGTGCTCCATCGAGTCGAACTCGTAGAAGGTCATCGACCGCGCGGCATTGTCCATCGGGATGTGCCGGGTCGGGGTGTCGCTGCCGACGGGACCGGCGACCACGCCGCACGCCTCGTCAGGGTGATCCCGGCGCGCGTGGGCGACGATCGCGTCAATGATCGACCGGTCGATGCTCAGCACGTGCACCAGCCTAACGCCTGCCGGGCACGGGCCGAAGTGGTGCCGGTCACCCCTAGTCGATCAAGGCGTTGAGCAGCGACTCCTGTAGATACCCGAGATAGGCGTAGACCGAAAGCTGGAACACCCGGCTGGAACCCGGGTCCTCAGCGACCGCGTCGTCCAACTCCTCGCCCAGATCCGTGCCGTCCTTGATCTCCAGGCGGACGCCCATCGCGAGCCGGGCGTCGTTCAGTGCCCGCAACCACGCCTCGGCGGCCTCGGCGTCCAGCCGCACCTCGCCACCGGCGTCGTCCGGCAACGCGGCCAGGATCGCCCCCGCCTGATCGATCTTCGCGGTCTTCAGGTCGCCCTCGGTGTAGCGACGAAACTCGGCGGTGCCCGGAGCGTCCTGTGGGTAGACCGCCGGAAAGAGCCGACCGACCACCGGGTCGGTGTGGTCGAAGCCATCGGTGAGCAGACCCACCACCTCGGAGGCGACCTTGCGCAGCACCCGCACCTCGTCGACGGCGAAGACGGCGACGTAGTGACCGGCCTGGCGATGGAACATGCTCATGATCTGTCCACCGTCGCCCACAGCCCGTACGCGTGCAACTGCGACGCGTCGTGCTCCATCCGTTCGCGGGCACCTGTGGAGACCACGGCACGGCCCTTGTGGTGCACGTCCAGCATCAGCTGTTCGGCCCTCTCCCGGCTGTAGCCGAAAAGCTTCTGAAAGACCCAGGTCACGTACGTCATCAGATTGACCGGGTCGTCCCACACGATCGTCACCCACTGCCGGTCAGACGCCGGCACCTCGTCAGTGTCCGGCGTCTCGACCGGTGCAACCTGCGGAGCCGCCATGCCCCCCATCGTGCCACCGGTTTCCCGGAACCGAGGAACCGGAACGCCGGCCCGGCGCGGATCACCCACCCCGGGCCCTCCCGACCCGCCCCGGACGCCATCGGAGGTGGGGTCCGGCCCGGACCCGGACCCACCGGTGGACGCGCCGTCAGGCGAGCAGAATGCCGTGATCGACTGCATCGGAGAGCACCACGCCCAGCGAGAGGCGGATCACCTCGAACCGTCGGGAGATCTCCCTGGACAACCCCAACTCGACCTCGCGCACCGCCCGCTGGGACCAGGCCCGCGCCGCGCTGTGGTCGCTGTTGCCGGGCGTACGCCACTGCTGCCAGCACCCGCCGGAGAGCGCCACCGCGATGGGCGGGAGCACCTCGTCCCGGGACGCGACCGGATAGCTGGCGGCGGCGTCGATCGCCTCCAGGCCGGTCAGCTCGACCACGCCGGCCGTGCTGGTGATCAACAGCACCTTGTCCAGTTCGTGGCCGGGCCGGTGGTCGGCCAGGCCGTACTGCACCGCGGCGGCGATCCGGCGGCGCACGCCTTCGGCCGGCGGCGCGCCGAGCACCTGGGACGCGACGTCGGTCATGATGCCGCGCACCGCCTGATCGCACTGCGCGGTGGCCAACAACGACAACGCCGCCATCTCCCGGTCGAGGAGATCCGGTAGGCCGGCGCAGCCGACTCCGAACACGATCTCCTGAACGGCCCGAAGGTGGATGTTCGCCAACTCCAGGGCGAGGTGCTGGCGGATCCGCTGAGCGCACGAGCGGGCGTGGCGGTCGAGCCGCTCGGACCAGTCACCCGGGTCGGCGGCCACGGCGACGCGACCCTGCTGGCCCGGCAGGACCGGCGGGTCGACGCTGGCCCGCTGCAACCCCTCACGCGACGCCCAACCCACCAGCGCCCGCCGCAGGTCGGCGGCGGTGTCGGCGCCGTCGACCGGGAACCACCGCGCGCCGGCCAGCGCCGGCACCGCGGCCAGGAGGGCCGCCCGATGCGCCTCCACCGTCACCGCGACCGCATCCACCTCGGTCTCCGCACCTCCGACCGGCGGGACGGACGCCCCCGCGCCCTCCGTAGTCGCCGTGCCGTCGGCCAGCGGAGCCCACCCCGCCGCGCCGGGGGTGACCGCGAAGACGACCTCCACCGAGGTCGGGGCGACTTCGGCGAGCAGGTTCAACTCGGCGGCGGTGAAGGCCTGGTCGGCGGCGATCACGAAGAGCATCGCGCCGGCTCGGCCCGCCGCTTCGAGCAGCACCCGGGTGCCGGACACGCCGAGGGTGGCGGTGTCCGGAACGTCGACAAGGGTGAAGTGCCGCAGCAGCGGCTGGGGCACGCTCAGCTCGACACGCCGGGGCGGGCGGGCCAACGCCGGACCGGCGGCGTCCCGGTCCGCGCCGTACGAGTGCGGCTGGCGGTAACCGGGCACGAACGCCGCCCGGGTGGGCACCTTGGCGTCGCGCACCACCAACCAGCTGCCCGCCGGCACTGTGAGCATGACCGGGTCGAGCCCGAGCAGTGTGGCGAGCACGGCGCGCCGCTCGGCACCGGCCGGGCCGACGGCGACCACGCCGAGCGGCTCGTCCGGGGCGGCGCGGGACACGCCGACCCGAGTAGGGAGGGGGCCGCAGGTGGGTAGGTCGGTTGGGCGGCCGGTCATGTCGTCCGGCGATTCGACCGAGGGGAGAGGGCCCTGCTTCATCAGGTGCCTCCCGTTGCAGGTGACCGTGGGTCCGGTCGCGAAAATTCCGGTGCGTCAACCCGGATGTCGGAAGACTACGACCGAGCTGACGACCGGGCGGAACACCTCGAATACTCACCGGTAATTGTGCGATTACTCAACTTCGCACGGTGACGGTGCGGGCGCGGACGGATTCCGGTCGATATGCTGCGCGAATGAGTCGATGGGAGTTCGTCGGCCGCACGGGTGAGCTCAACCGCCTGCTGGAGGCGGTGACCGGTGAGGCCGGCCGCGGGCTCTTCTTCAGCGGCAGCGCTGGCATCGGCAAGAGTCGCCTGCTGCGCGAGGGAGTGGGCGCGTTGCCCACCGACCGGTTCGCGATCTGGTCCATCGCCGCCAGCGCCACCACCGCGGCGCTGCCGTTCGGTGGGCTGGTCCAGGTCCTCCCCGCCGAGCAGCCCCAGGGCCTCTCCCCCGCCGGCATCCTGCGCTGGGCACTCAACGTGCTGCAACAGCAGGCGGCCGGCCGGCGGATCGTGCTCGCCATCGACGATGCCCACCTGCTCGATCCCCCCTCGGCCGCACTTGTGCATCTGGTCGCCCGCGCCGAGAACGCCACAGTGGTCGGCACCCTGCGCGACGGCGAGCAGATCCCGCTGCCGATCCGCGCACTCTGGACCGACGACCTGGTCGAGCACGTCGAGCTGACCCCGATGCCGCAGGAGGAGACCACCGACCTGCTGGCGGCGATCCTGGGCGGCCCGGTCGACGCCGGCTCCGCCGACCGGCTCGGCCGGCTGTCGGCCGGCAACCCGCTGCTGCTGCGCGAGCTCGTGCACGCCGCCAACGGCAGCGCCGAGTTGAAGCGCACGTACGGGATCTGGAAGTGGACCGGGCGACTGGAACTGGCGCCCAACCTGACCGACCTCATCGACACCCGGGTCGGCAAGCTCACCGACGGCGTCCGCGCGGTCGTCGAGCTGGTCGCGTTCGGCGAACCACTGGGCCTGCACCTCCTCAGGCAGGCCGCCGAACAGTCGGACGTGGAGACCGCCGAGGAACGCGGGCTGATCACGGTCATTCAGCACGACCGACGCACGAACGTCCGGCTGGCGCACCCGCTCTACGGCGAGGTGATGCGCCGTCGCTGCCCGGTCAGCCGCACCCGCCGACTTCAGGCACACCTCGCCGAGCTGCTTGAGCAGGTCGGCAAACGCCGACGCGACGACCTGCTGCGGGTGGCCGTCTGGCGACTCGACTCGGGCACCGCACAGGATCCGGCTCTGCTGCTGGACGCCGCGGTGCAGGCGTTCACCCGCTACGACGTGCCGCTGGCGACCCGCCTGGCGCGGGCCGCGCTGCACGCCGACGGCGGCTACGACGCGGCGGAGCTGCTGGCCACCATCCTGATGTTCGCCGACCGGCCCGACGAGGCGATCGACGTCCTCGACGCGGTCACCCCCGAGCCCGGCGACGAGCGGCGGCTCTGCCGCTGGCTGACCGTACGCGGCATGGTCAGCTACTGGGGGCTGAGCCGGGAGTCCACGGTGGAGGAGATCGCAAGCCGGGTCGAGCAGCTCAGCGACTCCGCAGACCGGTCCCGGGTGCACGCCTTCGAGGCGATCATGCGCCTGCACCGACTGGACACGGCCACCGCGGTGCAGCTCAGCCGACGCGTGCTGGACCGGCCGGCGGCCGGCGTCGCCGCCCGCGAGCTGGCCCGATCCACCATCGCGTACGTTCAGGCCGCGCAGGGCGAGCTGACCCGCAGCGGTACGGCGATCGCCCAGGTGCACTCGGCAGCGGCGAGCTGGCGCACCGACATGCCGTACCTCCAGTTGGCCCTGGAGCTGGCCCGAGGCACCCGGCTCATGCTCACCGGCGACCTCTCCGGGATCGACGCGATAGTGGCCGACGAGTTCGCCGACCTCGCCGGAGCCGGCGACTTCCGCCTCGGCACCGGCTACCTGGCCATCCTCCAGGCATACGCGGCCCGGCTGCGCGGGCAGAGCGACGCGGCCATGAGGACCTCGCTGGGCGCCTGCGCGGTGTTGGCCACGAGTCGGGTCTACGCCGGCCTGGCCCAGGCCGAACGCGCCCAGGCGGCGGCGCTGCGCGGTGACGCCGCGCAGGCGGTTGCGGCGATGGCCGAAGCCGACCGTACCCACGCGCCGGGCATGGCGGTGCTCTACCCGTGGTTGGAGCAGGCCCGGGGCGCGTCGCTCGCCGCCTCGGGCGACCTGCCGGGCGCTGTCAAACACCTCGGTGACCTGGTGGATCGGCTGCGCTCGGACGGTTTCGCCGGGCACGAGGTGCACGTCCTGCACGACCTCGTCCGACTCGACCAGGCGGGCATGGCGGTCGGCCCCACCTGCTCCGACGGTGGTCGGCGCACCGTCGCGCAGCGCCTCGCCGAGCTTTCCGAACGGGTCGACGGGGTGCTCCCGCCGTTGTTGGCCCGGCACGCCCGCGCCGCGGTGACCGACTCCGCCACCGACCTGCTCGCGGTCGCCGACGACTATGCCGCGCTGGAGCTGACCGTGTACGCGGCCGAGGCCACCTCCCAGGCCGTCCAGCGGCTGCGCCGGCAGCACTCGGCTGCCGCCAACGACGCCCGGGAGCGCCTCGCCGGGTTGCTCGGGCGCTGTGACCTGATCCGGACGCCGGCGCTCCAGGCCGGCGCGCCAGTGCTCACCGAGCGGGAGTGGCAGGTGGCGCGCCTCGCCGCGCACGGCGCTCCCAGCCGGGCGATCGCCGAACGGCTCTACCTCTCGGCGCGCACCGTGGAGAACCACCTCCAGCGGATCTACGCCAAGCTCGGCGTCACCGGCCGGGCCGAGCTGTGGGCGGCGCTGCGCTCGATCCCGGGCCACGACGGCGGCGACCCGAGCTGAACCTTAGGCTGGGGCGGTGAGCATCCACCGCCCCGCGCTCCTGACCGACCACTACGAGCTGACAATGGTCAGCGCGGCACTGAAGGACGGCACCGCCGACCGCCGGTGTGTCTTCGAGGTGTTCAGCCGCCGGCTGCCCAGCGGCCGCCGGTACGGCGTGGTCGCCGGAACGGCCCGGCTGATCGAGTTGATCCGCGACTTCCGGTTCGACAGCACCGAGGTCGAGTTCCTGCTGCGGACCGGGGTGGTCGACGAGACGGCGGCGGCGTGGCTCACCGACTACCGCTTCACCGGCGACATCGACGGGTACGCCGAGGGTGAGCTGTTCTTCCCCGGTTCACCGATCCTCACCGTCTCCGGCGGCTTCGCCGAATGTGTGGTGCTGGAGACGCTGGCGCTGTCAGTGCTCAACCACGATTGCGCGGTGGCCGCCGCGGCGGCCCGGATGGTGACAGCGGCGCGGGGCCGGACGCTGATCGAGATGGGGTCGCGCCGGGCACACGAGGAGGCGGCGGTGGCCGCGGCGCGGTCCGCGTACCTGGCCGGGTTCCGGTTCACGTCCAACCTCGCCGCCGGCGCGCGCTACGGCATCCCGACGGCGGGCACTGCCGCGCACGCGTTCACCCTGCTGCACGACGACGAGCGGGCGGCGTTCGCCTCGCAGGTCGCCACGCTGGGCAAGGACACCACGCTGTTGGTCGACACGTACGACATCAGCCAGGGCATCCGCAACGCCATAGCGGTGGCCGGGCCGGACCTGCGGGCGGTGCGGATCGACTCCGGCGACCTCGCGGTGATCGCTCAGCAGTCCCGGGAGTTGCTCGACTCGCTGGGCGCCACCGAGACCAAGATCATCGTCTCGGGTGACCTGGACGAGTACGCGATCGCCGCGCTGGCCGCCGAACCTGTGGACATGTACGGCGCCGGCACTGCCGTGGTCACCGGCTCCGGGGCGCCGACCGCCGGGCTGGTCTACAAACTGGTCGAGGTCGAGGGACGGCCGGTGGTGAAGCGCTCCGAGCACAAGGCCACCATCGGCGGCCGGAAGGTCGCGGTCCGCCGGCACAAGCCGACCGGCACCGCCACCGAGGAGGTCATCGTCCCGCAGGGCGTTCCCGACCGGCAGCCCAACGACCGCCTGCTCCAGCAGTCGTACGTGGTCGCCGGCGAGTCGGTGCCGCTGCCCACCCTCGACCAGTCACGGGAGCACCTGCGGGAGTGTCTGATCTCCATCCCGTGGGAGGGGCTGAAGCTCTCGGCCGGCGATCCGGCAGTGCCGGTCACCGTCGTGCCCGCTGGCTGAGTCACCCCCGAGCGTCACCGACCGTGCGGAGAGAGGAAACCCCCTGATGGCCAACGCGCTGATCATCGTGGACGTGCAGAACGACTTCTGCGAGGGCGGCTCGCTGGCCGTCGCCGGCGGCGCAGGGGTGGCCGCGGGCATCTCCCGGTTACTCGCCGCCGAGCCGGACCGGTGGACGCACGTGGTCGCCACCAAGGACTACCACGTCGACCCGGGTGCCCACTTCGGCGATCCGCCGGACTTCGTGGAGTCCTGGCCCCGGCACTGCGTGGTCGGCACAAGCGGTTCGGAGTTCCACCCGGAACTGGACACCGCCCGGGTCGAGGCGATCTTCCACAAGGGCGAGCACGCTGCGGCGTACTCCGGTTTCGAGGGGCATGCCGACGACGGCGAGTGCCTGGCCGACTGGCTGCGCCAGCGCGACGTGGACCGGGTCGACGTGGTCGGCATCGCCACTGACCACTGCGTCCGGGCGACCGCGCTGGATGCCGCCCGGGAGGGTTTCGCCACCACAGTGCTGCTGGAGTTGACCGCCGCCGTCGCCCCGGCGACCACCGACGTGGCCCTGCGCGCGATGGAGGGCGCCGGGGTGATCATGCAGGGTCAGCCTGTGATCACTGCCGCATGAGGCGCTAATTGGTTGGCCAAGGGACCGCCGCCGGTCGAAGATGTCGCCGGAGGTACGGACCCACGTGAACATGAAGCCTTACCGGCGGGCGCTCGCCCTGCCCGGTCTGCGGTCGCTGCTACTGGTTGCCGTCCTCGCCCGCATCCCGCTCACCGCGACCGGGGTGACGCTGACCTTCCACGTAGTGCTCGATCTTGATCGGGGCTACGGGGCGGCCGGCCTGGTGGGTGCGGCGGTCACAGTGGGCGCGGCGATCGGCGGGCCGCTGCTCGGCCGACTCGTGGACCGGCGTGGACTGCGCCCGGTCCTGGTGCTCACCGCCATCGCCGAGGCGATCTTCTGGTCCACCGCCCCGTCGCTGGCGTACCCGGTGCTCCTGCCGGCCGCCTTCGTGGCCGGCTCGCTGGCCCTGCCCATCTTCTCCGTGGTCCGTCAGTCGATCGCCGCGCTGGTCCCCGAGGACCAACGCCGCCCGGCCTACGCACTGGACTCCATGTCGGTGGAGCTGTCCTTCATGATCGGCCCGGCGTTGGCGGTGGCCCTGGTCACCGCGATCTCCGCGCAGACCACCATGTACCTGGTCGGTGGCGGCATCGTCGCCGCCGGGATCGCCCTGTGGGTGGTCAACCCACCGATCCGGGAGGCCACCGAGCCCACCGGCCCACAACGCCGGGTTCCGCGCCGGGAGTGGATGACCCCCCGCCTGCTCGCCGTCCTGGCGCTCAGCGCCGCCGCGACCCTGGTGCTCGGCGGCACCGACGTCGCGGTGGTCGCCGTCCTGCGGGCCAGCGGCGAGGTCGGGTGGACCGGCGCCGTCCTGGCCATCTGGGCGGTCGCCTCGCTGGCCGGCGGTTTCGCCTACGGGGCCGTGCACCGCTCGTTCTCCCCGCTGGCACTGACCGCCGCGCTGGCGGTGTGCACCATTCCGGTGGGGCTGGGCGGTGCGCACTGGTGGCTGCTGTGCCTGGCGCTGATCCCCGCCGGCGCGCTCTGCGCGCCGACCATCGCGGCCGGCTCGGACGCCGTCAGCCGCCTGGTTCCCGCCGAGGTACGTGGTGAGGCGATGGGTCTGCACGGCTCCGCCGTCACCGTCGGTATCGCGATCGGCGCACCGCTCGCCGGCGCGGTGATCGACGCCAGCGCGCCACTCTGGGGCTTCGTGGTGACCGGTGCGCTCGGCGCGCTGGTCACACTGGTGGTGCTCCCGATCGAGCTGCGTCGCCGCCGCAACGCCGAAGCGGCCACCCCGCCACCCGTCGAGGCCGACCTCACCCCCGCCGCCCACTGACGGCTGCGCCCACGCCACCGACGGCGGTTTGCTGGCCCGCCGGCCGGCGGTCGGGCCGGGCGGACAGTCGACCCCGTGCGCCGCTCCGACAGCTCTCCCGGCCCCGATCCGTTCAGTGTCGGAGTCGGAGTCGCAGAACCTCGGCCGGCCAGTCTCGGGCGTACCGCGGCAGCGGCCGGTCGGGGGTGTCCGCCGGGCGGCCAGGCCCCGCGCATGCTGAAAAGCCTGATGTCTGTGAGTCATCAGGATGACTCACAGACATCAGGCTCTCCAGGCACACAGCCCCTTCGGAGCCAGGCGACGCGCCGGTGAAGGGACAGTGGAGCAGGCCAGGAACGGGCCGACGGGGCGCGGGAGTGACGTTGGCCGGATATGGCGAACGGGCGCCGCTCCCGGTGTCCCGGCTGCGGCGCCCGTCGTACTGCTGAGCCTGAGCGTCAGTGCCTGTCGACGTCGCTCGCGGTGTCCTCGCGGTAGCTGGCCCCGCCGTCCGACTCGCTGGTGAGCGGCTTGGCGCCACCCTCCGGCGGGCCGGCCAGGCTCTGGCCACCGGCCGCCAACTCCGGGAACTTCATGTCGAACGCCGGCCGCTCGGAGCGGATCCGCGGCATCCGGTCGAAGTTGCGCAGCGGCGGCGGGCTGCTGGTCGCCCACTCCAGCGAGTTGCCGTGACCCCAGGGGTCGTTCACCTCGACCACCGGGCCGGTCTTGTACGACTTCCAGCAGTTGTAGATGAACGGCAGCGTGGAGATACCGGTGATGAACGCGCCGATCGTGGAGATCGTGTTCAGCGTGGTGAAGCCGTCGCTGGGCAGGTAGTCGGCGTACCGACGGGGCATGCCCTCGTTGCCGAGCCAGTGCTGTACCAGGAACGTGGTGTGGAAGCCGATCATGGTGAGCCAGAAGTGCACCTTGCCCAGGCGCTCGTCGAGCATCCGGCCGAACATCTTCGGGAACCAGAAGTAGATGCCCGCGAAGACCGCGAACACGATGGTGCCGAAGAGCACGTAGTGGAAGTGCGCCACCACGAAGTACGAGTCCGACACGTGGAAGTCGATCGGCGGGCTGGCCAGCAGCACACCGGTGAGACCACCGAAGAGGAAGGTGACCAGGAAGCCGACCGCCCAGAGCATTGGCGTCTCGAAGCTGATCTGGCCCCGCCACATGGTGCCGATCCAGTTGAAGAACTTCATACCGGTCGGCACGGCGATCAGGTAGCTCAGGAAGCTGAAGAACGGCAACAGCACCTGGCCGGTGGCGAACATGTGGTGCGCCCAGACGCTCATGGAGAGCGCGGCGATCGCGACGGTCGCGGCGACCAGACCCTTGTAGCCGAAGATCGGCTTGCGGGAGAAGACCGGGATGACCTCGCTGATGATGCCGAAGAACGGCAGCGCCACGATGTAGACCTCGGGGTGCCCGAAGAACCAGAACAGGTGCTGCCAGAGCATCGGCCCACCGGTTGCCGGGTCGTACACGTGCGCGCCGAGGATGCGGTCCGCGGCGAGCGCGAAGAGCGCGGCGGCCAGCAGCGGGAAGACCAGGATCACCAGGAGGCTGGTGACCAGGATGTTCCACGTGAAGATCGGCATCCGGAACATGGTCATGCCGGGCGCGCGCAGGGTCAGCACCGTGGTGATCATGTTCACGGCGCCGAGGATGGTGCCCAGGCCGGAGATGGCCAGACCCATGATCCACATGTTGGCGCCGACGCCCGGCGAGTGCTCGACGCTGCTCAGCGGCGCATACGCGAACCAGCCGAAGTCAGCGGCGCCACCCGGGGTGATGAATCCGGCGGTCGCCATCGTCCCGCCGAACAGGTACAGCCAGTAGGCGAAGCTGTTCAGTCGTGGGAAGGAGACGTCGGGCGCGCCGATCTGGATCGGCACTATGTAGTTCGCGAACGCGAACACGATCGGCGTCGCGAAGAACAGCAACATGATCGTGCCGTGCATCGTGAAGAGCTGGTTGTACTGCTCCGGCGACAGGAACTGCAGCCCTGGTCGGGCCAGCTCAGCCCGCATGATCAGGGCCATCACGCCACCGATCATGAAGAACACGAACGCGGTGATCATGTACATGATCCCGATTTGCTTCGCGTCCGTGGTTCGCAGCAGCCGCGCGATGGCCGACCCCTTGACCGGCTCCCGGACCGGCCAGGGCCGGGTCACGACCGGCTTGGGTGCGACGGTGGTCACGAGTGGCCTCCGGTTCTCGGTTGTCCCGCTCGGCACACGCTGGTTATCGGCGGGCCGTCATCCGCAAGGAGGATAGTCCCCGGCAGGTCGCAGCGCCGCGTGGGGTGGCGTGACACGATCTACTACGGGCCTACAGCGGACCGAGCAGGAGCCGGTAGTGCTCCCCGAAGATCCGGTCGCCGCGTCCGCGCAGCAGCGGGTCGCGCAGCGCCGGCGGAACGTCCCTGGTGCGGTTGCGGTCCCGGGTCCGGTCCCGCACCCATCGGGTACGCGGACGGCGACGACTTTCGTACGCCACGAGGGCCGCCTCCACGCTGTTGGCGGCGCGCAGCGACTCGGCCAGCACCACGGCGTCCTCCAAGGCCATGGCCGCACCCTGCGACAGCGTTGGCGCGGTGGCGTGCGCGGCGTCGCCGACCAGCAGGACACGCCCCCGGTACCAGCGACCCAACTCCACCTCGTCGGTGATCCCGACGTGCACCTCGTCGAGGGCCGCCAGCACCTCGGGGACCGGGCCGCGGTAGTCGGCGAAGAGGTCCCGCAGCCGGGCCAGCGGGTCGGCGGGTTCCTCGGTGCCGGCCTCGTCGGCGTAGAGGTGCAGCCGCCCGCCACCGATCGGCACCATCAGGAACCCGGAGCGCTGGCCGAGCAGCGCGGTCCACTCGGTGACCGGCGGACCGTCGCGCAGGACGGCCCGGTAGACCACCTGCCCGACCGGGCGCGGCGGCCCACCGAGCGCCGCCAGCGCACGGACCGAGGAGCGTGGCCCATCAGCGCCGATGACCAGGTCGTACTCGCTGGTGGTGCCGTCGGTGAAGGTGACGCCGACAGCGCCCGGGAGCAGGTCCAGGGTGCGGACCTCGGCGCCGTGCCGGACGGCGCCGCCGGCACCGCTGAGCAGCACCCGGTGCAGGTCGGCCCGGGGTAGCGCCCGGCACTCGCCGACGCCGGCCCAGAGGGCGTCGAGGTCGACCTCGCAGAGTTGCGCGCCCGCGGCGTCGAAGAACCGCTGCCGGCGGATCACCTGGCCGATCGGCCGGACCGGGTCGTGCAGGTCGAGCCGGTGTAGCGCGCGGGCGGCGTTGCCGGGCAGGTAGAGACCGGTCTCGGTGGACTCCCCCGGCGGCAGCTTGTCGGTGACGTCGGGCCGGAAGCCCGCCAGGCGCAGCGCCCGGGCTACGGCCAGGCCGGCGATGCCCGCGCCGACGACGAGGATGCGCAGGGGGGAGCCACCCATGGTGGTGTACGCCTCCGGAGGGGGAGCGGCACGCGTTGGAGGCAACACGCTACTCGGAGCGATCGGCGCACACCAGGCCCAATCGGCCCGCACCCCGCCGCTCGTCGGTGAGCCGCGCCGCTTGGCTGGCCGTCAGTGGCCAGCCGTCCGGCGGGGCATGGCAATCCTCACAATTCACCAGTTCGACGCGGACGGTTGCGCACCAGTTTCAGACATGTAAATGTGTCGTTGAGCGTGGGAGCGCTCCCGCACTGCCCCACCACATCCGGCGCCCGGCACGCGCCGAGTCGAGGAGTGTCATGAAACGTCAACTTCGGGCCCTGGCCGCCGCCGGGTTGCTGGTCGCCAGTTCGCTGGTGGCAGTAGCCCTCGGAGGCAGCGCCTCCGCCGACACCCAGATCTGCGAACAGTACGGCTCGACAGTCATCGGGGGCCGCTACGTGGTCCAGAACAACCGCTGGGGCACCACCGCCCAGCAGTGCATCAACGCCACGAACAACGGCTTCGAGATCACCACCCTGAACGGCAGCAGCCCCACCAACGGGGCGCCCACCGCGTACCCCTCGGTGTTCTTCGGTTGTCACTACACCAACTGCTCCCCCGGCACGAACCTGCCGATCCAGGTGAGCCAGATCAGCAGCGCCACCAGCAGCATCTCCTACCGCTACGTCAGTGGCGCCACCTACAACGCGTCGTACGACATCTGGCTGGACCCGTCGCCCAAGCGGGACGGCGTGAACCAGATGGAGATCATGATCTGGCTCAACCGGCAGGGCCCGATCCAGCCCATCGGCTCGGTCGTCGGCACCACGAACCTGGCCGGCCGCACCTGGGAGGTCTGGCGGGGCAGCAACGGCTCCAACAACGTCATCTCCTACGTCGCCTCGTCGGCGATCTCCAGCCTGAACTTCAGCGTGCTGGACTTCATCAACGACACCCGCAACCGGGGCGCGATCACCAACTCCTGGTACCTGACCAGCATCCAGGCCGGCTTCGAGCCGTGGCAGGGCGGCGTCGGCCTCGCGGTGACCTCGTTCTCGGCAAACGTCAACGGTGGCGGCCAGCCGCCGACCAACCCGACGACCCCGCCGCCGAGCGGTGGCGCGAGCTGCGCGGTGAAGTACACGGCGAACTCGTGGAACAACGGCTTCACTGCCGACGTGCAGATCACCAACACCGGGTCCAGCGCGATCAACGGGTGGACGCTGACCTACGGCCTGCCCGGCGGTCAGCAGGTCACCAACGCCTGGAACGCCACTGTGAGCCAGAGCGGCTCGACGGTCACCGCCCGGAACGTCGGCCACAACGGGTCGATAGCACCCGGGGGCACTGCCAGTTTCGGCTACCAGGGGAGCCTGAGCGGCTCGTACTCGTCGCCGACCAGCTTCTCGCTCAACGGGGCAACCTGCTCCCGCTCCTGAACTGACGGTGGGGGCGCGACCGTGCGGTCGCGCCCCCACCACTCAGGGGATCAGGGTCAGACGCGGGTGAGGCGTACGGCGTCGGCGATGACCAGGCCGCTGGTGTTGCTCCACCGGCTCACGCCGACCCGGTTGGCGTCACCGGCCGGGAGTGTGAACGTGCCGAGGACGCGCCACTGCCCGCCGGTGGCCCGCTGGTCGACCCGGACGGTCTGGTTGCCGGCGCTGGTGGCGACGATGTACGGGGCCGCGCTGTTGTAGCCGGAGTTCGCCGGCCACCAGGCCTCGACCCGGTAGCTGGCGGTGGCCGGGACGTTGAACCGGTACCACGCGACGTCGCTGGCGGCGACCGGGTCCGCGTAGCGGTAGTCGGCGCCGTAACGCTGACTGGAGTACGACGACACGCCCCAGTTGGCGCTGGCGGTGAACTGACCGCTGGTGGTGTTGTCCACAGTCGAGGACCAGGCGGTGCCGCCACCGGCCATTCGCGCCGCCACGTCGGCGCGCATGACGTTCAGGTCGATGAAGGACGGGTCGATCTTGCCGCTGGTGCTGGTCTCCCGGTGGCCCCGGGCGTAGCTGCTGTCCCGGCCGAGCCGGGTGAGCACGGCGGCCGTGGCGGCGAGCGACGCGTTGTACTGCGCGGCTGTCATCTCCTGGTTGACGCCGTTGTAGTCGATCTCCCACCCGATCATCAGGGTGTTGCCGTCCCCGGCCGGGATCGGCCCGCTGCCGCCGCTGACCCCGGCGTGGTTGCACCGGCCGGCGGAGATGACGTGGAAGACACCGTTGTAGTCGACGAGCGCCTGGCACAGCGGGCCCGGCAGGTCGGACCGGCCGTTGATGCAGATGCCGAGCGCCGGGTGCGGGTTGCTGGCGCTGGAGGTCGAGGCGGTGTGGTGCCAGAGCACCCCGATCGGGTCGAAGGAGCCGGGCCGCATCCGGTTGAGCCAGTCCCCCTCGACCACTACCTGGACCCCGGCGGCGCGCAGCACGTCCACCAGCCAGGGAATCGTCGCCATCAGGCGTCCTGAAGCAGGTCGGCGAGGCACTCGGCCTTCGGCGCGGCGCTCGCGGCGGCGGGTCGGGCGACGACGGTCAGTGCGGCGACCACCAGGGCGGGGATGCCGAGCACCCCACGGCGAGGCAGACGGATGGACGGGGTTCGGGCCATGGCGATCCTCCAGCGACGGCGGGTACGAACGGATCGACGAACGTGATGACGGGCACGCTATACCGTCACGAACGTCGATGTCGATACCCTTCATCCTCATGTTGCTGACTGAAGGAAATCGCCGACTCAGACCTCGCCGAGCGCGTCGATGTCGCGCATCTCCTCGGCCGTCACGCTGCGCGGCTACCTGTGCAGCCGCACACCCCCGGGGTATAGCAGACGCTATACTTCACGAATGGCTACGGACGAGTGGGAGATCTACCTCGTCAGCGAAGTGCAGGAGTGGATCGACAGCCTCGATCCACTCACCCACGCCCGCGTCGTGCAAGCCATCGACCTGCTCGCCGAAGCTGGCCCAGGGCTCGGCCGGCCGCTGGTCGACACGATCCACGGCTCGTCGGTCGCCAACCTCAAAGAGCTGCGCCCCGGCACCGTACGCATACTCTTCGCCTTCGACCCGTGGCGTTCCAGCATCCTGCTCGTCGCCGGAGACAAGGCCGGACAATGGCAGCAGTGGTACGCGGAAGCGATCCCCCTGGCCGAGCAACGCTACGAGATCTATCTGAAGGAACGCGCCGTGGAGGAGGGCCGACAGCCATGAGCAGCTACGCACGCTGGGGCGACATCCGCGCCGCTCACGTCGAGCGCGCCGGCGGCGAACAGGCCGTCGAGACGGGCAAGCAGGAACTACTCGCCAGCGTGGTCGGACACCGTCTTGCCGAGGTACGCCGCGCCCGTGGCCTAACCCAGCAGCAGGTCGCCGACCGCATGAGCGTCACCAAGGGCCGCGTCTCCCAAATCGAACAGGGCAAGATCTCCGGTCAAGACATCGTCGCCCGCTACGCCGCCGCCCTCGGCGGGCGCCTCCACCAAGCCATCTACTTCGACGACGGCGACATCGCCGCCATCGCCTAACCACCCCACCTGGCCAAAACCAGCCATCGACCGAATCGCGAACGGTGCCGTGCCCGAGCAGCCCCTGCTCGGGCACGGCACCGGCCTGATGTGAACGAAGCCGCCGGTTCAGACGTCGCCGAGCGCGTCGATGTCGCGCATCTCCTCGGCCGTGAGCGAGAAGTGGAAGACGTCGAAGTTGGCGCTGATCCGCTCCGGGGTCACCGACTTCGGGATCGCCACGATCTCGTGGTCGATGTGCCACCGCAGCACCACCTGCGCCGGCGAGACCCCGTGCGCGGCGGCGATCCTGGTCAGCACCGGGTCGCTGAGGTCGCTGGTCTTGAACGGGCTGTAACCCTCCAGCACCACGCCCCGGTCCCGGTGCTCGGCGTGCCGCTGCCGGTCGTACAGCGCCGGACTCCACTCGATCTGGTTGACCGCCGGGTTCTCCTCGGTCGACTGGATCAGTTCGTCGATCTGCCCGGTGCTGTAGTTGCTGACCCCCACCGCCCGAACGAGGTTCTCGTCCCGGGCCGCCAGCAGCTCACGCCAGAGCGGGATGCTGTCCGACGGTGACGACGGCGGCCAGTGGATCAACCAGAGGTCCACCTGGTCGACGCCGAGCGCCTCCAGGCTGGCCTCCAACGTCGCGCGCTCCTGGCCCACCCGGTTCGGCGGGAGCTTGGTGGTGATGAAGATGTCCTCCCGGCGCAGCCCGCTCTCCTGCACGGCCCGGCCGACCTCGCGCTCGTTGCCGTACACGGTGGCGGTGTCGACGTGCCGGTAGCCGGTGTCGAGCGCGGCCAGCACCGCGTCGTAACCGGCCTGGCCGGTGGCCTGCCAGGTACCGAAGCCGAGCAGGGGCATCCGGACGTCGCCCGGGAGCAGGGCGGTGGGCTGGTCGGTGAGGTCCATGAGGTCCGTTCTACCCCGCCGAGCCCTCCGCCGCCGAGCGAACCGGACACTCCGGCATCCAGCGCAGGGGTCCGGTGTGCCGCAGAATGCCTGTGTGACCGACCGGCTGGAGGAGTACCGGCGACGACGGGACGCGGCCCGTACGCCGGAGCCGGTGCCGGCGCGGACCCCCACGACACCCGGGGCCGACGGCGACACCGCGCGCTTCGTCATCCAGCAGCACCACGCCCGGAGCCTGCACTGGGACCTGCGCCTGGAGCACCAGGGGGTGCTGGCGTCCTGGGCGGTGCCGCGCGGCCTGCCCCGCGATCCGGGTCGCAACCACCTCGCCGTGCACACCGAAGATCACCCGATGGAATACCTCGACTTCGCCGGCGAGATTCCCGCGGGTGAGTACGGCGGCGGCCGGATGCTGATCCACGACCGGGGCACCTACCGGTGTGAGAAGTGGCGCGACGACGAGGTGATCGTGACCCTCTCCGGTGACCGGACCGCCGGCCGGTACGTCCTCTTCGCCACCTCAGGACGGGACTGGATGGTCCGACGCACCGACCCCGCGCCGCCGGGTTGGACGCCGATGCCGGATCTGGTCCGACCGATGCACACCACTCCCGCCGCCGGGCTCCCCCGCGACAGCGCCGACTGGGGGTACGAGCTGCGCTGGGACGGCGTGCGGGCGATGGCGTACGTCTCCGGCGGGCGGCTGCGGCTGCTCTCCGAGACCGACGAGGAGATCACCGGTGGGTATCAGTGGCTGCGCGCGATGGCCGAGGCGCTCGCGCCCACCGAGGCGGTGCTCGACGGTGTGCTGGTCCGCATCGATGGTGCCGGGCGGGTCCGCCCGGTCCGGCCGGCGACCGGCAGCCGGGTTCCGGCCGGCGTCCAGTACCTGATCGTCGACCTGCTCTGGTTGGAGGGCGTGAGCAGCGTCGACGTGCCGTACGCGCAACGCCGGGAGCTGCTCGACGGGCTGGTCTTGTCCGGTACGCACTGGCAGACTCCGCCGTGGTTCCCGGGCGCGGGCGACGAGGCCCTGCGTGCCGGGCGGGAACAGGGCCTGCCGGGCGTAATCGCCAAGCGACTGGACTCGGTCTACCAGCCGGGGCGGCGCAGCCGGCACTGGCTGAGCATCGACGCTGTGTGACGGCGAGGAGCGACGTGTACCTGACTCACCTGGACTGCCCGCGCTGCGGCAAGGAGTACGCCGCCGACCGGTTACAGAATCTCTGCGAGTGCGGATCGCCCTTGCTGGCCCGCTACGACCTGCCGGCCGTGGCGAAGGCGGTCACCCCGGAACGCTTTCCGCTGCGCCCGGCCGACCTGTGGCGATACCGGGAGCTGCTGCCGGTCGCCGACCCTCGGCACGTCACCACGCTGGGTGAGGGGTGGACGCCGCTGTTGCGGGCTCCGGCGTACGGCACCGAGATCGGTATCGCGGATCTGATGATCAAGGACGAGGGGCTGATCCCGACCGGCTCGTTCAAGGCCCGGGGCGCGGCGGTCGGGGTGAGTCGGGCCCGCGAGCTGGGCGTCGAGCGGATCGCGATGCCCACCAACGGCAACGCCGGGTCGGCCTGGGCCACGTATGCCGCGCGGGCCGGAATGGGCGCGACAATCGTCATGCCGCTGGAGGCGCCGAGCATCTGCCGGCGCGAGTGCGTCGCCGCCGGTGCCGACCTGCGCCTGATCGACGGGCTGATCGGCGACGCCGGCCGGCGGGTGGCCGAGCTGATAGCGGAGTCGAACGGGGCGATCTTCGACGCCGGCACGCTGCGCGAGCCCTACCGGCTGGAGGGCAAGAAGACGATGGGGTACGAGATCGTCGAGCAGCTCGGCTGGCAGACACCCGACGTGATCATCTATCCGACCGGCGGCGGGGTCGGCCTGATCGGCATCCACAAGGCGCTGCACGAGCTGCGCGAGCTCGGCTGGATCGGCGACAAGCTGCCCCGGCTGGTGGCGGTGCAGTCCACCGGCTGCGCGCCGATCGTGCGGGCCTTCGCCGCCGGAGAGGATCGGGCGCAGCCGTGGGCGGACGCGCACACAGTGGCGTTCGGCATCACGGTGCCGGCCCCGCTGGGCGACGAGCTGATCCTGGCGGCGCTGCGGGAGTCCTCCGGCACGGCGGTCGCCGTCGACGACGCGGACATCCTGGGCGATCTGCGGGACTTCGCCGCCCGGGAGGGGCTGCTGCTCTGCCCGGAGGGGGCGGCCTGCCTCACGGCGGCCCGGCAACTGCGCGCGGGCGGGTGGATTCGGGCCGGCGAACGGGTGGTGGTGCTCAACACCGGCGCCGGGCTGAAGTATCCGGACACCGTCGACGTCTCCGGCGTACCAGTGATGGGGTGACGTGACGGCGCCCCGCGGACCGGGCGGTCCGCGGGGCGCTGTCGTGCCGCTCTACTGGTAGGTGATGTCGGAGGGCGAGTAGAGGCAGTTGACGCCGTCGGCACCCTCGCCGATCTCGGTCGGCTCGCTGCCCTTGGGCACGCCCTTGTACTTCACGCAGATCGAGGTCTCCCGGTCCGGGTCGCCGACGATGGTGATCCGGCTGAACCGGGCGGTGTCGCCCCAGTTGGTGTTGATGCCGGCGATCGCGTCGGTGTTCCGGACGATCACGTTGTCGATCACCACGTGCCGCTGGTACGACGTGGAGCAGTTGCCGCAGGCGCGGTAGAGCTTGCCGGCGTTCTCCACCCGGAAGTTCTTGATGTAGACGGTGCCCGAGCCGTTGTGCTGGAAGACCTTGTCGCTGGCGGAGCGGGCCCCGCCGCCGTCGACTGTGTACGTGGTGCCGCCGCGGAAGGTCGCCGCGTCCTCGCCGACGTCCTCCCACCAGACGTTGATCAGGGTGCAGTTGCCCTCGCAGTGCACGCCGTCGCCGGCCGGAGCACCGATGATCACGTTGCGCAAAGTGGCACCTGCGGCCAGCTCGAACATCGGGTCCTGGCTCTCGCTCTGCCCGCCGTCACCGATGCCGTAGTAGCGCTTGAGCCCTCCGTCGAACGAGCCGGAGACCGGGATCGTGGCGTCCACCTTCTGGCTGCCGGTGGGCGTCGGCCAACCAGCCGGCGGAGGTGTGGTGGTCGGTGGCGGCGTGGTGGTGGGTGGCGGAGTGGTCGTCGGTGGCGGTGTGGTCGGGGTGCCACCGCCGGACGAGTCGACCGACACGTCGTCGAAGCCGCCACTGGCGTACGCGGTGACCAGGCCGATCCGGCCGGCGCCGGCCAGGCTGTTGCTGCCGGACGCGATCTGGGTGCCGTTGACGAAGCCGCGGATGGTGCTGCCGCTGGTCTCGATGCGCAGGTTGTACCAGGTGCCGGTGCCGATGCCCAGCGCGGCGGAGCCGATCGCCGTGACGGAGCTGCCGTTGACCGCCTGGAGTTCGGCCCGGCCGGAGCCGAGCAGGGCCAGCCGGTACATCTTGGTGCTGCTGGTGGAGCGGGCGGCGAGCCCGACCAGGGCGCTGGACGAGCCGAAGCTCGTCGGCCTGACCCGGGCCTGCACTGAGTAGTTGGTCCAGCTCGTCTGGCCGGCGAACTGCCGGGCCAGCTCGCTGCCGGCGTTGGACTGGTTGAGCACGCCCGAGCCGTCGACGGCCCAGGTGCCGCCGGACTTGGACCAGCCGGAGGTGTCGCCGTCGGTGAAGTCGTCGCTGAAGACGGTGGCCGCGAAGGCCGAGGTCATGCCGGCGGCGAGGGCCGCCGCGGTCACCCCGGCCCCGACCGCCAGCAGGAGTGGTCGGCGGCCGGAGAGTCGTCTTTTCTGCACAGGTGTCCTCCTTGACGCATGTGGTGGTGATCCCTCGGTCGCCGTACCGAGACGTGTTCGCACGGCGTGCTGCGCTGAACGGGATCGGTGTGCGCCCCCGTCGGACGCCCGGATCCGAGGCGGGGTGAGGCGGGATCAAAGCCCTGGGGAAAGGGCTTTCCCGATGCCTCGAGGCTAGGACTGTCCAACCATCAGCGTCAATGCCTGGCGTTTGCAGGTCTGTTGCAGGATTCCGGCCGGGGCGGAACCGACAGCTCAGTAGCTCTCCGGCTCGGTGATCCGCCAGGCTGCGTTGATCAGCCCAATGTGCGAGAGCGCCTGCGGCGTGTTGCCCAACTGCATGCCGGTGGTGAGGTCGATCTGCTCGCTGAACAGCCCCACGTCGTTGG
The DNA here is from genome assembly GCF_040649935.1 of Micromonospora sp. NPDC048842. Classification (NCBI taxonomy): domain Bacteria; kingdom Bacillati; phylum Actinomycetota; class Actinomycetes; order Micromonosporales; family Micromonosporaceae; genus Micromonospora; species Micromonospora sp. NPDC048842. The sequence goes on along the minus strand of NZ_JBEZGK010000008.1, from coordinate 178,354 downwards.
AGTACCCGACGACCCGCTCGAAGAGCGCCTCGGCGCGCTGCGGCTCACCCGTCATCACCAGGCACTCCACCAGCCAGAACGAGCACAGCAGGAATCCGGCCGGGTCGGTCGTCCAACGCCGCAGCAGGCCGTCCTCGGTGCCCAGCTCACGCTCGACCATCGCGATCGTCGAGCGCATCCGCGGGTCGGTGGCCGGCAGGAAGTGCGTTACCGGCAGCGCGAGCACCGAGGCGTCCAGCTCCGCCGAGCCGAACGCCCCGGTGAACGCCCCGATCCGTTCGTTCCACCCCTCGCGCAACACCGTGTCGCGGATCTCGTCGCGTACCCGCGCCCAGCGACCGGGGTCGGCCCGATCACCGAGCCGGTCGGCGAGCCCCACCGCCCGGTCCATCGTCAACCAGCAGGACACCTTGGACGAGACGTAGTGGCGCTCCTCGTCGCGGGTCTCCCAGATACCCCGGTCCGGCAGGTGCCACGTCGCGGCCACCTGCTCGGTCAGCCCGAGCACCATCTCCCGCAGCTCGTCCTCGAACCGCGCGCCCAGGTAGTCGCGCAGCCGCCACACCGCCGACATCACCTCACCCGGCACGTCGAGCTGCCGCTGCCGCCAGGCGTCGTTGCCGACCCGCACCGGTCGACTGTCGCGGTAGCCGCGCAGGTGGTTGCAGTGGTGCTCGGAGAGATCGCGCTCCCCCTCCAACCCGAAGAGCACCGGCACTGGCTCATCGCCGAACCGGCCGATCGAGCGGGTCGCCCAGGCGAACAGTCGGGACGTCTCGTCGGGGCAGGCCGCCACCCAGAGGGCCCGCATGGTCAACGAGAAGTCCCGCAACCAGGAGTAGCGGTAGTCGTAGTTCCGGTCGCCACCGATCTGCTCCGGCAACGAGGAGGTCAACGCGGCGGCGACCGCGCCACTGCGGGCGTACGTGAGGCCGGTCAGGACCGTCGAGCTGTGTTTGACGAGTTCGGGGTAGCGGCCGGAGTACCCGTGCGTCTCCCGGAACGCCTGCCACGCCGCCGTCGTCTCGGCGAGGGTGGTCAGCGGGTCCACCCGGGCCGGCGGGTCGCCGTACGCCTCGCCGAACGCGAGGTCCATCCCGATGACCTGACCGGCGGAGACCTCGAACTCGTGGGTCACCCGGTCGGCGCCGGCCCGCAGGTGCAGACCCCCGGCGCGCAAAATCAGCACCACCGGGCCGGCGCCGGCCAGCACCCCGCCGTCCGGTTGCTCGTGCAGGTACGGCGTGAGCAGGCCGTACTCCGGGCGAGGCGCGAAGTCCAACGCCATCCGTACCCGCCCGGAGAGTCCCTTGACCACCCGGATCAGCACGGCGGGTGAGTTCTTGCCCAGCTCGTGGGCGCGGGCGCCGACCTCGGCGGCCAGCGCGTCGGTGACCGCCACGCTGCCGTGCGGGGTGTGGTGCACCGTCCGCAGCACCAACGTGTCCGGCAGGTACGCGCGCTCCACCCGGTGACCCGGGCCGCCGACCCCGACCGGTGCCAGCCGGAAGTGGCCGGCTCCCGGGTCGAGCAACCGCGCGAACACTGACGACCCGTCGAACCGGTGCGGGCACCACCAGTCGATCGAGCCGTCCTTGCCGACCAGGGCGCCCGAACGAGAGTCCGAGAGGAACCCGTAGTCGGAAATCGGCGGCTGCTGCTCCACCCGCCGGGGGTACCCGCATCGGCCCGAATCAGGCCGGACGCATCACTCGGTCGGTGGCTCGTCCTCGCCCGCCGCCTCGGCCGCGTCGGCCTCTTCCTTGGTCTTGTGCACGGCCTTGTCGGCGTGCTCCGGCGGCCCGTAGACCGTGTACAGCACCAGCGGGTTGGGACCGGTGTTGACGAAGTTGTGCTTGGTGCCCGCCGGCACCACTACCAGGTCGCCCGCGACGACCTTCCGCTTCGCGCCGGCGACCCGCGCCTCGCCGACGCCGCTCACGAAGGTGAGGATCTGGTCGATGTCCTCGTGCACCTCCTCGCCGATCTCCCCGTCGGCGGGGATGGTCATGATGACCAGCTGGGTGTGCTCACCGGTCCACAGCACGCGCCGGAAATCCGGGCTCTTCTCGGCGACAGTCGCGATAGTGAAATGCTCCATGTCCACGCTCATACCCCGTCCGGCGGCGCGCCACGCCGGGACCCGCGAATGGTGGAATTCCCCACGCTGGGCGGGTTTGGATACGCGCGGACCGGGGATCGAGAAGCGGACCGGCGCGAACGGCCGGTCGAGCCAGGTCCCCGCCGACGTACCGCCGAACGGCTGCGGTGGTGGGAGACGGCCAGAGCGCGGCGACGTTCCGATCGCGGAGCGGCGCCGCGCGCTCTTGTGTGCCTGGGGGCCTAGCGGTGCAGCCAGGTGAGCAGGTCGGGCGGGGCCAGCGCGGTGACCCGTTGTTGGTAGCGAGCGAGGCCGGCCTCGTCCAGCAGGTCACGTCCCTGGCCTGAGGCGCCTCGGCGGAAGAACGCCTGCCGGTCACGCAGCACGCCGAGCGTGTCCGGCGCGAGCCGGTCGGCGCGCTCCCGCATGCGACCGAAGGTGGCCGCCTCCACCAACCCCGGCCCCGGGCTCGGGAGTTCCCACCTGCCGGCGAGCCGGCGCATCTCACCGCCCAGATCGGCCAGCAGGTCGTCGTAGTGCACCAGCTCGACGTTCGGCTCGTGCCGGCGGGCCCACGCGTCACTCAGGTGCATCAGCACCCCGGGCAGCGAATCCAACTCGGTGTGCGGGTCCACCTCCCGGTCGACCCAGCTCAGCAACCACTCCCGTACTCCAGGCCGTTCTCCGGGTGGCCCGGCCGGGGCGGGTTGGCCGGTCAGCTCGGCGATGCGCGCCCGGTCCAGGTTGGCGCCCTGGTGGTAGAGGGAGACCGCCATGTCCAGCGGGTGCCGGGCCACCACCACGTAGTGCGCACGAGGGTCGAGCGGCACCCCGTCCAGCGGGGTGTGCGTCTTGATGAACCGCCGGTGTGGCTGGGCGGCCAGCCGGTCGTACACAGTGGCCTGCGGCTCGCCCAACCAGTCCAGCCACGGCGACAGCACTGTCAGCGGGGCCGGCAACTCCGGGGTACGAAGCACCAGGAGCGCACAGATCATCTGCATCCAGGTGGTGCCACTCTTGGACCGGGTGCTGATCACGATGTCGCCGTCGCGGAACGGGAAACCGGTCCACCGCCCGCTGTCCTCTTCGTCGGATTGGTAACGGTAAATCGGCGTGGGCATCGGTGGATGGTAGTCGCCGAACCGACAGTCGAGCAGCCGAATTCCGGCTTACATTCCTGGGGCATGTCCGGATGCCTGGCTAGATTGAAGTATGGTGCCCGCCCACGGGGGCCGGGCGGCGGCACCGGTCTACCGCCCCATCCTCGCCAACCGACGAGGCGAGCTTGAGGCCCTGAGCCACCTCGATCCCGCGTACACCGCACTGGTCGCCCCGATCCTGGAGATCGGCGCGATCGGTCGGTCCACGATGGACGACGTTCGCCGGTTGCCGTCCGGGCTGCTGGCCGCCATCGACGTCAGCGCACTGCCCGACATCCCCGAGGCGGAGCTGACCCGTTGGGGCGTACCGGTGGTGCCGGTGATCGGGCTCTCCGAGAGCGACCACCGGCTGGTAGCGCACGGCGCGGCGGCGCGGGCGTACGGCCGGCGCGCGCTAATCCGGCTGCGGGCCGGCCGGGACCGGGCCGGGCCGGACGCGAGCACCACAGCTGTGGAACGGATCTGGCGGTTCACCGGCCTCGCCCCGGAGGAGTGCGACCTGCTGGTGGACGCGGGGGACGTCTGCTGCCCGGCGGACGTGCGGACCGCCGAGCCTCGGGTACGCCACCTGCTGGACTGGGCACGTCGACACGCCTGGCGGTCGGTGACGGTGGCGGCAGGCGGTATGCCGCCGACGCTGTCCCGGTTGCCCACCGACGAGCCGGTCCAGTTGGACCGTTGGGACTGGCAACTGTGGCGACGACTTGCCGACGCCGGGGTCGACTACGGCGACTACGGCGTCCACCCGGCCGGGCCGGGCACCGGTGACAGTGGCGACCGGTTGCCGACAGTGCGATACACCGACGACGGCAGCTGGTGGGTCTACCGCTGGGCGCGACGCGGCGGCCGGGGCGACGACCGGTTCGCCGACCTGTGTCGCACGCTGGTGTCGGCACCACACTGGCCGACCAGCGGAGCGGCCTTCTCCTGGGGTGACCATGAGCTGCTGCGCCGGGCCCGCCGGGGCGCCGGGGCCGGCTCGACCGCCAACTGGGCGGCGTGGAGCACCTCGCACCACCTGGCCCACGTGCTCGGCACGCTGTTGCACCCGGCCGGCGACGGCGCGCCGCGGTGGCACCCCGGGCAGGGTCCACCGCAGCGGGGACGATCGCTGCGCTGAGGTCGGGTCTACTGCTTCTCGGTGAAGCCGAACTGGATGATGCCCTCGTCGTCGACCGTGGCGTCCACCGACGCGTCGCCGAGCAGCTCGGCGGCGTCCTCGTCCAGGAAGATCCGGGCGCCCTGGTTGTCGACCACCCGATCGCCCTGTGCCGGCTCGGGCACGAGCTCGACGGTGAGCGAGCCCGCCTCGGTGTCGGCGGCGATACGCACACCGCCGTCCTGGGCGACGTCCTGTTGATTGGCGAGGTCACGGATGACGAGCACGGCGTTATCGGTCATGGTGAGCATTGATGGAACTCCTCGTGGATTCTCGGGCTCGCGGTCGGATACCGCGCGGACCGGACAGTCGGCCCGCGTACGAGCGCACACGTGGGAGGCGACAGAGGGGCGAACGGTCGTCGCCGTCGCATCGAATCGGGGCAGCTGACGGCCCCGTCACTCCCACCGTGCCCGCTGGCTGACCATCCGTCAAATAGAGCCAGGTCAGTGGAGAACGGCGGCCGGCGCCAGCCAGGCGCGAATCTCGTTGACCGCCGCTCGGCCGGCCCGGTTGGCACCGATCGTGCTGGCCGAGGGGCCGTACCCGACCAGGTGAACCCGCGCGTCGGCGACCACCCGGGTGCCGTCCATCGTGATACCGCCACCGGGCGCGCGCAGCCCCAGCGGGGCGAGATGGTCGATGGCCGCCCGGAAGCCGGTGCACCACAGGATCACGTCGGCTGGCTCGAACCTCCCGTCCGTCCAGGCCACCCCGTCGGGCGTGATCCGGTCGAACATGGGTAGCCGGTCGAGGACGCCACGCTCGCGCAGTCGGCGCACCTCCGGGGTGACCGGCAGCCCGGTCACGCCCACCACACTGCCCGGCGGTCGGCCGGCCCGTACCGCCTGGTCCACCCGGGCTACGGCGGCGCGACCGAGCTCCTGGCCGAACTCCTCGTCGTTGAACGCCGGCGGCCGGCGGGTCACCCAGGTGGTGCCCGCCGCGACGGTGGAGACCTCGCCGAGCAGTTGCACGGCCGAGGTGCCGCCACCGACCACCACCACGCGCAGGCCGGTGAAATCGGCGGGCCCCCGGTAGTCGGCGGTGTGCAGCTGGCGTCCTCGGAACGTCGACCGGCCCGGGTAGTGCGGCCAGAACGGTCGCGTCCAGGTGCCGGTGGCGTTGATCAGGGCTCGGGCGGTCCAGGTACCCCGGCCGGTGTGCACGTCCAGTCGTCCGTCCGGGCGGGAGTGCACCCCCCGGACCCGCACCGGCCGCCGCACCGGCAGGTCGAAGGCCCTCTCGTACGCGGCGAAGTAGGCGCTGACCTGCTCGGAGGCCGGGCGATGCGGCTCGGTGGGCGGGAGCGGCAGCCCGGGCAGGTCGTGGAAGCCGTGCACCCGGTCGAAGACCAGCGTCGGCCAGCGGTGCTGCCAGGCGCCGCCGGGCCCGTTGTCGGCGTCGAGGATGACAAAGCCGCTGCCGGGCGCGAAGCCGGTGCGGTGCAGGTGATAGCCGGCGCTCAGGCCGGCCTGCCCGGCGCCGATCACCACGATGTCCGCGGAGTGGGTGTCCACGTGGGCTACAACGCGCCGGACGTCACCGCTGTGCCCGTCCTCGACCGTCGCGCCGATCACAGACGGCCATTCCGGCTTCGGCCACCTGACCTGCACCTACGCTGAGTGAATGAGCGACTTCCGTCGGTACGCGGCCGAGTTCCTCGGCACCCTGCTGCTGGTGTTCTTCGGGGTGGGCAGCGCGGTCGCCGCACGGGTCCAGGGCGGCGTGGTGGTGGTGGCGCTGGCCTTCGGATTCGTGATGGTGGCCCTCGTCTACACGATCGGCCCACTCTCCGGTAGCCACGTCAACCCGGCGGTGACGCTCGGTGTGCTGCTCTCCGGCAAGATCTCGGTGCTCGGGGCGGTGGCGTACTGGATCGCACAGTTCGTCGGCGCGACCGTCGCGGGCTTCGTGCTCTGGGCGCTGACCCGATGGGGTGACGTGGCGGACCAGACCGGGGCCCTGGGCACGAACGGTTACGGCGCGCACATCAACCGGGGCGGCGCGGCGGTGCTGGAGGTCGTGCTGACCTTCCTCTTCGTGTTGGTCGTGCTGGTGGTGACGAGCCGGAGCGAGAATCCGGGCACCGCCGGGCTGGCCATCGGGTTGGCCCTGGCCGTGACCCAACTGGTGGGCGTGACGCTGACCGGCGCTGCGGTCAACCCGGCCCGCGCGTTCGGCCCGGCGGTGTTCGAGGGCGGCGTCGCGCTACGGCAGCTCTGGGTGTTCATCGTCTTCCCGCTGCTCGGTGGGGCGCTCGCCGCGCTGGTCGCACCGCTGGTGATGGGGGCGCAGCGGCACTACTGGGGTGGCCACGAGAAGACGGTCGGCGGGCCGAAGTAGCCCAGACGGCAATATCTTTCGCTTGAGGGCCTTCTCCGGCGAATATCTCCGTGACAGCATCAGCGGATGCATCGCCGTCACTTTCCCCGGGCCCTCGCGCTGCTCGCGCTGGTAGCCACAGCGGCCACCGCCGCCGCGCCCGGCGCCACGGCCGAATCGCCCACCCCCGCGACGACCCAGCTGCGTGCCACCATCGACACGATCCTCGCCGACACCCGGTTGGCTGGCGCGCAGGCGTCGGTGGTGGTGGTCGACACCAGCACGGGACAGACGCTCTACGACCGCAACGGTGACCGCCGGCTGGTTCCGGCGTCCAACACCAAGCTGCTGACCTCGACGGCCGCCCTTGAGCTGCTCGGCCCGGGTCACCGGTTCAGCACCGACGTACGGGCCAGCGGCAAACGCCGTGCGGGCCTGCTCTCCGGCAACCTCTACCTGCGTGGCGGGGGCGACCCGACGATGCTCGCCGCCGACTACGACGCGCTCGCCGCCCAGGTCGCCGCCGACGGCGTGCGGGTGGTTACCGGAAACCTGGTCGCCGACGACACCCGCTACGACCGAACCCGCCTCGGCCCCGACTGGACCTGGGACGACGAGCCCTACTACTACGCCGCGCAGGTCTCCGCGCTGACCATCGCCCCGGACACCGACTACGACGCGGGCACGGTGATCGTGCACGCCGCACCGGCGGGCCGGGCCGGCGCCCCGCCGGTGGTCACCACCACCCCCGCCACCGGGTACGTCCGCGTCGACAACCGCGCCCAGACGGTCAGCGACGGCGAGACCTCGATCTCGATCGAGCGCGAGCACGGCGGCAACACCGTAGTGGTGACCGGTCAGATCGCCGTCGGCGACGAGCCCGCGAGCGACTGGGTCACCGTCTGGGAACCCACCGGCTACGCGGCCGACGTGTTCCGGGCGGCGCTGCACCGACACGGCGTCCGGGTGCTCGGCCGGACCGTGCTCGGCCAGCCCACCCCGGAGACGGCCGACCCGGTGGCGCGCCACGACTCGATGAGTCTGGGCGAGTTGATGACGCCATTCTTGAAGCTGTCCAACAACGGGCACGCCGAGGTGTTGACCAAGGAGATCGGTCGCGTGCTCTCCGGCTCGGGCACCTGGACGGCCGGGCTCACCGCGATCAGCGAGTACGTCGCCGACACCGGAATGGACACCGGGAGACTGCGCCAGCGTGACGGCTCAGGATTGTCCCGGCGCAACCTGGTCCCGGCGGCGGAATTCGTCGACCTGCTGAGCGCCGTCCGCGCCGAACCGTGGTTCGCGACCTGGTACGCGGCGCTGCCGATCGCCGGTCAGCCCGAACGGTTCGTCGGCGGCACCCTGCGCAGCCGGATGGCCGACACGCCGGCCGCGGGCAACGTGCACGCCAAGACCGGCAGCCTTACCGGTGTCTCCGGGCTCTCCGGCTACGTCACCAGCGCAGATGGTCGACTGCTGGCGTTCTCCATCCTGTTGAACAACTACCTCACGGCGTCAGTGAAGTCGCTCGAGGACCAGATCGCCGTGGCGCTGGCCGGCTTCCGCGAGGGTGGTGCGTCGACGGCACGGGTCGCCCCGCCGGCGGTGCCGGAGACACCGCGCACCCCGGAGGGCGTCGAGTGTTCCTGGGTCAAACCGATCACCTGCTGAGCGACGGCCGGGAGGCGCGATCACGCCTCCCGGCCCGGCGAACGCTCAGGCCGGACGGTCCGGTGGGGGGACCACCGCCGTCGGGTCACCACGTTCGATGAGCGCGGCGATCTCAGCGGCCCGCAGCCCGCGCAGCGCCAGCACCCGGGTGCCCCAGCGGTGCAGGCGGCACGGGTGCGGGCTGGCATCGTTACGGCACACCACACCCCCGGACCACAGCCGGGGGGCGTGCACCACCACCGCCCGTACGGCGAACTGGGTGTCCTCGCCCGTCACGTACGGCGGCAGGGGGATGTCGCGAAGAACCTCCCCGGGCGTTTCACCGGTGCCGGACGAAGCGGCACGACGGTCGCGGTGGACGGTGCTGCTACTCATCTCCGCTGCCTCCACACTGGATGGTCGGATGGGGACAGCAGAAAGTTACGACGCATTCGACAGTCTGCGACGGACAAACTGTCCCGCTGTCCGGACGCACAGCGATCAGTCAGTCAGTCAACGCACCGTCACGGCCTGGAGGCCGACGTTGCCGCAGTGCGGCGTGAAGACCTTCTCGACGGTCCAGTTCAGCAGCAGCCGGGCACCCTTCGGCACCGTGAAGCGGATGGTGAACTGGGCGCTCTGACTGGTGTAGGGGTCTTCCAGTCGGGCGATGCTGGCGGGCCCGCCGGTGGACAGCCGCGCTTCCAGTCGCCCCCGAGCCATCCAGATGCCACCGTAGAGCTGGACCGTGCGCGGCTCACCACTGCCGGCGACGGCGAGGCTGAACCCGTTCCCGGCACCGCAGGCGTAGACGCCGTTGGAACTGCCGTTCGTCGACCGCTCCGGCGTGCCGTCGGCCCAGCGCACGTACTCCTGGTTGCCGTCCCAACCGACCCGCCGGCCTGGACCACCCCCGTCGATGATCTCGCCGGAGCCGGAACGCTTGCGGTTCATCGACCTGCCGCCGCGCTCCCCCCAGTGCACCCAGTCACGGGCGCCAACGGCGGTGAGGTCGACGATGGCCGGCATCTCGCCGCGGCTCACTGTCAACGCCGGCGAACCGGGCTTCGGCGGCGGCGGGGCGGGCGTGCTGGCCGACGGCGTCGGGTCCGGCGAGGGTGGGCGCTGGCGCGGACGCAGACCGGGCGTCGCCGGCCCCGCCTCGCCGGTGCGCCCGTCGGCGGCCGGAACACCGGAGGGACGGGCGGGCACGCCGCCCGGACCCGCCTGGTCGTCGTCCGGCGCCGGACCGGACCGGGTGGCGAGATACGAGATCAACACCACAAGGCAGACGAGGACGGCGGCTCCTTCGACCGCCCAGCGCCGCCGCTGTCGGGCACGGCGCAACACGCTGCGGGTCTTCCCGGCGGTAATGGCACGCGGACGGTGCTTCGGCGGCGCGTCGCCAGCCCTCGAACCAGCCCGCGTGCGGTCTTCGTCCGCCACCGACCCCTCCAACTCCGCCGCCCGGCCGTTTTGGACCGCCGAGGACCACACCATCCACTGTGGGCAGTTTCACGTTTACCCGGGCGTGGACGACACGCTAGATCCGGACTGCCGGACGTGTCCAGCCCACAATGGGACGCTGTCGGACAACCCGGCCGCCCGGACGGGCAGTTGGGCAGACCACCAGCCCCTTTCGGGTCAGCCGATCCGGAAGCCGAGCAGTTGTGCGACGACCACTGCCTGCTCGACGTCGATCACGGCACCGGCCCGTTCGACGACCGTCGGGTCCAGCGCTGTGAGATCGCTGCCCCGCAGGTCGGCGCCACCGAGCCGGACGTTTGTGAGCTGCGCCCCGGAAAGATCGACACCGGTGACCGTAGCACCGGTGAGGTTGGCCCTGGTGAGGTCCACCTCGCGCATGCGCACCCCGGTCAGCCGGACGCCACGCAGGTCGGCACCGGGTAACGCGACGAAGGACCAGTCACCGCCGTCCACCGTCAACGGACGCAGATCGCACTCGCTGAAGGTGCTGCCGACCAGCTTGCAGCCGGTGAACTCGGCCTCGAAGAAGTTGCACCGCCGAAAGACGCAACGGGTGAAGGCGGAGTCGACATGCCGGGAGGCGTTGAACGCCACGTTGCCGAACGTGCATCCGGTGAAGACCGCGCCTCTGCTCACCGCCTCGGTCAGGTCCACCCCGAAGAACTCACAACCCACGAAGTGCCGGTCGGTCAGCTCCTCGCCGTACCAGTCCTCGTTGCGGAAGGTCACGTCCTCGGTCAACTCCGGCATCCGGCCAGGCTAGTGGGCACCGCCGACAGCCGACGGCCGGCGGGCCGACGCCGGCCCCCTTCCGGTGTCGGTGTACCGGCGAGTACGTTCGGCGGCGTGAGTGTGGCTCGGAGCAAGGACCCGGATCAGATCGGTTTCGACAGGGCGCGGCTGGCGCGGATCGACGAGCACTTCGGCCGGTACGTCGACGACGGCCGGCTGGCCGGCTGGCAGGTGGTGGTCACCCGTCGCGGCGAGGTGGCGCACTCCTCGACGTACGGGCTGCGCGACCGGGAGTCGGGCGCACCTGTCGAGGCCGACACCCTGTGGCGGATCTACTCGATGACCAAGCCGGTCACCTCGGTCGCGGCGATGATGCTGTGGGAGGAGGGCTGGTTCGAGCTGACCGACGAGATCAGCCGCTGGCTGCCCGAGTTCGCCGACCTGCGGGTCTACTCCAAGGGGTCGGCGCTCAAGCCGTACACGGTGCCGGCGGTCGAGCCGATCCGGGTCTGGCACCTGCTCACCCACACGGCCGGCCTGACGTACGGCTTCATGCAGACCTCGGTGGTCGACGGGCTCTACCGGGCCGCCGGCTACGACCTGTACCCGCCGGCGGACGTCGACCTGGCCGGCGCCTGCGCGGCCTTCGGCGAGCTGCCGCTGCTGTTTCAGCCCGGCTCGGCGTGGGGCTACTCCGTTGCCACCGACGTGCTGGGCCGACTCGTCGAGGTGATCTCCGGGCAGAGCCTCGACGCGTTCTTCGCCGACCGGATCTTCGGCCCACTGGGCATGACCGACACCCGCTGGTGGGTGGAGGGCGACGAGGCCGACCGGCTGGCCGCGCTCTACGTACCGGAACCGCGCAGCGGCCGGGCCGTCCGCTACGACAGCCTCGGGGCCCTCGCGTTCAGCAAGCCGGCGCTGCTCTCCGGCGGTGGCGGCCTGATCTCCAGCGCCGCCGACTACCACCGGTTCACCCAGTTGCTGCTGCGCGGCGGCGAGCTCGACGGCGTCCGGCTGCTCGGGCCGCGCACTGTGCGGTTCATGACCCGCAACCACCTGCCCGGCGGTCAGGACCTGGGCACCCTGTCCACCGGCGGCTTCGCCGAGACCACCCTGGACGGGATCGGCTTCGGCCTCGGCTTCGCGGTGGTCGACGACCCGATCCCCAGCCGGGTGCCCAGCAGCGTCGGCGAGTACTACTGGGGCGGGGTGGCCAGCACCGCGTTCTGGGTCGACCCGGCCGAGGAGATCACCGCGCTGCTGTTCACGCAGCTGATGCCGTCGAGCACCTACCCGCTCCGCTCCCAACTACGCCAGCTCGTCTACGCCGCCCTGGTCGACTGACCCCGCCGGAGGCGCTGACGGACCCCACCCCAGCCCTGTCGATCTTGCACATTGTGTTGTCTAGATGACCCTGATGAGTCGTTTGTCGGGACAGAAACTGCAAGATCGACGGAATGCCCGGCGAAGGAACGGTCAGTCGGCGAGGCGGGCCGGGAAGCCACCGGTGGCGATCGGACCCCAGGCGTCGATGGTCACCCTGATCAGCGACTTGCCCTGACGCTCCATCGCCGCCCGGTAGTCGTCCCAGTCCGGGTGCTCACCGGAGATGCTGCGGAAGTATTCGACCAACGGCTCCAGTGCCTCGGGCAGGTCGAGCACCTCGGCGGTGCCGTCGATCTGCACCCAGGGGCCGTTCCAGTCGTCGCTGAGCACGCAGGCCGAGACCCTGGGGTCGCGGCGGAGGTTGCTCACCTTGGCCCGCTCGGGGTAGGTGGAGATGACCAGCCGCCCCTGCCCGTCGACCCCGGCGGAGACCGGCGAGGACTGCGGTCGCCCATCGGCCCGGGTGGTCATCAGCACGACGCGGTGTCGCGGCCGGAGGAAGTCGAGCAGGCCATCCCGGTCGACCCGGGTGTTCCTTGCGATGCTGCGTGCCATTCCCCGTTCCTACCAGGGTGCGGGCGCAACGGCGGCGGCGGGTCAGCGGGGTCGGGCCGCGTCGCGGTGCACCGCCTGGGTGGGCACCCGGGGACGGCCGGACGGACGCCAGGCCCGACCGTTGGCGTAGATCACCCGAAAACCGAGGTACGACGCGAGGGGCGCCCAGTGGGCGGAGCCCATCCGCAGCTCGGCGGCATTGTGTCGCTGGCCGTTGGCGAGCACGTCGAGGAGCACTGTTTCGAAGGCCGCCGATTCGACCCAGTCGACCTCCCGGGTGAACCCGCAGATCAGAGCGGCTCCGGTGACCTCCAGGAACTCGCGCAGCACCGCGTCCGAGGCGCGCAGCACCGAGCAGCTACCGAAATAGAGTCGCCGCCCCTCCGCGCGGCCGGCCATCAGCTCGGCCACCTCGTTCAACTCCACCGACTGCCAGTCGGTGAGGCAGAGCCGGCTCGGCTCACCGTGCATGGCGAAGAAGCCGACCCGGTGGTCGGCGTACTGCTTGAGCAGCCAACGGTCCAGGAAGTAGAACAACTCGTCACGGGTGGCCGCGTCCTTGTGGATGAACCGGATCTTGCCCAGCCGCTCCAGCAACTCCAGCGTGGGCAGCACCGAGCCCCGCTCGTTGAGGTCACGGTGCCACTGACCCTCGACACAGAAGACGCCACCGCGTGCCACGCGCACCTCCGCCAGTCCGCAGCCCCGGGGCTGACGTTACCGGCAGCCATCACCCCGGGAACATCACCCTCCGTGTGGCAGATTGCGACGTTCGGTGCCCTTTTCCGCAGGAGGGGCGATCGGCCGGAAATGGCTGTTTCGCAAATCAGCCTAATTCCCAGCCAATACCCAGGTACAGCGGATTGTGAGCACGATTCTCGTTAACCACCTCCAACGGCACTGATCAGTGCGAGGGTGGAAATCACGGGACTTCTCGGTCGATGTCCCGAAGCCACCCCATTCGCTCTCCTATCGGGAGGACTTCTGTGCGCGTAAACACCTTGAAGCGGGTCGCCGTCGCATTCGCCCTGGCACTGCCCGGGGCCGCAATCGCCACGGTGATCGCCGCACCGGCGGCGTACGCGGACGGCTGTTACACCTGGAACCGCACCCTGAGCCAGGGGCGCTCCGGCGACGACGTCCGCCAGTTGCAGATCCGGGTCGCCGGGTGGGCCGGCTACCGGGACATCGTGGAGAACGACGGCCGCTACGGGCCGAAGACCGCCGCCGCGGTCAAGCGGTTCCAGCAGGCGTACGGGCTGCGCGCCGACGGCATCGCCGGCCCACAGACCTTCGCGAAGCTGTACCAACTCCAGGACAACGACTGCACACCCGCGCACTTCACCTATGGCGAGTTGGACAACGGGTGCGGCGGAAGCGGGTGGAGCGGCGGCCCGCTGTCGGCCAACCAGACCAAGCAGAACGCGCTGCGCACCATGTGGAAGCTGGAGGCGCTGCGCAAGAGCCTCGGTGACAAGCCGCTCCACGTGTCGAGCGGTTTCCGCAATCGCGCCTGCAACAACCAGGTCGGCGGCGCGTCCGACAGCCAGCACCTGTACGGCAACGCGGCCGACGTGACCTCACGGACGTCCTCGCTGTGCCAGGTCGCCCGCGGCGCCCGCAACAACGGCTTCAGTGGAATCTACGGGCCGGGCTACCCCGACCACGACGACCACGTGCACGTCGACTCGCGTCGGGAGAACAACAGCGACGACAGCTCGAACACGACGAACTGGTCCGCCCCGGACTGCGGGGTCGGCAACTGAGCCCACCCGCTCAGAGCGACGTCGGCCCGACGCGGAGGGGGAATCTTCGCGCCGGGCCGACGTCGTGTCGCCCCGGGTCGGATGGGCGGAGGGGTAGCGCGCTCAGCTCGCCCGGGGCCAGCGCGGCGCGGTGACGGGGGGAGTCACCGGCCGGCCAGCAGCGGTGGGCCGTATCCCCTGGGGGACGACCCGCGCGGCCTGTTGCCGCGACGGCCCGGTCGCCGTGAACGGGAACGGCACGTGCACGAACGGATTGCCATGCCGGATCAACGCCTCGATCTGCCGCTCGTTGAGCCCGTGTGTCTCCAACACCCGACGCCCCCAGCGGTGCAGCCGGCACGGGTAGGAAGCGCCGTCGTTGCGGCACAGCGGCCCGGTGGGCCACTCCTCGGCTGTGTGCACTACCACCGCCCGGACCGCGAGCCGCACATCCTCCGGGGTCAATGGTGCCGGCATTGGCACCTCACCCAGTACCTGATCGATGGGATCCGTCGACTGCTCACCAACTCGCACGGCAGGCCTCCCGCAGTTCGGCAGCGGTACGGCGGACCTACCGCACCGACATCCTCGGCCATGGGTACGGCGGACACCGGACGAAAGTTCAATTCCGGTACGCGGTAAGCAGATCCTCCGCCGACAGCACCCGGATGCCGTCCACGGCGGTGCCACTGCGCGACACGGCAACGACTGGCACCGACTCGTCGGCGCCGGGCAGCAGAGAGCGGTGCAGGAGCAGCCGGCCCAGGTCATGCGCGTCAAAGGGTCGGCTCTCCTGCCACTTGACCGATCCCACGAAGCTGATCCTCTGAGCGACTGGCGCACGGTCGGCGCCGACGATATCGATCTCCGGGTCGTTGGTCCGGGTCCAGTAGCCGCCGATCGTCGCCGCCTCCGCCGGCAGATGGTCACCGGGCAGCCGGCGCAGCGCCTCCCGGACGACAGGTTCGATGGCCCGCCCCCGCCAGGACGTCCACGACCGGTCGATCCGGTCCAGGGTCAGGTCGCCACGCCCCCGCTCGATCTCGGAGAGGTGTGGCCCGAGAAACGACAACCAGAAGCGCAGGTACGGATCGGCCACCGCGTAGCGGGTCTCCCGCGACGGCTTGGTCGACAGCGGAACGGTGACCTCCACTGCCCGCTTCTGGGTCAGCAGGCGCAGGGCGCGGTTGAGGGACGCCTGCGGAAGATCCCCTGCCGCGCGGGAGATCAGCGAGAAGGTCCGCTCACCGGAGCCGATGGCACGCAGCACCAGACCCGCCTGGGACTGGGGCGGGAACTCCGCCGCCAGCGCCCGCTCGCCGCTCACCAGCAGGGCAGAGGTCGGATCCCGTACCGCGTCGGTCAGGTACTCGTGGACGGATGCACCGGTCGGCCACTCGTCGAGGATCAGCGGCAATCCGCCGGACACCAGGTAGGCGTCGAACGCGTCGGCGGCGGACAGGCCGAGCATGTCGCTGACGTCGGCCGGGCTCAGCGGCGGAATGACCATTTCCGTGGCTCGCTGGTGGAACGGCCGGCCGTAGTCGTTGAGCGCTTCCATCATGGCCAGGTCCGATCCGACGCAGATCAGCAGGACCGGCCGTCGGGACAACTCGCGATCGAAGACCTTCTGCAGCGTTCCCTCGAAGCCCGGGTCGCCAGCGATGAGGTACGGCATCTCGTCCAGGACGACGACGCTCGGCCGGTCGGACGGCAGCGCGGCGGCGAGCAGGGTCAGCGCGGCGTCCCAGGTCTGTGGTTGCTGCTCCCGAAGAATCTGCGCACCCGGCAGCGTCGAGGCGGCCGCCTCCTCCACGAAGAGGGCGAGCTCGGCTGCGACGGTCGGCTGCGCGGAGGCGGTGAAGAAGAGGTACGGCACCTCGGCCCGCTCCACGAACTCCTCGACCAGTCGGGACTTGCCTACCCGCCGGCGACCGCGCATGAGCAGGGCCCGCCCAGGCCGACCGGCACGGCCACCCCGTCGCACCCGAGAGAGCATGCTGCCCAGGAGATCGAGTTCACGGTCCCGCCCGACAAAGCCGTCCACGACCACTCCTGACACAACCAACGATGGAACAACCAAAAATGAGTGTAACCTCATCCATGTTGGTGTGCCCGATCATTCGGCGCGTGTGAAACCGCTCGTCAGACGAGGCCGGCGTCGTGCACGAGCAGCGCCACCTGGACCCGGTTGTTCAGCTCCAGTCGGGTCAGCAGCCGGGAGACGTACGCCTTCACCGTCGCCACGCTCATGAACAACTCCCCCGCGATCTCCGCGTTGGTGTGGCCCCGCCCCAGCGCGACAGCCACCTGCCGCTCCCGCTCGCTGAGCCCGGTGAGCAGCCGCAGCGCCCGTTCGCGGCGCGGGTCCGGGCCGACCGGGCCGGGGGCGGCGGCGGTCACGTGGGCGATCAACGTCCGGGTCACAGTCGGCGAGAGCGTCGCCTCACCCGCCGCCACCCGGCGTACGGCGCGCACGATCTCCGCCGGTGGGGTGTCCTTGAGCAGGAAACCGGCCGCCCCGGCGCGGAGCGCCCGCAGCACCTGTTCGTCGGCGTCGAAGGTGGTCAGCACCAGCACCTCCGGCGGATGCGGTTGGGCACGCAGCGCCTCGGTGGCGGTCAGCCCGTCGACCCGTGGCATCCGGATGTCCATCAGCACCACGTCCGGGGCGTACGCGGCGACGGCAGCCGGCACCTCGCCACCGTCGGCCGCCTCGCCGACCACGGCCAGGTCCGGCAGACCGCCGAGGATCATCGAGAGCCCGGCCCGGACCAAGGCGTCGTCGTCCACGATCAGCACGCGTACCGGCGGCGCGCCCACGCCGGCCGACCCGCCCGCGCCCGACGGCCCGGCTGCGCCGGCAGGGCTGGTCACGCCGGCCACGGCAGCCAGGCGGCCAGCCGGAAGTCACCGCTGTCGTCCCGACCGTAGGCGAGCCGCCCGCCGGCCAGGGTGACCCGTTCGCTGATGCCGACCAGGCCGGTGCCGGCACCCGGCAGTGTGCCGCCGGCCGGCGACCCGACCGGCCACCGGTTGCCGATCGCCACTGTCAGCCCGGCGCCCGGCCCGCCAGCCACGTCCACGGTGACGGCCGCGCCGGCAGCGTGCTTGCGGGCGTTGGTCAGCCCCTCCTGCACGATCCGGTACGCGGCCCGGCCCAGCGCCGCCGGCACCTCCCCCGGGCTGGCGACGCTGTCGCTGACGTTCACCCGCACCCCGGCCGACCGCGACTCGGCGATCAGGGAAGGCAGGTCGGCGAGGGTGGGCTGCGGCGGCTCCGGGGCGTCGCCGGCACCATCGTCCTCGGCCCGGAGCACACCGATCACCTCCCGCAGGTCCTGGAGGGCGGCGTGCGCGCTGCCCCGGATCACCCCGGCGGCCCGGGCCACCTCGTCGGCCGGTGCGTCCGGACGGAACTCCAGCGCACCCGCGTGCAGGCTGAGCAGCGAGATCCGGTGGGCCAGCACGTCGTGCATCTCCCGGGCGATCCGGGTGCGTTCGAGGTGGCGAGCCTGGGTGACCCGCAGTTGCTGCTCCGCCTCGGCCCGCTCGGCCCGCTCCCGCAACGACACGATCAACTGCCGGCGGGCCCGGACGAACATCCCCCAGGCCAGCACGGCGAAGCTGATCACCACACCCCAGGACGCGGTCTCCCAGTACGACATGTGCGGATCCGGACGCACCCAGCTGAAGACCAGGTTCGTGAGAAGGCCGGCACCGGTGACCGCGATCGCGACGGCCGTCCGTCGATGCACCACCACTGTGAAGTAGAAGATCAGCAGCGGAATGGCGGCGGCCAGCGCAAACAGGGTCAGCGGTGTCGTGGCCACCAACAGCCCGAGCGGCCACCGTCGGCGCAGCCAGAGCAGCCCGCAACAGACCAGACCCATCAACGCGTCAACGCCGGTCATCCAGTCGTACGGCAGTGGGATCGCCATCGCCGGATCCGGCGACAGGGCGTCCGCGGTGACGAACAGCACCCAGAGCAGGGAGACCAGGAAGGCCAGGGTGTCGACCGCCCAGTCACGGGTGGTGCGGCGCGGCCGCCGGGTCGCCGCGTCCGGGCTGACCGCGCCGGCCAGCGCCCCGGGCAGCAGCCAGGGGTGCTCCGGGACGGCGAGGCTGGTCACGGCCCCATGCTAGGCAGCCGACGGGCACCACGACCAGCTACCAAAGTCGAGATCCGATGATCGACCAAGGTCGACGGGGCACAGACCGGCGGCCGCAGCGGATGGCCGGGCGGCGCGGGCAGGCTCAACCGCATGATCACCGTGGAGAACCTCACCAAGCGATACGGGCCACACCCGGCCGTGGACGACGTGTCGTTCCAGTGCGAGCCGGGCACCGTCACCGGCTTCCTCGGCCCCAACGGCGCCGGCAAGTCGACCACCATGCGCATGATCTGCGGGCTGACCACGCCGACCGCCGGCCGCGCCACAGTCGCCGGGCACCCGTACCGGGAGCTGCCCAACCCGGGGCGGGAGGTCGGGGTGCTGCTGGACGCCTCCGCCCAGCACGCCGGGCGCACCGGCCGCGAGGCGTTGACGCTGTCCGCGTACACCATGGGGTTGGACCGGCGCGAGGTCGCCGCGAAGCTCGACCTGGTCGGTTTGAACGCGGTGGCCGCGAAGCGTCGGGTACGGGCGTACTCGTTGGGCATGCGCCAACGGCTCGGGCTGGCGCACGCGCTGCTCGGCGACCCCCGGGTGTTGATCCTCGACGAGCCGGCCAACGGCCTGGACCCGGAGGGGATCTTCTGGATGCGCGGCCTGCTGCGCGACTTCGCCGACCGGGGCGGCACCGTGCTGCTCTCCTCCCACCTGCTGCGCGAGGTGGAGGCGGTCGCGGACCGGCTGGTGGTTATCGGGGGTGGCCGGATCGTGGCCCAGGGCGACAAGAACGAGCTACTGGCCGGCGGTGGCACAGTGGTCCGGGCCCGCGACGGCGCGGCGCTGCGCCGGGCGCTGGAGGTGGCCAACCTGAGCGCCGCCGACAGCTCGGAGGGGCTGCTCGTGCAGGCCGACGCCGAGGCGGTCGGTCAGGCCGCCGCCGATGCCGGCGTCGCGCTGGCCGAGCTGCGCCCCGCCAGCGGCGGCGGCCTGGAACAGCTCTTCCTCACCCTGACCGCCGGCGAATCGACAAAGGAGGCCGTCCGATGACCACCACCACCGCGCCCGCCGCCGGCGCCCTCGCGCCCCGGCACCACACTCCGGTACGCCGACCGTCGCTGCTCCGGCTCAGCGCCGTGGAGGTGCGCAAGCTCGTCGACACCCGGGCCGGTCGCTGGCTGATGATCACCATCGGTCTGGTCACCGCCGCGATCGTCACCCTGCAACTGATCTACGCCGGGGACGCCGACCAGACCTTCCTCAACTTCTTCGTCCCCTCGCTGCTGCCGGTGTCGGTGCTGCTGCCGGTGCTGGGCATCCTGTCGATCACCAGTGAGTGGTCGCAGCGCACCGCCCTCACCACGTACGCCCTGGTGCCCCGCCGGGAGCGGGTGGTCGCCGCGAAGCTGATCGCCGTGTCGCTGACAGCGCTCGCCTCGGTGCTGGCCAGTCTCGCCGTCGCCGCCGTCGGCACGCTGGTGGCGTCCGCCACCGGCGGGGCTGGCACCTGGGAGTTCGACTGGTCGCTGGTCCTGAACGCGGGGATCCTCCAGGTCACCAGCGTCTTGATGGGCGCCGCCTTCGGTCTGCTGCTGCTCAACCCGCCGCTGGCGATCGTCGGCTACCTGCTGCTGCCCACCCTGTGGGGGGTGCTCGGCGAGATGGTCAAGCCGCTGCGCGGTCCGTCCGAATGGCTGGACACCAGCAAGACCATGGAACCGTTGTTCAGCAGCGACGCCATCACCGGCGAGCAGTGGGGGCGGGTAGCGGTCTCCCTGCTGGTCTGGATGGTCCTCCCGCTGGCCGCCGGCCTGTTCCGGACGCTGCGCCGCGAGGTGTCCTGACCATGGACGTGGCCGGCTACCGTCCGCGCACAGTGGTCAGCGGCGGCCCGCTGGAGCTTGCGGTCATGTGGGGTGGCTTCCCGCTGCTCGGCGCGGGCGCCGGATGGCTCCTCGCGGCGGCGACGGGCTGGCTCGCCCGGCTGCCCTGGGTGCCGTTCAGCGACCTGATCGAGTGGTTGGAAAGGCTGCCCGAGCCGCAGGCCACCGCCGGCACCATCGGCGTGGGCGTCCTGGCCGGCCTGGTCATCGCCGGAATCGGCACCGCCGAACGGTTGATCGTCACCGTCGACGGGGCGCAGGTCCAGCTGCGCCGCTCCGACGAGAACCGGACCGTCGCCCGGGTCGACACACGGGTGGTCTTCCTCGCCGACAAGCACCTGGTGCTGCTGGACGCCGACGGCGCGGAACTGGTCCGGGAGTCGACGGACCTACCGACCGCGCAGCTGGCGGCGGCGTTCCGGGCGCACGGCTGGGGCTGGGCGGACGACGACCCGCACCGGTCGGCGTACCGGCTGTGGGTTCCGGACCTGCCCGGGTTGCCGACCGGCGCGGACGCGCTGCTGCGTGCCCGGGATCGGGCCATCCAGCGGGACCGCCGCGACGACGCCCGGGAGCTGCGCCGCGAGCTGGGCCAGATCGGGGTGGTGCTGCGCGACGAGGGCAAGCGGCAGTACTGGCGGTTGACCACCAAGGCCCTCGCCCCCGGGCCGGAGCGGCCGACTTCGGCCGAGCGGGAGGCGGACGGGCGGTAGCGTCTGTCCCAGCAGACCCTGGGAGCCACGCGATGACCGAACAGCAGCCGTACCGGGTGGTGTCCCGACACCCCGGCTTCGAGCTGCGTCGGTACCCCGCCCACCTGGTGGCCGAGATGCAGATCCAGGCGTCTTTCACCCGGGCGCCGATCGAGGCGTTCCGGCCGCTGGCCGCGTACATCGGTGGCGCCAATCGGGCCCGGCACCCGATCGGCTCCGCCGCTCCGGCGACGGCCGCGGCCAGCGGCTCGGAGAAGATCGCCATGACCGTGCCGGTGGTGCAGATCGAGGGTGAGTGGCCGGGCGCCTACCTGATCCAGTTCGTCATGCCGGCCACCTTCACCACAGCCACGCTGCCCGAGCCGGTGGACGCCCGGGTGCGGATCCATGCGGTTCCGGCGCGGCTGGCGGCAGCGATGCGGTTCTCCGGGCGGTGGACGGAGCAGGCGTTCAGCCAGCGGGCCACGATGCTCGGCCGGTCGGTGACCGCCGCCGGGCTGCAACCCACCGGCGCGATTCGATACGCGCGCTTCGACCCGCCGTGGAAGCCGTGGTTCCTGCGCCGCAACGAGGTAGTGCTGCCGGTCGTCGAGTGAGCTAGCGGAGCTGCCGACGGTCCTCGACGCTCGGCCGCGCCAGCAGCACGGCTATGCCCAGCCCCGAGAGCAGCCCGGCCAGGGAGACAAGCAGATCGGAGTCGGCGGCGTGGATCGGGCTGTTGCCGGCCAGCGCGGTGAGCGCCGCACCGATCGGGATCATCATCATCATGGTGATGGCCGTGGCCAGCAGCAACACCAACGGGCCCACAAGCGCGATGAGCGCGGCCAGGGCGTGGTGCCACCAGATCGGCCGACCACCCGGCCAGTCCCAGGCCAGCAGTGTGACTCCGGTGAGCAGCACCACCCCGAGAGCGACCTCCGGCAGGAGTCGTTCGCCGGGCGCTGTGGCACGGACCAGCCCGACGCCGAGCAGGGCCACCACTGTGAGGCCGGCCGCCAATCCGACGCGAACCCGGGTCCGCGCCGGAGCCGCCGCCAGCGCGGCGCCGACGGCCACTGCCACCAGCAGCGCCGCGGTGACCAGGGCGCCCTGGTTCAGCTCCGGCTCCCGGTCGGTCGGTGACTCCATCGCGGCCGCCACAAGCGTCAGCACCCCGGCCACGCAGGCCGCTCCGGTCAACACCCGCCGGTCGGTGGCCGGGGTCGTGCCAGGCTCCCGCCCCGACGGCGTGTCAGGCTCCCGCCTCGGCGTGCGGCGCTCCCACCAGAGCAGAAGCGCCGCGACCACGCCGAGCACGGCGCAGCCCGCGACGGCCAGCAGCACCGTCGCGTCGACGCCGATCGGGTCGGCCCGGTCGACAGCCACGTCGGCGGCGATCCAGCAGCCGCCCAGCACCACCGCCGGGCCGCCCCACCGCACCTGCCCCCGCCCGGCAAGCACCAGCCCGAGCGGCACCACCATGATCGCCATGAACCGCAGGTCGCGCGCCCAGTAGGTGTTGTTGCCCGGCAGGATCTCCGACCACGGGCCGAGCGGCTCGGTCAGCGGTTGCCACGTGGTCATGCCGTACGCCCAGAGCGCGACGGCGGCGGCGGAGAGGAGCAGCCCGACCGGGCGCGCGAATCGCATCAGTGGACGGTAGCGGCCCTACCGCCCGTGCGGGGGCGCGGTCATCCGCCGACCGGTGACCGGGCGGGACGGTGGCGCAGCAGCCGCCACGTCGGCACCACACTGGCCAGCACCGCGAGCAGCAGACACAGCCCCACCACCCCGGCGACCACCGACCACGGCATCACCAGGTCGACGGGGGCGCCGACCTGCTCGGCGAGGCCGGCGCTGATGCTGAGCAGACCGACGAACGCGACAGCCCCACCCAGCAGCGCGCCGATCAGGACCACCAGTGCGGACTCCGCCGTGACCAGCCAGATGACCTGCCGTCGGGTCGCGCCGGCCATCCGGATCAGCCGCAGGTCCGCGGCGCGGCCGGCGGCGGCCAGCAACAGCGTGTTGGCCACCGCGATGGCCCCGTAGCCGGCGGACACCCCGATCAGCAGCAGTGTGAAGAGCCAGACGAGGCGGTCCTCGGCGGCGTCCGCCTCGGCCGCCCAGCCCGGGACGTCGAGGATCCGCGCGCCGACCGGCGGATCGATGCGGTCCCGGACGTACACGGTGGACGTCAGCGCCGACGGGTCGTGCGCCCGCACCACGGCCCGCGGCACGAGCAGGTCGCCGGGGATCGAGGTGTCGTCGACCACGGCGACGACGCGCAACGACACAGTCGTCCCGTCGGCGAAGACCACCGGATACGGCTCGGACGGCAGCCGGTTCGCCGAGGCGCTGACCACCACAGTGTCGTCACCCCTCAGATCACTCAGTGAACCGGCGACGACGGTGAGCACCCGGTTCGCGGTGGCGAAGCCCTCCGGGTCCACACCGAGCGCGGTCATCGGCCGGTGCGGTGGCGATGTTCCGGGGTCGGTGCGGTAGACGGTGGTCGGCAGGAGCGCGGTGCCACCGGTCGCGGCGACTGCCCTGTCGGACAGGCCGGGTGCGCGGTCCGGCACGACGATCCAGCCGGCGTTCACGTTGTCCGCCCGACCCGCCGCGTACGCGGCGGTGGTGGTGCGCACCATCCCGGACACCAGCACCGCGAACGCGACAGTGAGCAGCACCGGCGCGGCGATGGCGGCGGTCCGTCGGGTCGCTGTCAACGCCCCGCCCCGGACCAGCATCCCGATCGCGCCACCGGGGCGACGCACCGGAGAACGCAGCAGCCACACCAGTGGCCCGACCACCACCGGGGCGAGCACAGTGGTGCCGGCCACCAGCGCCATCACCGCGTAGAGCGCGTACTGCGCCCCCACCCGCGCCTCGTCGGCGGTCGCCGTCCCCACACTGAGCGCGGCCCCCGTCGCGAGAAGCAGCACCCCGGTGGCGGCGCGCAGCCGCCCGATCGGTCGCTGCTCCACAGCAGCCTCGCGTAACGCCTCCAACGGGCGGACCCGCGCCGCCCGGCGGGACGCCGACCAGACGGCCAGCAACGCGATCACCGGCCCGGCGGTGATCGAGACCGCGACCGGCCAGAGTTCGTAGCGGACCCGGAAGGTCGACGGTTCGTAGCCGACGTCGACCAGCAGCCGGCCCAGCAACGGGGCGAGCGCCGCGCCCACCAGCAGGCCGACGAGCCCCGCCGACACGCCGACGGCGAGCGCCTCGGCGTACACCATGCGGCGGACCTGGCGTCCGGTGGCGCCGACGGCGCGCAGCAGGCCCAGCTCACGGCGGCGCTGCGCGATGGTGAACGCGAAGGTGGAGGCGACCACGAACACCGTGACGAAGCCGGCGAGGGCTGCCGTGGCGGTGAGCACCTGCATGCCGATCCACCGGGTACGGGCGTCGCCGCGCGGCTCCAGCGCACCACGGGCGGCACCGGTGAGCACCCGTCCGTCGCCGGCGACGACCCCGCGAGCCGCAGTGGCGACGCGCTCGGGGTCGGCGTCCGGGGCGAGCACCAGCCCGATGGCCCGGACGCCGGGCGCGAGCGCGGCGGCGACATCGTCCGCGACGTGCACGCCGGGTCCGTCGACGAGACCGGTGACTGTGTACGACTCCGGGCCCGCCGCGGTCAGCACTGTGACCGGTGCGCCGACGCGCAGTCCGAGCGCCCTGTCGACGACCACCTCGCCGGGCCGACGGGGCTGCTCGCCGGCGGTGAGGCGCAGCCCACCGAGTTGGGCGCTGGACCAGCCGTGCCCCTGGTAGGCGTCCTCCCGCCGGGTGTCGGCGGCCGAGGGCCGGCCGTCGACGAGCGGCTGGGCGTAGAAGGTGCGGTCCGGCACCGCCGCCACCACGTCCGGCAGACCGGCCAGCCTGCCGGTCAACTCCGCCGCCGCGCTGGCGGACCAGGGCCGGGTCGGCACGAACTCGTCAGCTGACGCACCCGCCTCGGGGCTCTGCACCACGACCGCCGCCCGCGCCAGCCGGTCCGGCACCTGCGGGCGGCCGGAAGCGAGCAGCAGGGTGGCCGCCGCGACCAGCGTGACCCCGATGGCGACGGCCACGAACGCGCTCGCCGACCGCCGGACGCTCAGCACGACGACTCCGCGACGGTCTCCCGCTCGGCGATCCGGGCGGCGACGACGGCGGCGGTGATCGGGCCGGTCAGCTCGTCGACGACGCGGCCGTCGGCCAGCAGGAGGACCCGATCGGCGTACGCGGCGGCGGCGGGATCGTGGGTCACCATCACGACGGTCTGCCCGTGGTCGTCGACGAGCGCCCGCAACAGCCGGAGCACCTGCCGGGAGGACGCGCTGTCCAACGCCCCGGTCGGCTCGTCGGCGAAGACCACCGCCGGACGGGTGATCAACGCTCGGGCCACGGCGACGCGCTGCTGCTCCCCGCCGGACAGCTCACTCGGCCGGTGCCCGGCCCGGTCGGCGAGGCCGACGGCGTCGAGGGCGGCGGCCACGTCCCCGGCCGGCGGGCGGCGGCGCGCCAGGCGCGACGGCAACTCGACGTTCTGCGCGGCGGTCAGCGTGGACACGAGGTTGAACGCCTGGAAGACGAAGCCGATCCGGTCCCGCCGCAGGCGGGTCAGCTCGTCCTCACCGAGGTCGTTGAGGCTGGTGCCGTCGATCGTGACGGTCCCCTCGGTCGGGCGGTCCAGCCCCGCCGCGCAGTGCAGCAGTGTGGACTTCCCCGAGCCGGAGGGGCCCATCACCGCAGTGAACGTGCCGCTCGCGAAGCCGGTGGTCACGCCGTCGAGCGCCGTCACCCGCCGGGTGCCGGCACCGTACACCGCGCGCAGCCCCGTCAGGGTCACCGTATGTGTGGTCATGACCGTTACCGTGCCGAATGCCGGGGGTACGGCGCGTCGGACCGGGGCGGGCACTTTCCGGCCCTCCCCCGGGTGGACTCGGCGGCCCGCAAGCGCCGGCACATCGTCCTGCGGGATGACCACCCGCAGGCGGACGCGGCCGACCCCGCCGGCCGTTACCGTTCGACGGATGACCGCTCTTCTGCTGACCCGACGGATGCGGCCGGCGGACCTGTACGCCGTGGACGCCCTGCTGGCGGTGGCCGTCGGTGGGCTGCTCTGCCCGTACGCCGCGCTGGAATCGCCGCTGCACGGCGGCGTACGCGAGCCGCTCTGGGTGTCGGTGCTGGTCGGGATGGCCCTCGGGCTGCCGTTGGCCGTCCGGCGACGGTGGCCGATGACGGTGGCCGTCGTGATCAGCTCGATCACCACTGTCGCCCTGGTCACCGGGGTGATACCCAACTTCGCGGCCGCCGCTCCGGCGTTCGCCATCGGCCTGTCCTTCTACACGGTGGCCGTGTTGACGCCCACCCACCGGTCGATGCTCTGCGCCGCCGGTTGTCTGGCACTGGTGAGCGTCGGCCTGGCGCTGACCGCTGGCGACCTCTGGTCGCGGACCGGCGGGGTCGTCTACGCCACCGTCATGGTCGCGCCGGCCTGGGTGATCGGTTGGCTGATCCGGGAGCGACGCGCCCTCGCCACCCGGCAGAGTGATCAGCTCGTCCGTCAGGCCGCCACCGAGGAGCGGTTGCGGGTGGCGCGTGAACTGCACGACGTGGTCGCGCACACGCTCAGTCTCATCGTGGTGAAGGCAGCCGTCGCCAATCACGTCGCCGAAGCCGACCCCCGCGAGGCGGGCGCCGCGCTCCGGGTCATCGAGCAGACCGGCCGCACCGCGCTGACCGACGTCCGTCGGGTGCTCGGCGTGCTGCGCGAGGACAGCCCGTACGCGCCGACGCCGGGGCTGGACGAATTGCCCCTCCTCGCCCGGCAGGCGGCGATCGGCGGCGTCGACGTGCAGCTCGACGTGCGGCGGGACGAGCCGGCCGGCGCGGTGCCGGAGTCGGTGGGCCTCGCTGTGTACCGGATCGTGCAGGAGGCGGTGACGAACGTGGTCAAGCACGCGGCGCCGGCCGCCTGCCGGGCTACGGTGACCGTCCTGCCCGACGAGGTGCGGGTGGAGGTGACCGACGACGGCCAGCGGCCGGCTCTGCTCGGCGGGGAGGGGCACGGATTGATCGGCATGCGGGAACGGGTGGCGTTGCACGGCGGGGAGTTCCGCGCCGGCCCCCGCTCCGACGGTGGCTTCGCGGTGACGGCCAGCCTCCCCTACCGGGTGGCCGCGTGATCCGCGTGCTGATCGCCGACGACCAGGCGTTGCTGCGCGGCAGTTTCCGGCTGCTGGTGGATCTCAGCCCGGACTGCACCACTGTCGGTGAGGCGGGCACCGGCGTGGAGGCAGTCGCGTTGACCGGGCAGCACCGGCCGGATGTGGTGCTGATGGACGTCCGGATGCCGGAGATGGACGGCATCGAGGCGACCCGGCGGATCTGCGCCGACCCGGCGACGGCCGACACCCGGGTCATCATCCTGACCACGTTCGACCTCGACGAGTACGTCTACGGTGCGCTGCGCGCCGGGGCGAGCGGGTTCCTGCTCAAGGACACCCCACCGGCGGACCTGCTGACCGGGATCCGGGTGGTCGCCGCCGGGGAGGGGCTGCTCGCGCCGACGGTGACCCGCCGGCTGATCGACGAGTTCGCCCGGCAGCCGGAGCCGACCCGACCGCTGCCCCGGCAGCTCGACGGGGTGACCGACCGGGAACGGGAGGTGCTCGCGTTGATCGCCCGGGGCCTGTCCAACGCGGAGTTGGCCGCGCACCTCAACCTCAGCCAGGCCACAGTCAAGACGCACGTCGGGCGGCTGCTGACCAAGCTGGCGGTACGCGACCGCGCCCAACTGGTCATCGTCGCGTACGAGACGGGCCTGGTGGGTCCTCACCGGCCGGGGTAGCGAGGTCGTGTTTCGACGTGGGCGCGGGAGCATCCGATCCGGACGCTCCCGCGCTCACCGAGATCAGCTGACGTACACCGACGTGCTGGTCGCCGACTGGAAGTCGGTCGAGGTGCCGGGGTAGACGACCCGCCAGAAACCTGCCGTCTTCCGGTAGATCGACGTGGCGAAGTCGTAACTGGCGCCAGCGTAGATGGTGGCCTGGGTGCCCCAGGTGCCCTCGTCGCCGGTCGCCGAGAACTGCACCTTCAGCGGCACCGTCCCCGGGGACAACCCGCCGTTGAACTCCATCTCACCGCTGAGCGCCACCGTCGTCGCGTTCTCCCGGACCGCCGAGAAGCTCCGGAACGCGGCCGGCTGTAGCACTGAGATGTTCGTGCTGGCGATCGCGGCGCTGACGAACTCGTCGTTCATCGAGTAACCGACCTGGAGGCGGCCGGACTCGTACGGCGAGGTGGTCAGCGAGTATCGACCGTCCGCGTCAGTGGTGGCGGAGCCGAGGTACGTGCGGCAGTAGTCGGCGCTCATGCAGAGGGAGACCCCCGGCTCCACACCGGGCACCGGCACCCAGCCCTCCGGCGTCCGCCAGGTCAGCCGACCGCTCACAGTGACGTTCTCATCCTTGAGGATCTTGGATTGGTCCGCCTCGATGGTGATCCGCATCGGCCGCTTGGTGATCGCGATGGGGGTCTCGGCCGAACGCGACGAGCCGTGGAAGAGATGGTCGTTGTCATAGCTGTAGGACGCGTACACCATCACGTCCTTGCGACCGATCGTGACAGTGCCGGTGAAGGAACCATCGGCCCTGGTGGTGACCGCGTCCCAACTGAAGCCGGCGTTCACCGACATGGGGAACCTCCCCAGGGACCTGATCTCGCCGCTGCCCGGCCAGCGCCCCTTGAGCCATCCCCGCACTGTCACGTTGCGATTCTCGTAGGTCACAGTGGTGCGGTTCAGCGTGACGTTGTCGAAGAACGTGACCACGGAGTAGTCCAGGTCGCCGGCATCGGTCTGGGTGACGTGGTGACCGGCCTCGTCGGTGACCTCCACGTCGACCCGGTAGTAGCCGAGCTTGTCGAGGACGATCGGGTTGGATCGCCACACGCCGTCACGCTCGGTGCCGGACTGGAGGTAGAAGTCCTCCTGAACGGCGACCTCCGCCCCGGTGTTGTACTCGCGGATGTGCGCACGGACGTCGGTGACATCGCTGGGCGACGTGATGGACACCAGCAACGTGCCCCGATCGAGGTCGTAGTCGCTGTGAGCGGACGTGACGACCGGAATCTCGTCGGCGTGTGCGGTCGCGGGAAGCCCCACGATCGCCGTCGCCGCGGCGACGGCGATCGCCACGGCAAAACGGGAACGGATCAAAGTTGACCTCCAGGAAAGGCCGGCGATTCGCTGAGTGGCGGCCGGCAGAGGAAGCCTATCGATCCCGTCCGACAGCTCCGCCCGCACCGCTAGGCTGACGCCGTACCCATGTGGACGGAGGTGGACGGGATGACCCGGTACGTCGCCCTGCTGCGTGGGGTCAACGTCGGCACCACCCGGCTGGCGATGGCTGACCTGCGCCGGATCGTCACCGACCTCGGGCACGAGGACGTCACGACGTACCTGCAGAGCGGCAACGTGGCCTTCGGCAGCTCGGTGCGCGACGCGGAGAAGCTGGCCGCCGGCATCGCGCGGGCGCTCACTGACGAGCTGGCGCTGACAGTGCCGGTGTTGGTGCGCAGCGGCCGGGAGTTGGCGGCGATCGCCGGCGGCAACCCGTACGCCGACCGGGAGGACGACCCGACGCGACTGCTGGTGGCCTTCCTCGCCACCGCACCGAGCAAGTCCACGGTGGATGCCCTGTCCGTGCCCGGTGGCGAGAACGTGTCGTTCACTGTGACCGGCCGAGAGGTGTTCCTGCACTACGTCGACGGCGGTTACGGGCGGTCGAAGTTCACGAACGCGTACCTGGAGAAGAAGCTCGCCGTGGTGGCCACCTCCCGCAACTGGAAGTCGGTGCGGGCCCTGGCGGAGATGACCGCCTCCTGACCGGGGTGGGGGCCGCGCCTCGGCGACCCCCACCGACGCTGCTCAGAAGTGGTACGCGGTCTCGTACTCGGGCACCAGCACCCGGCTGCGCGGCGAGATCCGGCGCACCGCGGCGATCATCTCGTTCAGGCGGGTGCGGTCGGTCGGGGCCACCGGCGGCGGGTTCTGCAACGCCGTCTCGAAGTTGTCGTAGTGCACCGGCACCACGACCTTCGGGTAGTCCAGGCCCGCCAGCAGCCGGGGCAGGTAGTCGCCGGTGGTGGTGGCGTTCTGCATGGCCACCATCGCCACGTCGGGCGCGAGGCCGGTGAGGTTCCGCTCGGCGACGTCGCTGGCCCCGGTGAAGTAGACCGACGGTCCGCCGTCGACCCGCAGCAGGTAGCCCAGCGTGTCGCCCTCCGGCAGGTCGGCGATGGTGGCCGGCTGCGGCGGCGGGCTCACCCGCACCCCGGGAAAGGCCACCGAGTACGACGGGTTGCGGCTGTGCAGCGAGCCGACCACCTCGACGCTGTGGTCGCCGAAGTCCAGCACCTCGCCACCCTTCACGGCGCTGAGCTGCGTCGACGGCAACTCGTAGGCCAACCCCAGGTGGTACGCGGTCAGCGTGCCGAACACCCGTGCGCCGGTGCGCTTGGCGATGTACGGCACGTCCATGAAGTGGTCCCAGTGGGTGTGCGTGACCAGCACCGTCGTGGCCCGGTCGACGCGCGGGTCGATCACGTCGGTGCGCACCGTCAACGCGGTATCGGTCTTGAACGCCCCGGTGAACAGCCCGGTGTCGATCCGGCTCAGGAACGGATCGACGAGGACGGTGCGGTCGCCGATGTCGACGCGCCAGCCGGCAGTACCCCACCAGCGGAAGCTGACCGGGCCCTTGCGGCGAGCGGTAGGCGTGGGCGCGGCGGTCGAGGGCGCGGCCTGCGCCGGGGTGGCGACGCCGGCGACGAGGCCACCGGCGGAGACCAGGGCGGTGGTGGCGGCGGCGTCGCGCAGGAAGCGTCGGCGGTCGAGACTGGGCATGCGGATCTACTCCCCGTGGTCGGGTGATGTGTCGACCACGAGCCAATCAGCGGCACCGGGCCGCGGTCCAAGATCAAGGGCCGTCGGCTTCGATACGCCCACGGATATCGAGCCTGCTCAGCAGGGGTGCGGCGGCGCTCGGAGGGCACGAAATCAGTCGCCGCGCAGCGCCTCGACGGCCGTCCGGGCGGCCTCCCCCATCGCCAGGTCCACGTCGATGCGGCGTGGGGTCAACTGTTGGGCACGGGCGAAGACCGCGATCGCGTACCGGCCACCGTCGGGGTATTCGGCGACCCCCGCCTCCAGGTGGAACCCGGGCAGGGTGCCGGTCTTTCCGGAGACCCGGACGCCGGGCGGGAAACCGGCGGCCAGCCGGGTCCAGAAGATCTGCCGGGCCATCCAGGTGCGGACCATCGCGCAGGCCGCCGACGGCCCGGCCTCGTCCCGCCAGATCAGCGCGAGCAGCCGGGTGATCTCCCGGGCGGTGCTGGACGTGGTGTGCGCGGGGTCGAAGACCCGCATGGCCCGGACCCGGTCCGCCGGCAGCGTCGGAAAGATCCGGGCGAACTCCGCCTCGGTCCGGGCGCCCACGTCGGCGAGCATCATCTCGACCAGTTCCCGAGGGCCGCCGAGGACGCGGGTACGGGTCAGCCCCAGCTCGACGGCGAGCATCGGCAGCAGGTCCGGGCCGACCCGGCGCAGCAGCAGGTCGGCGGCCGTGTTGTCGGTGACCGACATGGCGAAGTACGCGAGGTCGCGCAGCGACACCTCGGCGTCGTCGTCGCAGCCGGCCAGACCCCACCCACCGAGCCGGTCGGCGGCGGTGACCAGGACCCGCTCGGTCGGGTCCAGCTGACCGGCCTCGACCTGCCGGGCGAACTCCAACACCAGCAGAATCTTGAAGATCGAGGCGATCACCACCTGCTCGTCGGCCCGCACCCCGACCTCGCGACCGCGCCCGGCCGGGCCGCCACCCTCGACGGCGCTCAGGTCGACGGCGTCCAGGTCCACGACGTGCAGGCTGGCCGTCACCCCGACGGCGGCGAAGATGGCCCCGATCCGTTCCTCCACGTCCACGTCCACGCCAGCACGGTATCCAGCGCCGCGGTGGCGGTGCTGGCGTAGGGTCCCGGCCGTGGATCTGCTCCGGCACCTGCGGCACTTCGTGGTGGTCGCACACGAACTGCACTTCGGGCGGGCCGCGGAGCTGCTCGGGATGGCCCAGCCGCCGCTGAGCCAGTCGATCCAGCGGCTGGAACGGGAGCTGACTGTCGAGCTGTTCGACAGGTCCCGCCGCCAGGTACGCCTCACCACCGCCGGTGAGTTGCTGCTCGGCGAGGCGGAGGAACTGCTCGCCGGCGAGGGTCGACTCCGCAGCCTGATGGGGCAGATCCGCGCCGGTGAGCTGGGCGTACTCCGCGCCGGGGTGCCACCGGAGACGCCCGCCGTGACGCTGCGCTCGCTGCTGGACGGGCTCACCACCCGGGCGCCCGGCCTGGACGTGGAGCTGCACGAGCTGACCACTGCCGAGCAGGTACGGATGCTCGCCGAGCGGACCCTGGACGTGGGGCTCGTGCATCACCCGGTGGCGGCGGACGGGCTGCGCTTCGGGGCCCCGGTCGACGTACCCCTGGGGGTGCTGCTGCCGCGCACCTCGCCGCTGGCCCGCGGCCGCGAGGTGACGCTCGCGTCGTTGAACGGTCTGGATCTGGTGGCCGCTCCCCGCGCCACAGCCCCCGGCTGGCACGACCACCTGCTGGCGGTGTGCCGGCAGCACGGATGGCGCCCGGCCCGGGTGCGTCCGGCCCGCAACCCGGAGTTCCTGTGCGGGCTGGTGCTGGCCGGCGGCGGGGTGGCAGTGGAACCGGCGGCGGTGGCCCGCCGGGAACCCCGGATGGCCTGGCGGCCGATCACCGACGCGCCGCTGGCCAGGCGCACCTCGGCGGCCTGGCCGGACCGTTCGGCACACCCGGCGGCGGCGATGTTCGGCCAACTCGCCGCGGAGGTGCTGGCCGATGCCGAGCCCACGGCGCCCGCGCCGGCCACGACGTCGGTGCCCGCGGCACGGCCGTGGCCGGTGCTGTTCGACACGACCGGGTGAACCGATCCGCCGTTGCGTTCGTCACCCCCGATTGGGCGGTGGATCGTCCGCCCACCCGGGTATGGATGACACATACGAAGACGAGAAGGAGCCGCAGTGGCAATCACGATTCCCGACATCAGCCTGAACGACGGCACCACCATTCCGCAGCTCGGCTTCGGGGTGTTCCAGATCGAGCCGAAGGACACCGTCGCGGCGGTGACCACCGCCTTTGAGGTGGGCTACCGGCACATCGACACCGCCGAGATGTACGGCAACGAGGCCGAGGTCGGCGAGGCGGTCCGCGTGTCCGGCCTCGACCGGGGTTCGGTCTACGTGACCAGCAAGCTGAACAACGGCTTCCACCGCCCCGACGACGCCCGCCGGGCGTTCGACTCGACGCTCGCGGCGCTGAAGATGGACTACATCGACTTGTTCCTGATCCACTGGCCGCTGCCGACCCTGTACGACGGCGACTACGTCTCGACGTGGAAGGTGCTGGAGGAGTTCCAGCGCGACGGCCGGGCCCGCTCGATCGGCGTGTCGAACTTCCAGGTGTCGCACCTGGAGCGGCTGGCCGACGAGGCGAGTGTCGTGCCGGTGGTCAACCAGATCGAGGCGCACCCGTACTTCGGCAACGACGAGGTCCGCGCCTACGGCCGTCAGCAGAACATCCTCACCGAGGCGTGGTCGCCGATCGCGCAGGGCAAGGTGCTCGACGACCCGACGGTGGTCGACATCGCCGGGCAGCTCGACCGGACCCCGGCGCAGGTGGTGCTCCGCTGGCACGTGCAGCGCGGCGACATCATCTTCCCGAAGTCGACCACCCCGAAGCGGATCGAGGAGAACACCCGGATCTTCGACTTCGAGCTGGACGACGCGGCGATGGAGCGGATCACCGCGCTGAACAAGGGCGAGGCCGGCCGGCAGGGCCCGGACCCGGACACCTTCGCCTACCTGCCCAACTGACCTGCGCTGGGGCGGGCGCCCATTGCGCTGGCGCCCGCCCCTCCCCGACCCCCCGGTCAGATCCGGCCCACGGAGTCCTGGTTCTGCAACACCAGCCACCGGCCGTGCTGGTAGGTGTAACTCACCCCGATCAGGAGCGGCACCCTGGTGCCGGTGGCCGGCACCGCGTAGACGGAGTCGAACAGCACGAAGCCCGTCCGGCAACCCACCACTGTCTGCTTCGCCACGCTGAAGGACTGGGTCCAGGAATCGTCGGCGAAGAACCCGCGCAGCCAGTCCACTGTGGCCCGTTTGCCGTCGAGCACCTCCCCGTCGGAGGCGAAGACTGAGGTGACGTCGGGGTGCAGCAGCGCGGCGAAGCCCTCCAGGTCGCGCCGGGCGGTGGTCTCCACGTACGCCCGGACGGCGCGGTCGAAGGCGCGCTCGCAGCCGCCGGCCGCCGCGTCCCCGGTTGTGGTGTCGCCCGGGCCGGGGGTGGCGGCCGACACCGCGGACGGAACGGCGGCGAGCAGGCCGGCGGTGAGCCCGAGCAGCGCGATGGTGCGGCCGAGCCGGCCGGCGGGACGGGCGGAGGCGGGTGGACGCATCGGGTTCTCCTTCGGACGAGTGGTTGTGCAGTCGCAGCCAACCCGGCCCGCCACGCAGTCGGCCAGTGATTCGAACCAGTTCGAATGCCGACGGCACATCGATGCCACCGCTTGTACGATCCGCGCTGTGATGGTCGCGCATCTGGACGGTTCGAGCCTCGCCCGGCTCCGGTTGGCGATCTCGCCGGCCTGGGAGGTGACGTCCTGGCTGCGGGCAGCGCTCTCGCGGTTCGGGCATCCGGTGCACGGCGATCCCGGTCCAGCCGCCCGCGCCGCGCTGCGGCACCCCGACGTAGCCCTGGCCGCGGAGCTGCTGACCCCGCCCGGCCGGCTCGGCTACACGCCGGACCTGCTCACGCCGAAGCCGCCGCTGGGCCCGCTCGACACGATCTTCGAGCAGCAGTTGGCGGCCACGGCCGCGACCTCGGCCAACGAGGTGGCGACACAGATGAACGAGCGGTTCCCGACGGGCCCGATGCCGGTGCGGGTCCGCGCGGCGGTCGAGGACGGCACCCTCGCCCGGCGGGTCACCGACGGGCTCCGGCACTTCTGGCGGGCCGCGCTCGCCGAGCAGTGGCCGGCGGTACGGGCCATGCTGGAGGCCGAACTGGCCGTGCGCGCGACCTCGATGGCCACCGCCGGGGTGGGCAGCATGCTCAACGGCCTGCACCCAAAGGTCGGCTGGACCGGCAGGTCGCTGACCATCGACAGCTCGTACCGGATCACCACGGCGCTGACCGGCGCGGAGCTGGTGCTCGCGCCGTCGGCGCTGGCCTGGCCCCAGGTGTCCACCCAGCTCTGCGACGAGGGCAACGCCGTGCTGGTCTACCCGGTCGGCGCCGGGCCGACGGTTCAGCGCCGGGCGGGTCGGCTCGGTGACCTGGTCGGTGCGAGCCGGGCGGCGATCCTGGCGGACCTGGACGTGCCCCGGTCCACCGGACAGCTCAGCGAGCGGCACCGGCTGGCCCCGGCTACCGTCTCCTACCATCTGGGGGTGCTGCTGCGGTCCGGCCTGGTGGTGCGCACCAGGGAGCGGCACAGCGTGCTCTACCGGCGGTCCGACCACGGGGACGGGCTGGTCGGCCGCCGGCCAGGTCAGGGCGGCGCGACGCGCTCGGCGAGCTGGCGGAACACCGCCTGAGTGGGCGAGCCGGGGCGAGGTACCGAGCAGCTCGGTGACCAGCTCACGGATCGCCGGGTCGGCCGGGTAACGGCCGTAGGCGGCCCACAGGTCCGCCACTGAGCGCTTGACCTGGAGTGCGCTCCAGCCGGCAGTGTGACTCGTGCGCCCACCGGTAGGGCGCACGAGAGGAGATCCCCATGCGGTACCGCACGATCGGCGGCGACCCGGCGACCCGGCGCGAGGTCAGCGTGCTCAGCCTCGGCGCGATGCTCTTCGGCAGCGCCACCGACGAGGCCACCTCGTACGCGATCCTCGACCGGTACGTCGAGGCCGGCGGCACGTTCATCGACACGTCGGACAACTACGCCTTCTGGGTGGACGGCGGCCAGGGCGGGTAGAGCGAGGAGCTGCTCGGCCGGTGGCGGCGCAGCCGGGGCGTCGGCGCCGAGATCGTCATCGCCACCAAGCTGGGCGCCCGACCGCTGGCCCCGGGGACCAGCTACCTGGACAACGCCGAGGGCCTCTCCGCCAAGGTGATCCGCGAGTCCGCGGAGCGCAGCCGGGAACGGCTCGGGGTGGAGCGGCTGGACCTGCTCTACGCGCACATCGAGGACCGGACCGTGCCGCTCCAGGAGACCGTGGAGGGCTTCGCCGAGCTGGTCGCCGAGGGCACTGTGGGTCTGCTGGGCGCCAGCAACCACCGGGCCTGGCGGGTGGAGCGGGCCCGCGCGTTGGCCGCCGCCGCCGGCCTGCCCGGGTACGAGGTGCTCCAGTACCACCGCAGTTACCTGCCGAACCGCACCGACCTGGTCAGCGAACTGGACCCGGACGGCGAGCCGGGCGGTGTCGGCGGTGACCTGCTCAGCTACCTGCGTGCCGAGCCCGACCTGACCCTGGTGGCGTACTCGCCGCTGCTCAAGGGGGCGTTCACCCGGGCGGACAAGCCGCTCAGCTCGGCGTACGACCTGCCGAGCGCGCCACGGCGACTGGCCGCGCTGCGGGAGGTGGCCGGGCAGAGCGGTGCGACTGTCAACCAGGTGGTGCTCGCCTGGCTGCTGGGCGGTGAGCTGGCGTCCATTCCGCTGGTGGGCGCCTCGTCGGTGGCGCAACTGGAGGAGAGCCTGGCAGCTGTCGACCTGGAGCTGACCGCCGAGCAACGGCACCGCCTCGACACCACCTGGTGACCTGTCACCGGCCGCCCCGCCGACCTCAGCTCACCGTCGGTGGGGCGGTCAGGTCGAGCCGCCAGTCGTTGGCCCGCATCATCTGCCCCGGCGGGTATTCGAAACCGGTCTCGCCGAGCAGCGTGAAGCCGGCCTTGCGGCACACAGCGTTCGAGGCGGGATTGTCGACCGAGGGGTAGGCGTGGGCGTAGTGCCGGTCCCGTCGGGCGCGGGCCACGTCCACCACGGCGCGCACCGCCGCGGTAGCCAGCCCCTGCCCCCGGTACGCGGGCAGCACCGCCCAACCCAGCTCGTACACCGGCTGGTCGCGCCACTCGCGGGCCCAGTAGCCGACGCTGCCCGCCCGCACCCCGTCCGCCAGCACCAGCGTGAACATGCAGCCCTGCTCGGTGCCCGAGAAGTGCACGTACCGATCGTGCCGGGCGAGCACCTGCTCGTCGGTCTCCGGGCCGCCGGTGTGCTTGCGGGTGTCCGGTGAGTTGAGCTGCCGCAGCAGGTCGAGGTCGTCCTCGTGCCACGGCTCGATGCGTACCTGTGCCATTCCGCTCCCCCATTCGTCGACCCCAGTCAAGCCGATCCCACCGACATTTCGTCCCGAACCGCGCCCGCTAGATCGGATCTAGCGGGCGCGTGTCGTCACCTCGCGCCTTCGGTGTGGAAGGGAGGTGGGCCATGGCACCGTTGCGGATCGCCGTGATCGTCGGCAGCACCCGTGAGGGTCGGGTCGGCGACCGGCTCGCCCACTGGTTCGTCGAGCAGGCCGCGCGGCACGACGACCTGGCGGTGACTGTCGTTGACCTGACCGAGTACGACTTCCCGGCCACCTACCCCGCCGAGCCGACCGCGTCCATCCGGGCGTTCGTCAGCGAGGTGGGCCGGGCGGACGCGTTCGTCGTGGTCACCCCCGAGTACAACCACAGCTTCCCGGCGCCCTTGAAACAAGCGATCGACTACGCGTACGACGAGTGGCAGGCCAAAGCGGTCGGCTTCGTGTCGTACGGCTGTCGCTCCACCGGCCTGCACGCGGTCGACCAACTACGTACCGTCTTCACCGCACTGCACGCGATGACGGTGCGCGACGTCGTCGGGATCGACCTGCTCGCCGGCGAGCCGACCGCCCAGTGCACCGACGAGCGGCAACGCGACGTCGGCGTCCTGCTCGACCAGCTTCGCTGGTGGGGTCTGGCACTGCGCGACGGCCGGGCGGCTCGGCCCTACGTCTCCTGAACACGTCCAATATGAAAGGTAAGGATCATGAGTAGACGCACCACCGGTCTGGCCATCGAGGCCGAGGGGCTCACCCGCTCGTTCGGGGACACCCGGGCGCTGGCCGGCATCGACCTCCAGGTGCCCGCCGGCACCGTCTACGGTCTGCTCGGCCCGAACGGCGCGGGCAAGACCACGGCGGTCCGGGTGCTCGCCACGTTGCTGCGACCCGACGGCGGCTCGGCCCGTGTCTTCGGGCACGACGTGGTCACCGAGGCCGACAAGGTTCGTTCCCGGGTCAGCCTCACCGGCCAGTACGCATCCGTCGACGAGGACCTGACCGGCACGGAGAACCTCGTGCTCCTCGCCCGCCTGCTCGGCCTGCGCAAGCCGGCCGCTCGGGAGCGCGCCGCGGCCCTGCTCGCCGCGTTCGGTCTGACCGAGGCGAGTGACCGCCAGGTGAAGAAGTACTCGGGCGGGATGCGGCGACGCATCGACATCGCCGCCAGCATCCTGAACACCCCGGATCTGCTCTTCCTCGACGAGCCGACGACCGGCCTCGACCCGCGCAGCCGCAACCAGGTGTGGGAGATCGTCCGGGCGGTGGTGTCGCACGGCACGACGGTGCTGCTGACCACTCAGTACCTCGACGAGGCCGACCAACTCGCGGGGCGGATCGCGGTCGTCGACCACGGCCGGGTGATCGCGGAGGGCACCCCGGGTGAGTTGAAGTCGTCGATCGGCTCCGGCACCGTCCACCTGCGACTGCGCGACCCCGCTCAGCGCCCCGAGGCGGAGCGGGTGCTCCGGGAGGCACTCGACGTGCCGGTGCAACTCGCCGCCGATCCGGTGGCGTTGACCGCCCGCGTCGGCGAGGCCGGCACCGACCTCGACGCCAGTTCCCAGGCCGCTCGCGTGCTCAGCGACCTGGCCCGCGCCGGCATCGTGGTCGACAACTTCTCCCTCGGCCAGCCGAGCCTGGACGAGGTCTTCCTGGCCCTGACCGACCACCCCGCCGTGCCGACCGACGAGCGGGACGACGAGCTGGAGGCAGCCCGATGAGCGACACCACCACCACCACTACCGAACGGGCGCCGACCGTCTACGTCCCGTCCGCCGAGGCGCTGGCGACAGTGCTCGCACCCGGTTCCCGACCGCCCCGGCCGAGCGCGCTGGGCGCGTCGCTCACCTTCGGCTGGCGGGCCATGCTGAAGATCAAGCACGTGCCGGAGCAGCTCTTCGACGTGACCGCGTTCCCGATCATCATGGTGCTGATGTTCACGTACCTGTTCGGTGGCGCCCTGGCCGGCAGCCCGCGCGAGTATCTGCAGTTCTTCCTGCCCGGCATCATGGTGACCAGCGTCGTCATGATCACCATGTACACCGGCATCGGCCTCAACACCGACATCGAGAAGGGCATCTTCGACCGGTTCCGGACGCTGCCCATCTGGCGCCCGGCCGCCCTGGTCGGCATGATCTTCGGCGACGTGCTGCGCTACATCCTCGCCGCCGTGGTGATCCTGGGGCTCGGGCTGGTGCTCGGGTTCCGCCCCGAAGGCGGGGTGGTCGGGGCCGTCGTCGGGATCGGGCTGCTGGTGGTCTTCTCGTTCGCGTTCTCCTGGGTGTGGACGTTCTTCGGCCTGATCCTGCGCAGCGAGAAGTCGGTGATGGGGGTCAGCATGATGGTGCTGTTCCCGCTGACGTTCCTGAGCAACGTCTTCGTCGAGCCGAGCACCATGCCCGGCTGGCTCCAGGCGTTCGTGAAGGTCAACCCGGTGACGCAACTGGTGGCCGCGATCCGCGGAGCGATGAGCGGCGAGTCGGACCCGTCGGCCACGATGTGGCTGCTGCTCTGGAGCGCCGGCTTCGTTCTGGTCTTCGGCACCCTGACCATGTACAGGTACAACCGCCGCTAACCCCACCCCGCCCCGCCCCGCCCCGCCCCCGCGATCTTGCACTTACTGTCCCGGCAAAGGTGGCGAATCCACCTGAACCGGCGACCGAAAGTGCAAGATCGCGGAGGGCTGGGGTGGGGTGGAGTGGGGTGGGTTTAGAGCTTCCAGGGCAGCGGCCCGGGGGGCAGGTAGCGGCAGGTGGTGCCTGTGGAGACGGCGTCGCGCAGGTGGCCCGCCAGTGCCGGGTGTCGGTCGTCGAGCTTGCGGAGCGTGTCGCGGATTCGCGCGGTCACTGCCTTTCGGGCCCGTTCGGCCTCGTCGCCCAGTCGGCGGCTACGGCCGGCGAGGCCCGCAGCGGCACGCAGTTCGTCGAGCAGCGCACCCCGTTCGGCGTCCAGCTTGGCCACCTTCTGGTCGTCGTCGCGGGCGGCGGCCCGGTCGATCTCCTCGTCGAGGCGGGCCAGGTGCCGCCGGTAGCGGGCCTTCGCCTCGTCGTCGAGGACCGGGTCGGCGCCCATCCGGCGGGCGGCGACCAACTCCGGCCCGGCCGCCGGGTCGAGCAACTCCACGGCGGGCACGTCGGTGCCGGAGCGGCTGAGCAGCAGGTGCAGGTCGTGCAGGCCCTTGGCGTCGGGCAGGTGAACGACGACGCCGTCGTACGCGAGCTGCCAGACCGGTCCGTCGCGCCGAAACTCGTACCCCTCGATCGCAGCCGCGACCGGCGCGGCCCGGCCGGGCGCGACAGCCTGGCCCGACCCGGCAGCCTGGCCAGGCGCGACAACCTGGGCCGAGCCGGCGGCCTGGGCCGGGAGGTCGGCGTCGGGGGCTGTCGGGGCGGCGAGCCGGTGGAGCACCTGCGTCATGCCGAGGGCTGTCGCCTCCTGAATGGCGGCGGCGCGCAACGCGGTCGACGTCGCGGAGTCGCCCCGGTGACCTCGACCGGCGAGGGCGCTCACGAGGCCGGTGCGGGCGAGCAGCGACCAGGGCCGGGAGCCCAGCCGGTCGGCGGAGTCCCGAGCGGCGGCGAAGCCGGCGATGGCGTCGTCCCAGCGTTCCTGGGCGGCGTCGATCAGCGCCAGCCAGTGGTCGACGGGGCCACTGATGTCGCAGCCGAAGAGCCCCACCATCCACTCTTTACGGTGTGGGGCCAGCGCGGCCCGCGCGGCGTCGCAGCGCTTCGGGTCGGCGGACGCGGCGGCGGCCTGCGCGCGTAACCGCAGCCAGAGCGGTGACACCGGGCGCGGGTACCGGATGGCGGCGGCCTCGATGCCGGCGGTCAGCCGGATCGCCGTCTCGCCGTCGCCCCCCTCCGCTGCGGTGATCGCCCGCAGCAGCTCCCGGTAGGGGTAGTCGACCGGGGCCAGCCCGTCCACCAGCACGGCGGCCTCGGCGACCCGGCCCTGGAGCAGCAGTCGGGACCACCGCAGGTGGTGGCCCATGAACCCGAACTCGGTGTGGCCCGGGTCGGTCTGGTCGGTGATGATGGCGAACCGCTCGTCGGCAGTGGTGAAGTCACCCTGGAACGCCGCGATGATCCCGCTGTCGACGGCCGCGGCCATCCGGTGCCGGGCGAAGTCACCCTGCCGTTCGGCGTCGACGAAGGTGATGAGCTCCTCGGCGAAGCGAGGATCGCCCAGCTCCAGCAACGCCACCCAGCGCAGCGAGGTGGCCCACAGCTCGGTCTCCCGGTCGCCCGTCCGCCGGGCCACGTCCCGGATCTCGGCGGTGAGCGCGGCTCGGGTCGCGGCGGTGCCCAGCCCCCAGGTCGTGTCGTGACGGGCCCAGAGGCTGAAGGTGAGCGCCTCGTCGTCCTGCCCTCGGCGGGCGATCGTCTCGCTGGCGGTGATCAGGTCCGCGACCAGGGCGCCGACCGTCGCGCTGGCGTCCGGTTCGCCGATCAACCGGCGGTACGCCTCGCGTACCAGCTCCGCCGCCTCGATCGACTGGGCGGTGTCGACCTGGCGGGAGCGGTTCACTGTGAGCGCGACCCGGGCCAGCAACACCGGTTCGTCGAGTGAACGGGCCAGGGTGGCGGCCTCGGCCAGTAGTCGCGTGACCTCTTCCCGGCGGGCGTGGTGATAGTGCGACTCGGCGAACTCGACGAGAATCCGCACTCGTTGTGCCGGGTCTTCGACGACCTCGAGGGCTCGGCGGAAGTGCACCGCCGCCTCGTCGCCGGCCAGCCGGGCGAACGCGTCCCGCCCGGCGGCGACCAGCAGCGTGGCCACCCGGGCCCGGTCGAGCGCGGGGCCGGCCAGGTAGGCGTGGCGGGCGAGGTCGGCCGGGATCAGCCGGTCGGTGAGCTCCCGCAGGTCGTCGACCGCCCTGACGACAGCGCCGTGCCGGGCCCGTCGGTCGTCGTCGGTCAGCCCGTCGTAGAGGGTTTCGCGGACCAGGTCGTGGGCGAAGGCGAAGCGGCCACCGCCCCGGGCGACCACCAGTCGGGCGGTCACCGCCCGGTCGAGCAGTCGGTCGACCTGCGCCGCAGGTGCGGCCGCGCAGGCCGCGAGGACCTGACGGTGGAACTCGCGACCCAGTACGGCGGCGACGGTCAGCGCCTCCACCACAGCGGCGGGCAGTTGAGCCAGGCGGCGGCGCACCGCCTCCCGTACGCCGGGTGCGATAGTGCCGACCGCGTCGTCGGCGTGCCACAGCCGCGCGGTCTGCTCGACGAAGAACGGGTTGCCACCGGTGCGCCGGTGCACCTCGTCGACAAGGCTGGCCTCGGGCTCCCGGCCGGCGGTCCGGGTCATCAGTGCGGCGACCTCGTCGCGGGTGAAGCCGGTGAGGGTGATCGTGGTGGCCTTCGCAACCAGTGGCATCAGCAGCGGGCGCAGCGGATGCTCGCCCGACTCGACCTCGGCGTCGCGGTAGGTGCCGATCAGCAGGAGCCGCTCGAACCAGGTGTGCTGGGCGGCGAAGCTCAGCAACCGCAGCGAGGCCGGGTCGGCCCAGTGCAGGTCGTCGAGGACGACCACTACCGGCCGGTGCTGGGAGACGGCGACCAGGGCTGCGGTAACCGCGTCGTACAGCGCGAACGCCTCCTGGTCGGCGGCGTCCGGGCCGGGGTCGACGCCGGCCCAGCTGACGAGGCGACCGGCCTGATCGCCGCCGGCGCCGGACTGGCCGAGCAGGGCCGCGAGGGCCGGCTCGGCGGACTGCCGTGCCACCCCCCAGTCGTCGGCGGAGCGCCGTAGGGCACGCAGCACCTGCACCCACGGCCAGTAGCCGGGGGCGCTGTCGGAATCCCAGCAGGCGGCGCCGAGCAC
Source organism: Micromonospora sp. NPDC048842 (assembly GCF_040649935.1). NCBI lineage: Bacteria > Bacillati > Actinomycetota > Actinomycetes > Micromonosporales > Micromonosporaceae > Micromonospora > Micromonospora sp. NPDC048842. The sequence goes on along the minus strand of NZ_JBEZGK010000008.1, from coordinate 135,140 downwards.
CAGCGCGCCTCGCTGCCGGGCCTCGCGGGCCGCCGACGTGACGAGTGTCGTCTTGCCGATGCCCGGCTCGCCGGTGACCAGGGCGAGACCGCCGTGGCTGGTGGTGGCGCGATCCAGCTCGGCGCGCAGCAGACCCGCGGGGTGATCCCGCCCGATGATGGCGTCGCCGAGCGCGTTCATGGTTTCCAGACGGTACTGGAAGCGTCCGACAGCGCGGGCGTGTTAACCGGCCAACCGCCTCGCTGGGTCTCGCTGACGCAGGTGTGTTCGGAGCCTTTGGAGCTGATGCCGTAAACGAGTCGACCCTATCGCTCCCTATGCTTCCCTATTCGGGTAGCGTAGGGGGCGATGACGGAAGAAATGTACTCAGTTGAGCAGGTGGCCGACCGGCTCAACCTGCATGTGCGCACCGTGCGCGGCTACATCCGCTCGGGCCGGCTGCGCGCGGTGCGGATCGGCAAGCAGTACCGGATCGCCGCCAGCGATCTCGACGCGCTGACCGGTCAGGCCCCGACCACGCCCGGCGTCGCCAGGCAGGCGGAGGTGTCGAGCATCGTCCAGATCGACGGTGTCGACAGAGCCGCCGCCGACCGGCTCGGCACGCTCGTGCTGACCAGCGCCAACACCGCCCACGACCAGGCCAACCCGCTGCGGGTGCAGACCGTGCACGACGAGCAGCGCCACCGCCTGAAGATCATCATCCTGGGCGACCCGGCCGCCACCGCCGAGTTGCTGCACCTGCTCGACGCCGTGCTCAACGCCGACAATGGCCTGCTCGACCGGGAGGTTCGCGATGCCTGACGAGATCCAGGAACGGGCCGGAGTGCCGGTGCTGGTCTGCGACCCGGCGGGGCCGCCGGTGGCCACCGAGCAGGACGCGCTGGACCTGATCGGGGCGGCGTTCCTCGGCGCCCAGGTGGTCGCCGTGCCGGCCAACCGACTCGACGCGCGCTTCTTCTCGCTGGGCACCCGCTTCGCCGGCGACGTGATGCAGAAGTTCGTCAACTACCGGGTGCGGCTGGCCGTCGTTGGCGACATCTCGGCGCAGCTCGCGGAGAGTTCCGCGTTGCGCGCCCTGGTGCACGAGTCGAACCAGGGCGGGCAGATCTGGTTCGTCCCCGACCTCGACGCGCTCGACACCCGCCTCCGCGCCGCCCGATAGCCACCTCACCGGTCGGGCACGACCGCCATCTCCACCGCGTCCGGCTCCACTCCCCGGGCCCGAGCCTGCTCGGCCGCCCACCGCAGGTAGGCCAGCCACTCCTCGGACGACCACCCGTTGCGCCGGCCGACGCCCGCCTCGGCCGGAAGCAGACCGGCCACGACACGGTCGAGGATCAGGGGCTGCACGCCACCCACGCCGCGCCGGTAGCCGACGAAGTAGAGGACCTTCGTGGACAGGCCCGGCCCCAACCAGGGCAGGCGAGCGTGATCGGGGTCGCGGAAGCGGCGGTACGCCGTGCACAGCGCGGCCTCGTCGGGCGCTGGCGTGGACACCTCCTCCAGCGCGTACGCCAGGCGTTTGCCGTCGGGATCGGCGTCGAGCGACCTGGCGACGCGCCACGGGCCGTACCCGATGGGTCCGTAAGCCCAGACCAGCACTGCCGTCAGTAGTTGACGTGGGCTCGCGGACCCCGCCCGGTACGCGTCGGCCACAGCGAAGACGTCGCGCCGCCAGAGCTCACCGCTCGCCGGAAGGCCCTCGTGCCACGTCTCCGGCGGAAGCCCCGCCCGCCAGCGGTCGACGTTCACTGTGACCGGGCCCCGCTCGCCCGGTAACACCACGCCTTCGGCCGACTGCATCGTCGCCTCCCACAGATCGCGTGCGCACGAAACTCCCTGGTTCGGACGCTATGGTCGAGCGCTTCTGCCTGCCGCCCGCCTACAGCAAATCGCGGTATCGACAGGAGGGGCGCCTGCCTTCCGGGCAGCCAGCATCCGGCGGGGTCGTGAACGTCGCACTGTTGACCTACGGTGCTCCCGTGCTTCCCCGAAACGTGAAGATCCTCGATCAGGTCCGTGCCGAGGCGCTGCGCCGCGACATCCCCGCCGCCGACGTGGAGCGCTGGCTGGAGCTCGCCCGGCCGTCCGCCCTCCTGACGCAGGGGGGTGACGGGCCGGTAGTGGGCGCCATCCGTGGGCCCGTGATGCTTCCGGCCGACGCCGAGGACCCGACGTTCCCCTTGATCGCCACCATCGACTGCGCTGCTCTTCCGGCAGACGTGACCGACCTTCCACTACCGTCCGACGGCCAACTGCTGCTGTTCGGCTGGCCCGAGGAAAGCGGCTGGGGCGAGGTCAGGTATGTGCCGGCAGGCGTGGCGGTCGAGGAGCGAGAGCAGTATCCGCCGGGCTTCCCTCCGGACGACGAGGAGTTCGCCGAGGTCTACGCGGAAATCCCGCAGGGCGATCTGCACCTCACTGTCGACATCTCGCTGCCCTACGTCAAGACGATCCCGGGGCCCCCGTGGTCTCCGCCGCTGCCGGGAGATCCCCCGTTCGAAGAGCTGACCGACGTGTGGAAGGACGTCCTGGGCGAGGTGCCAGACGGCCCGTTCTCCTTTGGAGGCTGGACGACGCCGCTGCTGTTGGGCGGCTACGGCACTGACTGCAACGGTTTCAACCCCGCGTGGTTGGGCGCCAACCCCTCGGGCCGCGCCGGCGACGACGGGTCGGGGCGCGATGGTGGGACACCTGACCATGGTGACTGGGTTGTGCTGGCCGAGTTCCACGGCGGCAGACAAGGCGGCGCGTCCATCCACTGGGTGATCCAGCGTGCCGACCTGAAGGAGCGCCGCTTCGACCAGGCCAGCGTCCTCGTCTACTGGAACCCGTGAAGCCGGACGAGCACCGGGTCCGCCGTCCTACCCGACCGAGTGGGTCACCACCGCCGTGTAGGTGCCGGCGACCCGCTCGACCGGCAGGACCACCCGCAGTGACGGATTCCACGACACCACGTTCGAGCCGGTGCCGGACCAGCCCGCGGCGACCTGCGACGCGGACAGCCCGATCCCCGGCTGCGGGATGAAGACCCCGTTGCCGCTGCTGGCGGTGGCCGGCCCGGACGAGTAACTGACCAGGCCCCGACCGATGATCGCGGTGTCGGCACCGGTGGTGAAGTCGGTGACGGTCACCGTCGCCTGCCACGACCCGGCCGCCGGTCCGCGGTCGTCGGTCACCGTGACGGTGCCGAGCTGGCCGGAGAAGTCACCGTCCCCCGCTGAGATCGTCCCGAGCGCCGACTGTTCGGGCACGCTGATGCTGAGCCCGACGAGGGCCTCGATCTGCACGGTGACGGCCTGGGTGGCGGAGAGCCCGCTGGCGTCGGTGACCCGCACCGTGAACGGGTAGCTGCCCGGGGTGGTCGGGGTGCCGGCCAGCAGCCCGGTGGTCGGGCCGAGGGTCAACCCCGGCGGGAGCGTGCCGGCGCTCACCGTCCAGGCGTAGGGCGCGGTGCCGCCGGTCACTACCAACTGCACGCTGTAAGCGATGGTCTCCTGCCCTCTCGGCGGGGCCGGGAACGACAGGCTCGGTGGGGCGTTCACCCGGACCGGCGCGGAGGCCGCCGAGGCCGGGCCGGTACCGACGACGTTCGTCGCCGCCACTGTGAAGGTGTAGGTGGTGCCCGGGGTGAGCCCGGTCACCGTTCGGGTGGTGGCGGTGCCGTCGAAGGTGCGCGCGCTCTGCGCCTGACCGTTGACGTACGGCGTGACCGTGTAGGACACGATCGGGCTGCCGACGTAGTCGGGAGCGGTCCAGCTCAGTGTGGCCGAACCCGATCCGGCGTTGGCCGCCGTGATGCTGATCGCGGGCGGCAGCAGCCGGATGCCCTGGTCGATGTCGTTCAGGTTGGCCCCGGTGCCGAGGGTCAGCGGTGCCGTGCTGCCGGTGCTCGGGTCGCCGTCGGAGTCGACGGCGCTGTTGGTGCCCTGCGACCGCTGCGAGAAGCGTTGGTCGGCCCGCAGCGCGGCCGGGGAGAAGGTCACCGTGTAGCTGCCGGCCCGCAGCCCGGTGAAGGCGTACGTGCCGTCGGTCGCTGTCGTCGTCGAGCGGGTGACCGACGCGCCCTGGTCGTTGGTGCCCGACAGGGTGACCGGGAAGCCCGACACGGCCGGTTCACCAGCCTGGCGGATGCCGTCCGCGCTCACGTCGTTCCAGGTCCGACCGCTGATGCCGGAGGAGACCACTGTGACCTGGGTGATCTCGGTGGTCGGCAACGCCACCGGCGTCGTCGTGCCACTGGGGGTGTAACTGCCGGTGCTGGTGTTCACGTACCGGTCCCCGCTCGCGTTGCCGCTCGGGGTGAGGGTGATCCGCACCGAGTCGACGGCCGCGTTCGCCAGGTTGCTGACCACGATGCGCAGAGCTGTGGTGTCCGGCCCGCAGGTCGGGGTGTAGTCGCCGGGGTTGGGGGTGATGGTGCCGTGCGCCCGGTTGGTGCACTGGACCTGCACGCCGGCCGGCGCGGCGCTGCCCGTGTAGGCGAGGGTTCCGGTGAACACGGAGCGACCGTCCCCGTTGTACGGCAGCTCGGTCAACAGCACCAGCGAGGGCACTGTCAACCCACTGATGTTTCGGTACGCCAGCGTGAAGTTGATCGGATCGCCGGCGGTGACCTGCGGGGTGGAGGTCGACTCCGAGAGGGCGAACTGGGTCTGGTTGCGTACCGCGATGGTGTTGCTGGTGGTGCGGCGGGCGAGGTCGATGGCGACGGCCGCGTCCGAGCTGATCACCGCGAGGTTGGTCGCTGCGGTGTTGTCCGAGGCGATGCGCAGCGCGACGGCCTGGAACGTGATCGCCGGGATCGTGACGCCGGGGGTGGTCGCACCGAGCTTGAGCAAGAGCCTCGGGCCGGTCTCGCCGCTGTCGCCGGTGCACGGGATGCCGTCCGCGCCGTGCTGCGCGGCGGTCAGCTCCACGGCCAGCGTGGCGGCGCCGGAGACGTAGCGGGCGCTGCCGGCGACGTAGCTCATGCAGGCGGGAAGGGTGTCGGTGATGGTCACCCCACCGACCGGAGAGGTGGCCGACGTCGCCCGGGTGACGGTGGGCGTCAGGGTGTAGGTGACTGTGCTGCCGGCGGCCACGAACTGTTGGCCGACCGGCAGTCCGTTCGACTGGGTCACCCGCAGCACACCGTCGGTCAGGGTCAGCCGGTTCCCGGTGTACGAGGGGTTGTTGGTCGCCCGGTTGTAGTAGGAGGGTCCCCAGGTTTCGGCACCGCCCAGGCGTCCGCTGTCGAAGTTGGCGATGATCGTGCCGGTCGGGTTGGGCTGGACCTGGAACTGCGGGTGGAAGTAACTCACCTCGCCGTTGCCGATGGTCCAGGTGACTGTGAAGCGGACGGCGTTGACCACCGCGGCGCCGCCGGCGGCTTCGATCGAGCCGTACCAGCTTCCCGTGGCGCAGGAGGTGGTCCGCCGGGCGTTGTCGTCGGGCAGGTTCAGCACGCCGTACTCGACGAGGTATTCGCTGGCGGCGACGACAGTGTTGTTGCGGTACGCCCGCCCGGTCCCGACGATGCGGGTTTCGACGGGGTTCCACTTGTCGCAGATCGCGGCGCCGACAAGGGCCGGTCCGCTGGTGGAGTAGAGCTGGAGCCGGTCGTAGTAGGTCTGCCCGGGTGAGGCGATCCCGTCGCCCGCGGTCCCGTTCGTCGCGTTGCCGGCGGGGAGCCCAGCGGGGGTGTCGGTGGTCCAGAAGTACCCGTTGTATCCGGCCGATCGGGGTCCGAAGGTCGTCGAGAAGCAGTTGTCGTTCGCTCGGGTGGCGTTGGCCGCGACGTAGGTGCAGGTGGCGGCGGCGGGCTCACCGCCCGGTTCGTACCCGGCGCCGAAGTTGGACTGCCCGGTGACGCTTGTCGGGTCGAAGCCCCGGTACTGGATGGTGGACTGGATCGTCGAGGTGCTGTCGCCGCTGGGCACGAAGACGGTGAAGGTGCCGGAGGCCAGGTAGCTGAGCGTGCTCGGCAGGGTGTTGCCCTGGGCACCGAAGGTCGGGCTGGTCCGCCCGGCGAGGTCGGCGCCGGTGATCGTGATCGACACCGTGCGCCCGGTCTGGGTGCACCCGACGGTGCCGGAGTTGACCACCGAGTTCGACGCGGTGGCGTTGGCGACGATCCCGATCCGGCCGTACGGCACGCCGTATCCGCCGTTGCTGACCGGGGCGCAGGAGTCGGCGACGAGGACCGCGTTGGCGGAGATCGCGCTCAGGTCGGCGGTGAACGTCAGTGGCGCGGTCACCAACTCGGTGCCCTTGGCGGTGGTCGGCACTGTCACCACGAAGCTGAACGCGTACCCGCTGCCGCTGGCCCCGCCGACCGACGCGGGCGTCGGGGTGCCGAAGAGGTTGGCCTGCAGGTTGAGCTGGGGAAGAGCGACCACTGTGGTGCTCCGGGTGCCGCCGTTGAGGGCGCCGCCGTTGGCGGTGAGCGAAGCCCCGATGGTCGTCCCGTTCGGCACGCTGCCGCCGATGGTGACGCTGATCGGGACGGTGCCCGCGCCCGTCGCGTCCACGGCGACGGCGCAGGTCAGCGTCTGCCCGTCGGTGCTGAGGTTGCCGCCGCCCGGGCCGGTGCACTGGGCCAGGTTCGACGTGTCGAAGCGGACCAGCGACGGGGCGGTCAGCGTCTGCACGAAGGTGACCGACCCCGCGCCGGCACCGTCGGACGAGTACCCCCAGCCGTAGGTCAGCACGTCCTTGGTGCGTACCCGCCCGTTGTTCGCACCGCTGTCCAGGCTGTCGAAGGGCGCGGCGCCGTCGGAGATGACGGTGAGCGCGACCTGGTTGACGGCGGCTTGGGCCGGCGCGGGCGCGACAACTGTGGTGGTGACCAGGCAGGCGACCAGCACCGAGGCCGCGAAGCCGAACCACCACGACCGGGACCTGCGAATTGGAGACATGAAAGTGAGCAGCCCATTGTTCGAGCGACCATTGTTGGTCTGCGGATTACCGCCCCCACTAAACCATCCGGATCCGACATCCTGCTCTATAACGGACAAACAGCATGGCCGCCCCGATGCTGCCAGGGCGACCACACCGGAGGAACGTCGTTACGGCAAGGCGCAGATGGCGTACGCCGTGTCGGACCAGTTCCCGGCGAACGCGTCCTCCTCGTACGCGCCGGACGCGGCTGACGTCGGCGCGGTCGCGGGGCCACCGTTGGGGCGGAAGTCGTCAACGATGCCCTCGCCGGTCACCCCGTTCAGTTCGTAGCCGGCACCGGTCAGCACCTTCCCGACCGGGCAGGTTGCCGTGACGCTGCGAAAGTCGAGGGAGTTGCTGGCCCCCACGGCCGAGGTGCGCACCAGGCCCGCGAGGGGGTTGGCGCAGATCGCGTACGCGGTGGCGGACCAGTTCAGGGCCGTGGCGTCCGACTCGTACGCGCCGACGGTGACAGCTGTCGGTGCCGTGGCGACGCCACCATTGGGCCGGAAGTCGTCGACGACACCCTCACCGGTGACGCCGTTCAGCTCGTAGCCCGTGCCGGTGAGCACCTTTCCGACCGGGCACGTCGCTGTGACGCTACGGAAGTCGGTCGAGTTGCTGACACTGGTGGTGGCCACCCGGACCAGGCCGGGCACCGGGTTGGCGCAGATCGCGTACGCGGTCACCGACCAGTTGCCCGCGAACGCCTCGGTCTCGTAGGCGCCAACGGTGACAGCTGTCGGTGCCGTGGCGACGCCACCGTTGGGGCGCAGGTCGTCGACGACGCCCTCGCCGGTGACGCCGTTGAGTTCGTAGCCGGTGCCGGTGAGCACCTTCCCGACCGGGCAGGTCGCCGTGACGCTGTGGTAGTCGGTCGAGTTGCTGACGCTGGTAGCGGCGACCCGCACCAGCCCGGGGACCGCGGCGGACGCCGGGCTCGCCGGGACGAGCACCACTCCGGTCGCGACAAGACCGAGCACGAGTACTGACGCTCGGGCGCCGTACCGCCGGCATTTGTTCTGAGCACGCATGTGTTTCTCCCGTCTGAGGCCGGACGGGGCGGCAGGTGCGACACCGACGTCGAGGCCGTTCGTGATGACGGGTTCACGCTAGGTAGCCGCGTGACCAGGCATTATCTCCAAGCCGACTACGTCGCGTAACGGACTGGACCCGTGTTCGGCGTCTCTGGACTGACGGACGATGCGAAGGCATCGATGTTTGTGCATACCATTCGGTCATGCCTGCTCGCCGCGTCGCCGCCACCATCGCCCTCGCCGCGCTGGCGAGCCTCCTCGCCGTCAACGCCGCCCGCGCCGACGGGCCGGCGATCAGCACCCCTGGCGCCCCCACTGTGGTGGCCAACGAACCACATCAGCTCACCCTCAGCTGGACGCCCTCCGCCTGGGTCGAGCCCGGCGCCGAGCAGCCGATCAACTACGAGGTGCAGGTGCCGCTGGGCCCGAACACGTACCGCTTCCTCGGCTCCACGACCGACACCACGATCACGCTGACCGACCTCGCACCCGGCACGACGTACCTGATCGCGATTGCCGCCCGCGCGCTCGGCGGCTACTCCGACACCTCGCCCACCACCACAGTGCGCACCGCGGCGGGTCGCGCGACGGTCAGCTACCTCAACCTGGACTGGTCACCCACGAACAACCAGATCCAGCACCTCCTGAAGGTGACAAACACCGGCACCGCGCCACTCGACCTGAGCACTGTGCGGGTGCGCTACCACCTGCGCTTCGAGGGCGCCAACACCTCGCTGGTGCCGAACTGCGACTGGGCCGCACTGGGCTGCGATCGGATCCGGCAGACCGTGCAGTTCTTCGTCCCGCCGGGCGGGCCGCCCAGCGGGATGACGACGCCAGCGCCGCCGGGTTACCCGATCCCGGGAACGCCGGTCCCCGGCTGGGTGGAGCTGACCTTCACCGACGGCACGCTCGCGCCGGGAAAGTCGACCGGGCCGATCCAACTGCGGCACCATCGGCACAGCTGGAGCAGCATCGACGAACGCGACGACCCTAGCTGGGCCGCCGCCACCGGCCAGTGGACCGCAAACGACCGGATCACGCTGGACGTCGACGGGGTACGCGAGTTCGGCGACACCATCAGTTGACGCACCAACGGCACCGCGTTCTCTGACTGTCGAACGCCTCAGCCCGTGGCTTGACCGGTCACCTTACGATCCGCTCATGCGACGCGAGGAGATAGACGGAGTTACTGTCATCCAACGCGATGTGCCTGGCACCTTGGCGGCGTCGCTGACGTTTGGGTGCGGTGCCCGCGACGAAGAGATCGACTCTATCGGCCTGACCCATCTCGTGCAGCACCTGGTGGACTGGACGGAGGATCACGTCGCGGCGAAGCACGAGGACAACGTCTGGATGAACGACACGTCATTCCTCGCTGGCGGCCCACCAGATCAGGTAGCGGAGCATCTCGCCACCATCTGCTCGGCCATCAGCAATCTTCCGCCCGAGGATCTGTCCGACGCGGTCGCGGACCTCGATGCGGACAGCCGGTACGTCTCGAACATCGAAGATGGTCTGCGCGACCCGTGGGGAGCGCTGCTGTCGCGGCGTTTCGGGCCGAGCGGACACGGCCTGTCGCGCTGGCCCGCAGTGGACTACAAGCTCTTCACGGCGGACGAGATCCGACGGTATGTCGAAAGGTTCTTCACCAGCGGCAACGCGGTTCTCACCCTGACGGGCGAACCGCCTCAGGCGATGCGACTGCCATTGCCCGCCGGCCCGCGAGTCACCCGCAGCACGCCACTCGTCAACAACCACATGGGGCCGATCTGGTACGCCGACGAGGTCCGCGGCGTCGCGCTGACGGTCGGTGTCGAACCCAGCGCGGAAGCTGTCGATCTGATGTGGGCACTGCGGTCGCGAGTCGCTGAGGCAGTAGACGAGGCCGGGGTCGCCACCGGTGCGGAATTCATGTGCGAGGTCGTCGACGGTACGCGGCACGAGCTCGGGTTGAGGGTCACACCAGACTTCGGCAGGAAGGGCAAGAATTTCGACGCCGCCGTCGCGGCGGAGCTGCTCTGGGCCGAGCTGCAACGGCTTGCCGCCGATGGGATCGATCGAGTGGAGATCGCCGACCGGGTGCCAACGCAGCGCATGGCCATGGAGGGCGACAACGAATGGATGCAGTCGATTAACGAGCTGCAACCCTTGGCCCACCAGGAGCTGCTGGGCACGGCTGAGATCTACGGCTCGGAATCACTCAGCGAGCTGACTGGGCTTACTCCGGAAGCGACACGGGACATGGTGTCGGGCTGGCTCTCAAGCGCCATGATCGTCGTGCCGTACCTGTCGAAACCCGACCTTCCTCGCGCCACCGAGGATTCCTGCCCGACCACCCGCTTCGTGCCGGCAGGTGAGGTCGTCAGGCCGCCGTTCTCCAAGCGGTTCCGCAACAAGGGCAAGCTGGTCATCGGCATCGACGCGATTTCCACAGTGGATGACGACGGGAACGTGCACACCGTCCCGCTGTCCCAGGCACTCGTGGTCGAGCGGTTTGGCGTCATCCGGCTCGCCCACCTCGGCCACGGCTGCGTCACCACGATCTCGGACTTCGCTGACGCTGCCGACAAGCTCCGGGCCATCCTGCCGCCGCGGCGTTTCCGCCAGGCCGTCAAGCAGCTCAGTTGAGGCCTTTGGGCAGGTGGATGCGTGCGGCGGGGATGCCGAGTGCGCACAGCCGTGGCCGCGCGTCGGCCAGCATCGCGGGTGGGCCGCAGAGGTAGATGTCCTGGCCGGGCCGGTGATGGTCGAGGGCGATGGTCAGGGCGTCGCCCTGCTCGGCCGGCTCCGCACAGGGGTCGTCGGAGAGGGCCGGCACGATGGTCAGCCAGTCGTGGGCGCATTGCAGCTTGTCGAGGGCGATCGCGTCGTACAGGTCGGTGAAGGTGCGTGCGCCGACGATCAGCGTCACCCGCCGACCGTCCGGTGCGGCGGTGACCTCCTCGACCAGTGCGCGCAGCGGCGCCAGGCCGGTGCCACCGGCGACGAGCAGCAGATCGTTCGTGCTCGCCGGCGCGAGACTCAGCCCGGTGTCGACGGGTGGGCCGAGCCAGAGCAGCTCGCCGAGGCGTACCTCATGGACCAGGCGGTGGGAGACGGTGCCGGCGGGTACGGCGCGGACGTGCAGCTCGACGGTGCCGTCCGCGCGTGGGGCGTTGGCCGGTGAGAGCCAGCGCCAGTGCCCGGGCAGGCGCGGCGTGCAGACCGGCACGGCCTGACCTGGCTGGAAGGGCAGCCGTCGCCAGGGACGTACCGTCAGGATGGTGATGTCAGGCGACGGCCGGTCATGGCCGATCACCTCGACGTGCCACCAGGCCCGGCCGTCCCCGGCCTGCGCGGCGGCGCGGCGGAGGGCGCGCGTGGCGGGGCACAGGGCGCGCTCGGCGGCGATGGTGAGCTGCGGCGTCCACAGGGGGCGCGCGTGGCGGGCCACGGTCGCGACCAGCGCGTCGCCGATGGTGGTGGCGTGCGGGAGCAGGTCGAAGTGACGGTACGCGTGGCCGAGCACCCGGAGCAGCGCCGCCCGGTTCGCCGGGTCGTCGCCGCCGACCAGGAGGCGACCCAACGCGGTGAAGAACAGCGGCGCGTCACGCTGTGGGAGTAGCCCGGGTCGGCGGTCTTCGACTGTGCACCAGAAGTCGCCGGCTGCCCGCACGTCGACCGACTCCCAGGCGGCGGCCAGGCTCCCGCTGGCCGGGTGGTCGTCTTTCACCTCGGGCATGCGGGCTCCAAGTCGTTGATTCATGGGCTGGCACCGGGGCGGGCGGGGAGGAGCTGCGCCGTTGAGGGCCGGCGCAACTCCGGGACAAGGCACCCGCCCCGGGCCATGCGTCGACTGTCGCGTCTGACCAGGCACAACGGCATGTCACGGTGATCGTTGACGGCATACACGATCGGTATGCGGTCGACGTCGCGACAGTCGAATCGGGCAGACTGCGGGCATGACGGAACGTCCGGTGCTGTATCTGGTCGTCTGCGCCGCGGGTCCGGCGGAACACATCGACGAGCTGGTCGACCTCCTGATCGCCGACGGGTGGCAGGTGTGCATGATCGTCAGCCCGACCGCCGCGCCGTGGCTCGACCGGGCGGCGTTGCAAGACAAGACCGGCTATCTCGTACGCGTCGAGTGGCGGATGCCCGGCGACCCGGAGCCGCACCCCCCGGCTGATGTGGTGGTGGCCGCCCCGGTCACGTTCAACACGGTGACGAAGTGGGCGCTGGGCATCAACGACACCCTGGCGCTCGGCGTCCTCAACGAGTCGCTGGGCGCGGGGCTGCCGATCATCGCGTTTCCGCACACCAAGGCTGAGTTGGCCGCTCATCCGGCGTACGCGGGTCACCTGGCGGTGCTGCGCGCTGCCGGCGTGGTCGTGGCGGACGGTAAGCCGCTGGAGTCGGTGAACGGGCCGGGGCGATGGAGCGTCGTTGTCGAGGCGCTGCGGGCGGCGCGCACGTCCTGAGTAGTTGCAGTCCGCTCGCTTTTCGGCGGTCCTTTGACGATATGCGTCGCGCGTATACCAGCGCTCCACGCAGCGTGTTCAATGGATACGCTCGATGAGGCGAGATGGACGGAGCCGCCGGTGACACACGCGAACTGCCCTCGGTGTGGCGGACGGCTGGCCCGGGACAACGACAGCGGACGGTGTACGCCGTGCCAGGCCGCCGAGCGGGACCGGCTGAGCGCGCCACCGAAGGTACCGGCGAGCTTCTGGGAGCACGAGCCGGTGCGACAGGCTCTCGCCGACCGGCATCTGGGGCGGGTGATTCGGGCGTACCGGTGCCATCCGTACCACGGGCGGGTCGCCTTGCCGCAGTCCGTGGTGGCGGGGTGGTTGGGAATCACGCAGGCGCAGCTCAGCCGGGTGGAGAACGGGCCGCCGCTCGTGCACTTGGACCGATTGGCGCACTGGGCACAGCTTCTCGGGATACCCGCGGCGTGTCTCTGGTTCGGTCTTCCTGGCCAGCCTTATCGAGCTGACGACCGCGCCGCAGAAGGCACAGCAGACGATACTTACGCGCATGACGCGATAACTGAGCAGGGCGAACTGCCGGCCATGGCGGTTACCCTGGATGGGGCATCAACCCGAGGGGGTGGCGCTACGGACCGGCGACGCTTCAACGCAATGGCCGCGCTCGCGGGACTCGCCGCAGCCGGTCACCCTTACCTGCTCACAGGCCCTGCCAACGTGCCTCGAAACATCGGCATGGAACAGGTACGACTGGCTAGTTCGCTGGTACAAGATTTCCGGCGGGCTGATGCGGCAGCAGGTGCTGACCAGCTCTGCGACGTTGCCGTCCAGGCTCACGCCAGGCTGTCAACGTGGGCGGCAAGGGCGACCTACAGCCGAGAAGTCGGCGATGCCCTTCAAAGCGCCTTGGCCGACCTCGGTATCCAGGCCGCGTGGCTCGCTACCGATGCTGAACGCAGGCGCGAAGCCAGGCCTTTCCTAAACGAGGCCGTCACCCGCGCCCGGATCGCCGACGACCCTCGCATGGAAGTACAGGCGCTGACCCAGCTTTCCATGCTGCTCCGCGAGAGTCAGCCCGGCGAGTCGCTGCACTGCGCCGAAGCCGCGCTACGCGTGTCCGCTAGATGGGCGACACCTCGACTCACCACACTGCTGCATCTACGGAGAGCACACACATACGCCGTGCTCACAGATGCGAGCGGCTTCAGCCGGGAGATGACCAAGGCCCGCCGCGAGCTGGAGCGCGGACCGCACGAGGATGATCTCGGGTTTGTCGACTTCGTTAACGAGCAGGAAGTGAACGGCATCCAGGGGCTTTCGTACCTCGCGCTGAACAGGCCCGACCGTGCCGCTCAGTCGTTCCGCGCGATCATCGCCAATCCGTCGCCTGGCCATCGACGTAACCAGGTCTACTACACCGTGCACCTCTCGGAAGCCGCATATCAACAGGGCGACGTCAACGAGGCGGCACGCATCGCGCTGGACGTCCTGCCCGCGGTGAGCCAGATGAACTCGGGGCGGATTAGCCGGCACCTTGCGCAGGTGCGCTCGAACCTGGCGGTACCACGGCAGGCGACCACGGCAACGCGCCAGTTCGTCGACGCCTATGACCGAGCGGTCCAGGCATGATCGAGGGCTTGCAGCTACGCCATCACAGCACCGACGAGACTGAGGGGATCCTGGATCAGCTCGTGGACCTCTACCTGGAGGTCTACGCGGGCGGCGGCGAGTTCCACAGCGAGGACCGTTACCGGCGTCAACTCTCCCTACACATGGAGAGGGATGGGTGGGAGATGGTCACCGCGTCGGTCGACGGGGCCTTGGTCGGCTACATCTATGGCTTTCCGCTACCTCCCCAGACACGGTGGTGGGAAGGCATCCACGAGCCTGTGCCGCCAGGGTTCGCCGAAGAGGACGGCACGCGCACGTTCGCGCTCAGCGAGCTGCTGGTGCACCCCGGTTGGCGGCGTCTGGGCATCGCGAGGGTGCTGCATGATGACCTGATCGGCCGCCGGGCAGAGTCCCGAACGACGCTCTTGGCCCGCCCCGACGATGTCGCCGCGCAGACCGCGTACCGCTCCTGGGGCTGGTTCAAGATCACAAAGCTGCAGCCGAATTGGGAAGATGCACCAATCTTCGATGTCTTGGTTCGCAACGCCGCAGGGAGCTAGACCTATTTAAGCGGGCGACTGAGGTGGTCCATGGACTGGGGGAAACGCCCGGAGCGAGTCAGCAATCGGTCCATGGCTGGCATTAAAGGCTACCCGTTTCCCACTTCACTTTGCAGATCTCTCAAGCATCGATGCTAACGGCGGCCACGTGCGGCAACCAGGGTTGCCCCGACCTGCAACGCGCGGATATATCTGTCCGGGATCCGACACTGAGAACGCCGATGAACACGAACAAGGCGGGACGTAACGTCCTACCAGAATCGCGATTACAGCCGCACGGCGGGTATCGGGACGCTCAGTTGCTGGCTATGGTGTCCGGACCGCAGTCGTCGCGATCTTAGGAATGGCGTGGGGATTCTCAAGGAAATGCAGCGGGCGCAGGCTCGCCAGGAGCGCGCCCAAAGGCAGGCTCAAGCCGCCGCCTACCGGCATCATCAGCACCTTCACCGCGAAGCAGATCGCGCCAGGAAGGCCGCAGAGCGTGCGTCCGTCGCAGATGAACGGGAGCGTAAGCGACTCTACGCGGAGGCGCGCAATGCCGAGGTCGCGGCAAACAACTCAGACCTGCAGGCGCGCATAGACGAACTCGACGGCTTGCTGCTGGCCACGCTTGATGTGGACGATCACATTGATTTTCGGCGGCTCCACAAATCTGTAAAGCACCCACCCTTCCAGCCGGGGCCTCTCGGCACCCCCCTGCCACCACCGGACTGGCGACGGTTCGAACCGCTTGCTCCATCAGGCATTGGGAAGCTATTCGGCGGCCAGGCCAAATATCAGCAGCATCTCGCCCAGGCGCACCATGCCTTCGGGCAGGCTCAGGCGCAGCACGCAGCCGCAGAGGCCGAACGGCAGCGCCGGTTGGCTTTCGCGTACCAGGGATACCAGCAGGGCCGGGCGAAAGTCGAGGCCGAGACGAAGGCGCACAACGCCGAGGTCGATCGCTTCGCAGCCGCAGTGGCTGCCGGAGACCCTGCAGCGGTGGTGGATTATTTCGGAATGGTGCTCGGCAACTCGGTCTACCCCGATGACTTTCCCCAGCACTATCGACTGGCATACGTGCCCGAATCGCGGCAACTCGTGGTGGAATACCACTTACCGACATTGGAAGTGGTTCCGGCTGTACGAGAGTACCGCTACGTCAAAGTGCGCGACGAGATCAGCACCGTGGCACGCCCAGCGAAGGAAGTCAAGGAACGTTACGCAAGCACCGTGAGCCAAGTGACTCTGCGGACCATCCACGAACTCTTTGAGTCCGACCGAGCCGGACTGATAGACACGATCGTCTTTAACGGCATCGTCGACACAACCGACCCGCGCACTGGTACTGCTGTTCAACCCTGCCTTGTGACACTCCGGACGACCCGGGAAGTGTTCACCGCCCTGACTCTGCGCAGCGTCGATCCAGCCGCATGCCTGCAACACCTTAACGCCTCGGTGTCGAAGCGCCCCGAGGCTCTTGCGCCAGTTCGACCGGTGCTTGAGTTCGACATGGTGGACAAGCGATTCATCGACGAGGTTGACGTGCTGGCCGACCTCGACCAGCGACCAAACCTTCTAAGGCTGACGCCGAGCGAGTTCGAGAGCCTCATCCAAAATCTATTCACCAAGATGGGCCTCGACACTAGACAAACGCGCGCATCACGGGACGGTGGCGTGGATTGCGTGGCCTTCGATCCTCGACCCATTTTCGGTGGCAAGGTCGTGATTCAGGCGAAGCGCTACCGAAACACTGTAGACGTTTCTTCCGTTCGCGACCTATACGGAACCCTGCAGAACGAGGGCGCATCTAAGGGCATCTTGGTGACAACGAGCGGATACGGCCCCGCCTCATACGAGTTCGCGTCCGGCAAGCCACTAGAGTTGATCGACGGCTCGAACCTGCTCTACCTACTCGCCGAGCACGCAGAAGTTAAGGCCCGCATCGATCCAACAGATTTGGACTGATCCGTGTTGGGGCCACCCAGTCAGCCAGGCCGAGTTAGGATTCTGCACTTCACTCACATTGAGAATTTGCCGGCTATCCTCGCCGTAGGCCGACTCTTCGCCGACAGCATGGTCGGTACGAGGCTGACCACGAACGTGGGGGCTTCCGATATTAAGGCCAGCCGCCGCCGGCGAGCCGTCCCATGCCCTCCAGGTGAAGCGGTGGCCGACTACGTACCCTTCTACTTCGCTCCGCGTTCACCGATGATGTTTCGTATCGCGCGGGAGCATCAGGACGGAACGCAGGGTTGCTACCCAGACGGGGACGACCCGCTGGTCTACCTCGTGAGTTCGCTCGAGAAGGTGGATCAAGCCCAGTTGAGCTGGGTCGCGAGCGACGGCAACTGCGCCGCAACCTTGACAAGATTCTCAGGAGCTCTGGACGACCTTGCCGAACTCGTCGACTGGGCGTTGATGAGCGAGCGGATCTGGAAGAACCTGCCCGAAGACCCCGATCGCGTCCGGCGTCGCATGGCCGAGCTGCTGGTACACCGTGAGTTTCCTCTCCATCTACTGGCCGGCTACGTCGTACGGACACCGGCGCGACAGGAACAGCTGAGGCAGGTCTTACGTGATGCTGGCATCATCGACGCGTACGTTGATGTCAGACCCAACTGGTACTACGGGTTCCGACGGGGGGAGGCACGCGAATGATCGTCATCGCTCACGGCAACCTGCTGACCGCTGACGTCGAGGCCCTGGTCAACACCGTCAACACCGTGGGTGTGATGGGTAAAGGGATAGCCCTGCAGTTCAAGCGCGCCTACCCGGCGAACTATGCCGCCTACCGGGCAGCCTGCGCCACCAAAGAGGTCAAACTAGGCCAGATGTTCCTGTTTGATTCAGCCCTCCTAGGCCCTAGACGTTACGTGATCAACTTCCCGACCAAGGGCCACTGGCGCACCAGTTCGAAGTTGACGGATATCAAGGACGGCCTCAACGACCTCGTTCGCCTCGTCCGTGACCATCGGATCTCCTCGCTCGCTGTGCCCGCGCTGGGATGCGGTAACGGAGGGCTGGACTGGGAGGAGATCCGGCCATTGATAGAGCGGAGCTTCGCTGACCTACCAGAGGTTCGGGTTCTACTGTTTCCGCCGGAAGGTGCTCCCAACCCCTCGGACATGCCAGTGGCAACGACCAAGCCTCCGCTGACTCCTGGCCGTGCCACCCTCCTCTGCGCCATCGAGCGCTACCTCGATCGGGCAGGGGCGCTGGAGCCTCGTGATGGGGTGACCGTGCTTGAGATCCAGAAGATCGCTTACTTCCTTCAGGTTTTGGGGCAGCCGCTCCGGCTAGAGTTCAACCGGGGGCGGTACGGACCTTATGCCGATAATTTGAACCAGGTTCTCGACCGACTTGAAGGGCATTATCTGACCGGCTTTGGCGACCGCAGCGCCCGGGTCGAAGATTTCCAGCCGATCCGCCTGACTGCCGGAACGACGGAGGCCGTGTCGGCTTGGTTGGAACCAAACGGCTGCTCGCCAACAAGGCATTCGCTAGAACAGCTGGCGAGCTTGGTTGAGGGCTTCGAGGCACCATACAGTCTCGAATTGTTGGCCACTGTGCACTACGCCGCCGAACTGACTCCTCCGACCAACGAGCTCAGTGAGTTAATCGAGCGAGTTCAGGCTTGGAGTGGCCGCAAGGCGAGGCTGTTCACCCCAGCGCATATCCGGGTGGCGTACGAACGCTTGCAGTCTGCAGGATTGCTTCCTGTGCTGGCCACCACCTAGATACATCATGCTTCGGGTCCACGCCCCGGCGCTCTAGCTGATTAGCTGTCAAGATGACGGATCTTGAGCGGGGTGTTTACGAACACCTGATCACTCGTGAGCTGGCCGCTCGCCTCCAGCACATCGACCCCGCTCTGATCCAACACCACAAACTCGACCCCGCCGACGCGCACCACACCCTCGCCCGGCACATCGCCACCCTGGCCGCCCGAGCCCTCCACTCCGTCCCCAACGGAGACGACAAGCTCCACCACCAGATCGCCATGGCGAACCAGATCGCCGAAGCCATCGCCACCCTGAGCCCCAGGGCAGCGACCGATCAGGACCAGGTAACCGACGCCAAGCACCTACTCCACGCCATCGCCGCCCCACCAACCCCACCCGCGGAGCCCACCTTCCCGCAGCGCCCCACCACTCCCCTCTCCACCGGCGCGCTGCTCGTCAACGGCCGCCACCAGCCCCGCATCGGCCACGAGGTCAACCACGAGATGGCCTCCGCCGACCAGGTAGACCTGCTGTGCGCGTTCATCAAGTGGTACGGCCTCCGGATCGTCGAGCCACATATCCGCGAGCTGATCGCCCGAGGCGGCAAGGTCCGCGTCATCACCACGACCTACCTCGGCGCGACCGATCAGCGAGCGCTAGACCGGCTCGCCGAGCTGGGCGCCGAGATCAAGGTGTCGTACGAAACGAGGACGACCCGCCTGCACGCCAAGGCGTGGCTGTTCCGCCGCAAGAACGGCACCACCACCGCGTACGTCGGCTCGTCGAACCTGTCGAAGACCGCGCTGGTGGACGGCGTGGAGTGGAACGTCCGCATCTCGAACATGGAGCAGCCGCACGTCATCGACACGTTTACGGCGACGTTCGAGGACTACTGGAACGATCCGGCGTTCGAGACCTACGACGCGACCAGGGACGCCGAACGGCTACGCCGTGCGTTGAGCGGGGAGCGCCGCGACGACGCACCGACCGCGATCTCGAACCTGGACGTACGCCCGTACCCCTATCAGGCCGAGATCCTGGCCGACCTGGACGCCGAGCGGCTGGTGCACGGGCGCTGGCGCAACCTGGTGGTGATGGCGACCGGCACCGGGAAGACGGTGGTGGCCGCCCTCGACTACCGCCGACTACACAAGGCGGGACGAGCAGACTCGCTGCTCTTCGTCGCTCATCAGGAGCAGATCCTGCGGCAGAGCCTGTCGACGTTCCGGCAGGTCATGGGCGACGGCAGCTTCGGCGAGACGCTGGTCGCGGGCGAGAAGCCGAATGGTTGGAAGCACGTTTTCGCCTCCATCCAGTCGCTGCACCGCCGCGAGGTCGACCCCGAGGCGTACGACATGGTGATCGTCGACGAGTTCCACCACGCGGAAGCGCCGACGTACACGCGACTGTTGGAGCGGCTGCGTCCCCGCGTACTCCTGGGCCTCACCGCGACCCCCGACCGGGCCGACGGCGGCGACGTGCGCCGGTGGTTCGACGGGCGCGCGGCCGTTGAGCTGCACCTGTGGGACGCGTTGGAGCGGCAATTGCTTGCGCCGTTCCAGTATTTCGGGCTGCACGACGACGTGGATCTGTCGCATGTCACCTGGAAGCGCGGCCAGGGCTACGACCCGACGCAGCTCAGCACCATCTACACCGGCAACGATGCTCGGGCGCGGACGGTGTTGCGGGCGGTCCGCGAGAAGGTGGACGTCGGGCGGATGCGGGCGCTCGGGTTCTGCGTGAGCATCGGGCACGCCGAGTTCATGGCCGCCTGGTTCAGGAAGCACGGTGTCGAGGCGGCGGCGGTGACCTCGAAGGCCGGCACCGATCGGGCGGGGCTGCTGCGGGACTTCAAGGCCGGCAAGCTGCGGGTGCTCTTCACAGTGGACCTGTTCAACGAGGGCGTCGACCTGCCGATGGTCGACACGATCCTGATGCTGCGGCCCACCGAGAGCGCCACGATCTTCCTGCAACAGCTCGGCCGTGGCCTGCGCCTGGACGAAGACAAGCCCTGCCTCACGGTGCTCGACTTCATCGGTGGGCAGCACGCGAACTTCCGGTTCGACCTGCGTTGGCGTGCCCTGACCGGGGTCAGCCGGCGGGCAATCACCGAAGCGGTACGCGACGACTTCCCGAGCCTGCCCAGCGGCTGCCACGTCGAGCTGGACCGGGTGGCGAAGGAGGTAGTGCTCGCCAACCTGCGATCGGCGCTGCCCACCTCGAAGGCCGGTCTCGTCTCCGAGCTGCGGCAACTCGGCGACGTCACCCTGGCGACGTTCCTCCGCGAGACCGGCCTGGAGATCGAGGACGTGTACCGATCGGCCAGCATCGGCGGCTGGACCGGACTGCGGCGGCTCGCCGGCATCGACACGTCCACACCCGGTCCTGATGACCGCGAGTTGGGCCGGGCCATCGGTCGCATGCTGCACACCGACGACGTCGACCGGCTAGAGCTGCTGACCCGGGTCGCGGCCGGACCGCCCGCGCCAGGTCAGCAGGTGTACGCGGGCAGCAGCCGACTGCTGGACATGCTGCACTTCAGCCTCTGGGGGCCGAACGCACCCCTCGCAACGCGCAACGAACGGCTGGCGCGGCTGTGGAAGGAACCGGCCCGCTGCGCCGAGCTGCGGCAGGTCGCCGAGGTGCTGCGGGACCGCATCCACCGGGTCACGCCGACAGCCGCTCCAGGAGTGGTGCCGCTGCGGGTGCACGCCCGGTACAGCCGCAACGAGGCATGCGCCGCCTTCGGGATGACGAACCCGGGATCGCTGCGCGAGGGGGTGAAGTGGCTGCCCGACGCCCAGGCCGACCTGTTCTTCGTCACCCTTGTCAAGTCGGAGGCGCACTACTCCCCCACCACCATGTACGCCGACCGCGCCATCACCGACACCCTGTTCCAGTGGGAGTCGCAGAGCACCACGTCTGCGGCGTCGGCGACCGGGCAGCGCTACACCTCGGGCGGCTCGACCGTGCTCCTCTTCGTTCGGGAAACCCGCATCGCCGACCGTGACCTGGGCGCGCCGCCGTACCTCTACGCCGGGCCGATGACGTACCAGGAGCACACCGGCGACCGACCCATGCGCATCCTCTGGAAGCTGCACCACGCGCTGCCCGCCGACACGTACGCCGCAGCTCGTGCCATCGCCGCCTGATATCGGCCGTCCGTCCGCTCGCCCGGCTACCCCTTCGCCACGGCCTCCGGCTCCGGCGGGACGTGCGGCCCGCCGGCCGGTCCCTCGTCGCCGTGGCCCGGCCACCACGCCTTGTGCCCGATCAGCGCGGTCAGCGCTGGCACGAAGAACATCGACATGACGAACGCCGACAGCACGATGCCGATCGCCACCGCGAAGCCCATCTGCTGCAGGAACGAGATCGGAGCAAGCAGCAGCACCGCGAACGTCCCGGCAAGGATCAAGCCTGCTGCCGCGACCGTCGGACCGGCGTGTTCGACCCCGATGGCGGCGGCCTGGTGCGGCTCGTTGCCCTCCCGCGCCTCCTCGCGTAGTCGGGCGATCATCAGGATGTTGTAGTCAGTCCCGATCGCCACCACGAAAAGGTAGAGGATGATCGGCAGCTGGAAGGTGACACCGGGCTCGCCCTGCAGCCCTTGGAAGAGGTAGACAGTGGCGCCCAGCGTGGCGGCGAAGTTGAGCAGCACCGCTATCACGAGGTAGATCGGCGCGACCAGACTGCGCAGCAGCAGCCCGAGGATAAGCGCGATCAGGCCGGCCGCGACCGGCAGGATCACCGACAGGTCGCGGTTGTTGGCCGAGTTGATGTCCGCGAAGATCGCGGTGGTCCCGCCGACCAGCGCCCGGGTGCCCGGCGGGGCCGCCGCGTGCACGGCACCGCGCAAGTCGTCGCGGACGAGGGTGATCGCCTCGTTGGAGACCGGGTTCTCGTTGAGCAGCAGGTTGACCCGGGCCACACTCGGGTCGGTGCTGCGCTCCGGGGGCTGCGCCTGGCCCACACCCGGGGCTTTCGCCACGGCCACCGCGAAGTCGTTGACCTGCTGCTCGTTCAGCGGCGACCCGTTGCTGGTGGTCAGGTAGACCTCGGTAGGGGCGAGCGCACCGGCGGCGAACCCGCGCTGTAGGTCCTGTGCGGCCTTCGCCGACTCGGTGTCCTGCGGGAAGCCGGCGCTGAAGTCGTAGTCAGCCTTGTAGCCAAGCACGCCTGCAGCGAGCGCGACCAGGAGAACGCCGGAGGCCGCCGCGACAAGCGCCGGCCGGCGCCCGACGGTGTTGCCGAGCCGGTGCCAGATGGTGGCCTTGGGCGCACGCTGCCACGCCTTCGAGGGCCAGAAGACGTACCGACCGAGCAGGGAGACGACCGCCGGGATGAGGGTGAGCGAGGTGACCAGCATGACGCCGACCGCGATCGCGAGCGCCGGACCGAGGGAGCCGAAGAAGCCCAGCGAGGCGAGGAGCAGCACGAGGAACGCGACAATGACCGCTCCGGCGGCCGAGGTGATGACCTCGCCGACCCGCTGGACGGTGACGATCATCGCGGTGCGCTTGTCGTCGCCGGCGCGCAGCCGCTCCCGGTAGCGGAAGAGCAGGAACAGGATGTAGTCGGTGCCGATGCCGAACAGCACGATCAGCAGGATCGTCTGCAGATCCTGGCTGACACTGAGGTCGAATGCCTTGCCTGCGGCGGCGACGAGACCCGTCGTGATGCTCAGGACGACGCCGACGACCACCACGGGCAGCAGCGCCGCGATGGGGCTGCGGAAGATGACGAGGATCAGTCCGATGATCAGGATGATCGTCGCGACGCCGACCACGGCGAACGCGTTGTTGAAGGTGTCCTCGTTGTCGACGAAGCTCGCCACGTCACCGGCCACGCCTGCGGTCAGCCCACTGTTCGCCAGCTCCGGGCCGATGTCCGCGCGCAGGTCGCGCACGGCGTCGAGCAGTGCCGGGTCGTCGGGGGTGGGGGCGTCGAGCCCGACGTTGATGATCTGCACCGACTTGTCCGGTGCGACAGCAGGCGGGCCGGTCAGGTAGCCGGACGTGCGCGGGATGTTCTTGGCCTTGAGCGACTGGGCGAGCTGGCCCACCTTCGCCTCGTCCGCCGACGTGAGTTTCTGCCCGTCGGCGCGCTTGACCACGATGGTCGCCGTCGCGGTGGCCTGCTGCGGGAACGCCTTCTGCCCCAGCTCGGTGGCCTGCACCGACTCGTACGAGCGAGGCAGGAAGCTTTCCTGGTCGGCGGAGGTGATGTCGCTCAGGGACGGTGTGGTGAGGATGATGGCGGCTGCCGCGACCACCCACCCGGCGATCACCCACCACGCTCTGCCCACGACGAATCTGCCCAGCCGCTCGAACATGGTTCCCCCCGTGTTTCCGGCACAACCGACGTCTGGTGGCCGAGGCGCCCACAGACGCCCCGATCACCACCCTGCGCTACCGATATGCAGCGTACCGTCACGCCCTAATCCTTTTCGGACGCACGGGAGTGCCAGGCGCGTGCTTTTCAGCCTCGCCGCCGATGACCAGGCAGCCGTCCGGGTACCACAGCCGTCGACTAATCACGCACTAGGTTGGGGGCATGGAGCAGCGGATCAGCCTGATCACCCTCGGCGTCAGCGACCTGGCGCGCGCCAAGGCGTTCTACGAGCACCTTGGCTGGCGTGGCCAGGAGGTTGAGGAGACGGTCTTCATCCAGGCCGGTGGCCTGGCGGTCGTTCTTTGGGGCCGCGACAAGCTCGCCGACGACGCCGGCATCGCCGACCCGGGCACCGACGGCTTCGGCGGGGTGACCCTCGCCCAGAACGTCCGATCCCGCGAGGAGGTGGACGAGGTGATCACCACGGCCACCGAGGCGGGTGCCACGGTGACCAAGCCGGCCCGGGAGACCTTCTACGGCGGCTACGCGGGCTACTTCACCGACCTGGACGGCCACGTCTGGGAGATCGCGTGGAATCCCGGCTTCGCCCTTGCGGACGACGGCACCCTCACTGTCCCTGACTTCAGCGCCATGGGCTGAGCCGCGCACCCACGAACACGGATCAGGGCGTCGGAGGCGGGCAGAGCAGCGGGTCCAGCAACGGCAGTTGCAGAGGATCCAGGCAGACCGCCAGCAGCGAATTCGGCGAAGGCGTCGCAGTGGGCGTCGGAGTCGGGGAGGCCGACGCGACGGGCGGCGTCGGGACGGCTGAGGTGGACGGTTCCGTGGTGGGGACCGGCTCAGGGGTCGGCACCGAGGTGGGCGACGGCGCAGGAAGGGCCGACGGGGTGACGGCCGGCGCTACAGCCACCGCCACGGCCGGTGACACCACTCTGGAGACGGCTGCCGCAGTCGACGGCCGGACAGCCGGGGCGTGCGGCGGGCTCCAGACGGCACTGTCGGCCGAACCGACCCTCGACCGGGGTGCCACCGGCCCGACGGCACCGATCGGCACGAGGGTCGCCCCAGCCCTCGGCACGTCCAGGGCGATGGTCTCCGCCAGCGGCACGGGCTCGGATGCCAAGAGGTGCGGGTTCGGGCCGAGAGCGCCGGGGCCGACCGTCGCGAACACCACAGCTGCGATGGCGGCAGCACCGAGCGCCCGCCGGTCGGGGCGTACCGCGGTCAGGGGCGCGTCGTCGGGTTCCGCCAGCACGATAGGCGCGGGTCGGGCGCCCCGGTGTGCGGCCAGCAGCGCGTCGACCTGCGCCAGGACGGCAGCGCGATCCGTAGCGACAGCGAGGGTGAGGTAGAAGCGGAAGTTCGCCACGGCGTTCGTGGGGACGAGCAGTCCGGAGAGTCGACTGTGGTCGGGCAGCAGGGTGAACGGGGTGTCGGGGTGGTGGGCGGGCCCGACCAGGTCGTCGTACCGCCACTCGCGCCGGTGCTCACGGCCGCCAAAGGCCACCCGGTGGCTGGTCACGACGGCCATGCCGGTGTCGACGACACGCAGGCTCGCCGGCAGCGCCTCCGAAGAAGTCTCAGCGAAGGAACAGAAGCCGCCCGGCCTGGGCAGGCCGGGGATGTGCCGCGCCTCGGCCTCGACGAGCTGGGCGACGGGCAGGACGCGGAAGACGAGTTCGTCGTCGTCGAGGTCCACCGGTAGGCCGGTGCGGGGCTGCGTACACCCGAGGAAGCTGGCGGCTTCGATGCGGAGCCGGGCCAGGTGGTCGTCGCGGCGCCGCCACGCGTCGGTGGCGTCGCGGTACGCGCGCTGCCGGCGCTCGTTCTCGCGCTCGGCCCAGGCGATCCGCCAGGGGGCGCAGGACACAGAGGTCACTGTCACACGCGGTACAACCGCTCACGTACGTGACAGGCAACGCGACCAGGATCGATGCATCCCGTTGCGCCCGAAAGGAGAGTATTGACGGACACCAGAGTTGGTGCGGCGACGCTAGCCTGCCCAGGACCCCGGCGGCCGAGGAGCTTCCTGATGCTTGACGACATGGGTGTGCTGCGTGACGCGGTACGCGACTATCGCCTGGCGGCGACGTCCGCCGGCCTCGACTGGCCGGACTACGGCGAGTCGCCGGCCGGGCAGCCGCCGGAGGTGGTCCACCGGATCTTCGGCGTGGAGCGTGTCGCCGAGCAGCTGACCTGGTTGCAGTCGCAGCGCTGGCCCGTCCGGCAGGTGTTGCCCAACGTCGGATGGCGGATGCCATGGCCGGAGGGCGGGGACGCGCTGGACTATCTGGGGTTGGCGATCGGCACGCCGTTTCCCTGGCGGCACCAACTGCCCCTGTTCTTCTTCGATGTCACCCTCTACACGTTCGTGCTGGCCGGCGACCACGAGGGTGAGATCTGGCGCTACGAGATCTCACCCGACGCGTGGGACTCGGTCCGTGCCGCCACCAGCCTGGCCACGCTCTTCGATCAGTGGACCAGGGGAATCGCCGCCGGGGTGGTCGTCTACGACGAGCAGAGCAAGTGGCTCCTGGTCGAAGACTTGGGCTCCGCGCAAGGTCTGGACCCGCTGGCCTTCCCGGTGGCCCCGGTGGAGGAGACGCTGCTGCGGGCGCGGCAGCGTGAATGCGGGGTCGACATGGCCATCGTCGAGGACGGCTTCCCGTACACCGAGGAACTGTCCGACGCCATCGACGCCGTCAAGGCATCGCTACGTCGGTGACGCAGGTGATCAGCCGGCTCGTCGCCGGTACGGCTGCGGGCCGTGGGTCGGGAACCGCGACTGGGTACGCGGCGGGTACGCCTCGCAGTGCTCAGACCAGTGTTCGGCGGCGGTGGCGAGGGCGTCCGCGGAGACGGTGAGGATCAGCGGGTAGATCGCTGTGGACGGGCGGCGCATCCACGGTGGCAGTGACTCGGCGGAGAACTCCACGATCAGCTCCAGCCGGCGGCGGCGCAGCACCCGGCTACGGAGGGCCAGGTTGGGTTCGGTGAAGCGGACCATCGCCGGTGGTGCGCTCAGCCCGAGGGCGGCGGTGGCCTGCCCGTGCAGCCAGCCGCCGAGCGCGCGGGCCTCCTCGACCATGAGGCTCGGGTAGTGGTGCGACCAGGTCTGACCGTCGGCGGTGCGGGCGTCCACCTCGATGAGCAGCCAGTCGTGCCAGCCGGGCGTGGCCCCGTCGGGGTCGTCGGGCGGGTCGATGCCGGGCTGGTAGCCGACGGGGCGTACCCGCACCCGAGCGCCATCGTCAGACCGGATCTCCACTCGATCATTCTGGCCGAGCGAAGCGGACTTCAGGCCCGGAATCGGTCACTTCGTGATGGTCCGCCGTATGCCCTGGTGCTCGGCGCAGGCGTTGGACCGGCCGCCGGCCAGGCTGACCGAGCCGTCGCGGCACTGCACGAGGTAGCCGCGTCCGGCCCAGAACTGCGGTACGCAGTCGAACCAGTCGCACACCTCGGCTGCCGGCTTGCGGATCCGCGTGCCGCCACAGAAGCCGTACCCCAGCGGGTTCTCCGTCGCTCCGCAGAGCGGGCCCTGGGTGGCGCTGGGCGACGGGCGCGGCGACTTCGCCGGCTTCGGCGGCGGGGGTTTCAGGGCGAGAGCCGGACCAATCCGCGCGGGCGCCACGCTGGTGGTGGGCGCCGGGGTGGCGGCTGCGGCGACCTCCGCGCCACCGGTCGGGTCGGACGGGTCCGACTCGATCAGTGCCGCCGGCACCAGCAGCGCGATGGCCGCCGCCACCGCGAGGGTCCTACGGCCACCCGGTACCCGCGCGGAGAACCGGGCCTGCGCCGGGGTGTTCACGGCCGGCCGGAACGGCTTGAGCTGGGCGTGTTCGGCGATCAGCTCGTCGAGTTGGGCGATCACCGCGGCGCGCTGTTCGATCGCGTCGGCGAAGGCCAGCGTGAGCTTGAACCGGAAGTCCGGCGCGGCGGCGGTGGGCAGCAGCAACCCGGAGGTACGCCGCCGGTCCAGCACCTGGAGCAGGGTGACCGGCGCCGCCGGGTCGTGGGCCAGGCCGGTGATCCGGCCGTACGCCCAGTCGCGCCGGCCCCGCCCGCCGAGCAGCACGAGTCGGCGGCTGGTGATCACGGCCATGCCGGCGTCGGTGACGCGTACGCCGTCCGGGCGGCGCGGGCGCAGCGACCCGGTTCGCGGGGCGACAGCGAGGTCGGGCGCGGGCAGCACCGTGGTGTGCCGTACCTCGACCAGTTGCGCGGCGGGTAGCGCCCAGAGCACCACCTCGTCGGCGGCCAACTCCAACGCCAGCCCGGCGCCGGCGGCCGCCGAGCCCTGGAAGTCGGCGGCCAGGGCGCGCAGCCGCCGCAACTCGTCGTCGCGTCGCTGCCACGCCGCCTCAGCGCCGCGGTACGTGCTGACCCGCCGCACGTTCTGCCGGTGCGCCCACCGGTACCGCCATGTGGAACCCGTCGAATCAGTCCTCGCCACGCCGACTCCTTCGCCGCGTAGGCCACCAATCTGGGGGTGTCACGAGGTTTAACAGGTCCGGCGCGGCGCCCGGACACGCCGAAACGGGCGAACTACCCGATCGGCGTAGCAACCCACACGATAGGGCGATACTCTTGCGTCGATTCACGTTTCCTGAGGGGGTGACGGTCGTGCCGGCAGTCACGCTGCCCGGGGTCGTGATCGGTGTCGACATCGGCACCACCAGCACCAAGGCCGTCGCGTACGACACCGACGGGCGGCAGCTCGGCAGTCACCTGGTCGGCTACCCGCTGAACAACCCGCAACCCGGCTACGCCGAACAGGATCCGCAGCTCATCCTCGAAGCGGTGCTCAAGTCGATCAGCATGGTCGTGGCCGAGCTGGTCCAGCCGGTGGCCGGGCTGTCGTTCGGCTCGGCCATGCACAGCCTGATCGGGTTGGACCGGGACGGTAACCCGCTCACCCCGTCGGTGACCTGGGCCGACTCGCGGTCCACCCGGCAGGCCGAGCGGTTGCGGGCGGTGCCGTCCGGGCTGGCCCTGCATCGGCGCACCGGCACGCCGATGCATCCGATGTCGCCGCTGCCCAAGTTGCTCTGGTTCGCCGAGCAGGAGCCGAAGCTCTTCGAGCGGGTGGCGCACTGGGTGGGTATCAAGGACTGGGTGCTGCTGCGGCTCTGCGGCGCGCTGGTCACCGACCACTCGATCGCCTCGGCCACCGGCCTGCTCGACATCCACGAGCTGAAATGGGACCGCGAGGCGCTGACCATAGCCGGCATCACTGAGGAACAACTCCCGCAGCTCGTCGCCACCACCGCCGTGCTGCCCAGCCTCACTCCGCAGACCGCAGCCGAGACCGGCCTGCCGGAGCGCACCCCGGTGGTGGTCGGCGCAGGCGACGGGCCGCTGGCGAACCTGGGCCTGGGCGCTGTGCACCCCGGCATGGTGGCCTGCTCGATCGGCACCAGCGGCGCGATGCGGGTGATGGTCGAGCGGCCCGGCGTGGACCCGCTCGGCGGGGTGTTCTGCTACGCGCTGACCGAGCATCGCTGGGCGGTCGGTGGCGCGATCAACAACGGCGGCATCGTGCTCAAGTGGGCCGGCGCGGCGCTCGCCCCGGACCTGGGCGAGCACTCCGAGGAGGACCTTGTCGCCCTGGCGGCCCGCGCGCCGGTCGGCTCGGGCGGGCTCATCATGCTGCCCTACCTGCACAGCGAACGGGCACCACATTGGAGCGCCCTGCCGCGCGGCGCGTACGTGGGGTTGACCCACGCACACCGCCGCGAGCATCTGGTGCGGGCCGCGTTGGAGGGCGTCTGCCAGCAGCTCGCGCTGGTGCTCAGCTCGGTGCGCGCGGCCGGCAACGAGGTCCGGGAGGTCCGGGCCGGTGGCGGCTTCGCCCGCAGCGGCCTGTGGCGACAGATGCTCGCCGATGCACTCGGTCTGCCGGTGAGTTTCCCGGCCGCGCACGAGGGGTCGAGCTTCGGGGCGGCGTTGCTCGGCATGGAGGCGCTCGGGCTGATCCCCAGCATCGACGTCGCCGCCGACCTGGTGCGGATCGAGGAGACGGTCCGCCCGGACCCGGCCGCCGCCGCCACCTACGCGGCGCTGCTGCCGCTCTTCGCCGAGCTGTACGAGGCCCTCACGCCCACCTTCGCCTCGATCCGCCGGATGGCACCCGGCCTGCCCACCGGCCCCGAACCGCAGGCGTGAGCGGTGCCGGGTCAGGGCGCTTCGACGCCGGCGATCAGGTAGCGCTGCACGTCGGCGTCGAGGATTGCCACTTCCTGCGCGTCGTCCGGCCCGGAGCCACGGAACGCGGCCAACTGCTCCGGTGACTCCCAGCGTTCGTAGACGTGGATCCTGCCGGGCTCCAACGGGTCGGCCGCCAGCAGGAAGTCGAGGCAGCCGGCGGTGGCACGCGCCCGCGCGATGACCTGCTCGCAGTCGGACAGGTACGCCTCGCGGGTGGCCGGTTCGACCTGCAGACTGCCGGCGATGATCAGCATGGGTCCCCCGGTGGTGAGTTGGCTGAGAAGCGTGATGCCTGTGGGTCATATTTATACCCGTGGGTCATCGTGCTCGCGGGGACATCGCCGCCCGGACGGGTGACGCCGGTCCCGCCGGTCT
The DNA here is from genome assembly GCF_040649935.1 of Micromonospora sp. NPDC048842. Classification (NCBI taxonomy): domain Bacteria; kingdom Bacillati; phylum Actinomycetota; class Actinomycetes; order Micromonosporales; family Micromonosporaceae; genus Micromonospora; species Micromonospora sp. NPDC048842. The sequence continues at coordinate 104,898 of NZ_JBEZGK010000008.1, read as the reverse complement.
CACCAGCCTCCGGCGCTTCATATCGTGCAAACGTGAGAAAAAGCGACAAGAGGCGCTCATCTTCCCTGCTCGGGAACTCTGCCCGCGTACCCCTGAAGGTGCTGACGGCGGCGGTCGCGCTCGCGGTCCTCGCGACGACCGGGCCGGCCACCGCGGACGGCCCCGGCCGCGCGCCCGTCGCGGACCCGGCGCAGACGACCGATCCGGGGTACGGGGTTGAGCCCGGCGACGGTCAGAGCCACGAGCCCGGTGTGGACCCGACGCCGGAGCGCCCGCCGACCAGCGAGGTGTCCTGGCTGTCGTTTCCCGGCGGGGTGTTCGCTGTGGACTCGCTCGGGCGCACTGTGCGCTACCGCGCCTGCGACGGCGACACCGGTCGGGTCGCCGACCCGACGATGCGGGTCGCCGCCGGGGTGGCCAGCGGCGCGGTAGTGGTCGGAGGGACTGCCTACCGCTACCGGGTGCCGCTGGTCGGGCGCAGCGAGGGCACGCTGGAGGTGATCAAGCGGCACCGCCCGCCGACGAAGCTAACCGGCGTGGTGGTCACCAGCCCGCAGCCACCCACCGACCCGGTGGCCGGGGCCCGGCTGTTCCCGCTCAGCGGGCAACTCGCCCGGGTGGTCGCCGACGCGAGCCTCAACCCGGCCGGGGTCACCGTCCGCGACCTGTCCGGCCGCTACGGCGACCAGCAGATCGCCGTCAACGGTTCGTTGCGCCCCAAGGCGGCCAGCGTGATCAAGCTGTGGATCCTCGTCGAGCTGCTGCGCCGGGTCGACTGTGGACAGATCTTCCTCGACGACGGGGTGCTGGTCACGCCGGAGGACGTGATCGGCGGCACCGGTCAACTGCAGTTCGAGACGTTCCCGCAGGTGGTCACGGTGCACCGGCTCGCCCAGTACCTGATCAAGTACAGCGACAACGTGGCAGCGAACGTGCTGATCACCTACCTGGGTGGGTTCGCTCCGGTCAACGCGTTGATCGACTCGATGAACCAACGCTCCACCATCCTGGCCCGCCGGATGCTCGACAGCGCGGCAGCGCAACGCGGCGAGGAGAACTACACAAGCCCGGACGACGTGGTGTCGCTGCTCGGCGCGGTCTGGGACGGCGAGATCCTCACCCCCACCTCCCGGGACCTGATGATCGGGTTCATGCGGGAGCAGACCCTGAACACGAAGATCCCGGCGGCGTTGCCACAGGGCGTGCCGGTGGCCCACAAGACCGGTGACCTGCCGGACGCCTCACACGACGTCGGCTACTACCTGATCCCCGGCACCGAGACCGCCGTCGCGTTCCTCACCGCCGGCCCCATGGCCACCGGCGACGAGACGGTCCGGCGGATGGCCCGCACCGTCTACGACTTCCTGGTCACCCCGGTCGACGGGGCGGTCGAGGAGTGACCCGACCTCAGGCGCCGGGAATGTTCGCCGGCGGGTCCTCGCCCACCAGGTCGGCCGCCGGCGGGTCCGCCGACACCGGCAGCCCGAAATCCGAGTACGTCAGGTCGAGCTGGGCGGTCTGCGACTGCTCGCTGGCCAACTCGATGCGGTAGCGGACCAGCCGGCCCTGCTCGTCCACGGCAGCGGTGAACGGCACCGCCGCCGCCCGGTCGCCGAGCACGTTGCCGACGCCGCTGCCCAGCACCGCGCCGCTCTGGCGCAGGTCCAGCGTGCCCGCGTACTCCCGCTCGGCGGTCAGCCGGACCCCCGCCGGCGCGCCCAACGTGCTGGCCAGCCGGGTGTTGTCCAGGCCCTGCTTGGCCGCCGGGTCACCCGGGGCGCCGACGTGCCACCAGGTCTTGCCGTCCCAGACCGGGACGCGGCGGTCCGGGGCGGTGACCCGCACGTACACGTCCGGCCCGGTGGTCAACCGTTCGATCTTCACCACACCGGAGGGCACCTTCAGCGAGGTGGTCTCCAGACCACGCTTCGCCTTCGGGTCCCAGAGCAGCACAGTGGCGTCGCCGTCCGCGCCGCCGGTGCCAACTGTCAGCTTGTACGGCTGCTCGTCGGCCTTCGCCGCGGCGGCCTTCAGCACACCGACCGGGTCGGCCGGGCCCGCCGACGCCGCCGGGCGACCAGCGTCCGGTTCGTCGTCGTCGCTGGTGGCGACCAGCGCCCACGCCCCGGCGCCGACCGCCACCACGAGCACGGCGACAGCGGCGATCAGCTTCGGTTTCTGCACTGTCATCTCCCCCGGGCGGTGCGGTCCGGCCAGACTAGCCGGACCGCACCCCGTGTTACGCCCGGCTGATCGCGTTGGCGTGGATCGCCTCGTGCAGATACGTGGCCAGCCCCGGGGCGATCTTCTCGTAGTACGCGGTGAACCGCTCGTCGGCCAGGTACATGTCAGCCAACCCGGTCTGCATCTCGTACGAGCACTCGTAGAACCAGCGGCTGATGAGCTGCCGGTGCTCCTCGGCCAACTCCATCACCTCCGGGCTGTCCGCCGGCGCGCCCGAGGCCATCAGCGCGACGATCCGCCGACCCCAGTCCTCGTTCTCCGCCTTGTTCCGCAGCCAGTCTTCCTTGGTGTAGCGGGAGACCCGCCGGTTCGACTCCCGGTACGCGTCGGTGTCACCCCACCGCTGCTCGGCCTCGGCCTGGTGCTCCTCCGGATCGACGTCACCGAAGACCTCGAACCGCTCCTCCGGCGTGAGTTGGATGTTCATCTTGCTCGCCTCCATCGCGAACTCGATCGCCGTGACCATCTCCTGCAACCGCTTGAGCCGTACCGTCAGCAGTTCGTGCTGCCGGCGCAGGTGCGCGGCCGGATCGGCCGCCGGGTCGTCGATGATCGCGGTGATCTCCTCAAGCGGGAAACCAAGCTCCCGGTAGTACAGGACGAGTTGCAGCCGTTGCAGGTCCGCGTCGTCGTAGCGGCGGTAACCGGCCGAGGTGCGCCCGCTGGGCGAGAGCAACCCGATCTCGTCGTAGTGGTGCAGCGTCCGCACCGTCACGCCGGCCACCTTCGCGACCTGACCCACCGTGTACGCCATGGTCCCCCTCCCTTCCGGGAACCAGGCTCCTGCCTGCCGTTACGTGAGAGTCAACTCCGATTCTGGCCCACCATCGCGGGGACGTCCGGCCGCCCGTACAGATAGCCCTGACCTCGTGGGCAGCCGATCGCGGTGACCGCCTCGTGTTGACGCTCGGTCTCCACCCCCTCGGCGACCACAGCCAGGTCGAACGCGCCGGCCAGGCGGGTGACCATCTCCACCGTGGCGTACGCCCGGTCGTCGGTGCCCAGCCGGGCCACGAACGACCTGTCGATCTTCAACTCGGTGGCCGGGATGCGGTGCAGGTAGCTCAGCGACGAGTAGCCGGTGCCGAAGTCGTCGATGGCGATCCGGATGCCCAGCTCCCGGAGCTGGTGCAGCCGCTCCAGCACCGCCTCGGTGCCTTCGATCAACGCCGACTCGGTCAACTCCAGTGTCAACGCCCGTGGTGCCAACCCGGCGGCGCTGGTCGCCGCTGTGACAGTGGCGATCAGGTCCGGCCGACGCAGGTGCGCGGCGGCGATGTTCACAGCGACCGTGGCATCCGGCGCCCGGCCCCGCCAGGTCGCGGCGGCCCGGCACGCCTCGTGGATCACCCAGCGGTCGATCGGCAGGATCAGCCCGGTCTCCTCGGCCAGCGGCAGGAACTTCGCCGGTGGCAACATCCCCAGCCGGGGGTGCCGCCAGCGCACCAGCGCCTCGGCGCTGCGCACCGCGCCGGTGGTCAGGTCGACGATGGGTTGGAACTCCAGGTGCAGCTGGTCCTCGTCGACAGCGCGGCGCAGGTCGGCGATCAACTCGGCGCGGGAGACGGCCGACTCGCGCAACGCCGCAGTGCACGTGCGGTACGCGGACTTCCCGGCCGCCTTGGCCGCGTACATGGCGATGTCGGCGTCGCGCAGCAGGTCGGTGTGGGAGGCGTGCTGCGGGCCGTACTCGGCGATGCCGATGCTCGCCGACGGGTGCACCCCGACGTCCTCCTCGTCGTCGGAGGGCCGCAACGCGTCCAGCAGCCGCTCGGCGAGCCGTTCGGGTGACACCGGCCGTTCGCCGTCGACAAGGACGGCGAACTCGTCACCGCCGAGCCGGGCGATGGTGCCGTCGCCGTTCACGGCAGTGTGCATCCGGGCCGCGAGCCCGGTCAGCAGGGTGTCGCCGGTGGCGTGCCCGAACCGGTCGTTCACCTGCTTGAACCCGTCCAGGTCGAGCAGCAGCACCGCCACCGGTCGCCCGTCGCGCAGGGCCAGGCGCAGCCGCCTGTTGAACAGCAGCCGGTTGGGCAGCCCGGTGAGCTGGTCGCCGTACGCGAGCCGGCGCAGCCGGGCCACCAACCTGAGGTTCTCGTTGGCCGCCAGCCCCTGCCGGACGGCGAGGGCGGCCAGCAACACCATCATGGTCACGAACACGAGCTGCGGGGTCTGCCCGGTGGGCCGGCGGGCCAGCACCACAGCGATGATCGCCCCGCCCACCGGCAGGTACGGCAGCGCCACCCGCCACCAGGGCGGCAGCGGCGACTCGGCGGTGTCGTCGGTGCCGTCGCAGTCCGGTGGCGGCGGGTTACGGGCGGCCAGGCCGATCAGCAGGTAGCTCAACGGCCAGCACAGGTCGATCGGGTGACCGGCGGTGTAGTCGGCGCGGGCGACCAGCGACACGTAGACGACGTCGGCGACGACCCGCAGGGTGAGGCTCGCCGCCAGGACTGTCATCGGCCGCCACATCGGCCGGGCTGGCCCGGAGACCGCGACCAGGATGGTGAGCTGCATCAGGTCGAACATCGGGAAGAGCAGCCCCAGCGTGCGCGCCGGGTCGGCCAGCTCGGCCGCGGCGACCCCCCGGAAGACCAGCACCCAACCGATCGGCACCAGCGCCAGGGCGACGATCACCCCGTCCAGCAACGTACGGGCCCGCCCGACCGCCGTCCTCGGTGCGGACGGCGAGCTGAGCAGCGCGGCCGTGCCGGTGAGGATGCCGGCGGTGAAGACCACCCCGACCACCGGCGTGTGCGGCAGGTCGCCGCCGACGAGCCGCTGCACCGTCCAGATCGCCCGGCCGATCGCGGCCAGCGCCATGGTGAGGGCGAGCAGCGTCCAGAACCGGCGCAGCGGCGCCGGATGGCGACGGGCCACCCCGACGCACGCGAGCGTCGCCCAACCGGCTACCAGCATCGCGCCGATGTCGCTGACCAGCGCGGCGCCGGGCAACGCGGCGAACAGCCAACCCGCCTCCAGCAGGATGACCGCAGCCGCGACGAACGCGCCGGCGGGGTTGAGCGTCCCCGCAGCCTGCTTTCCGTCCTGTCGGGACACGGTCGCTCCGGCTCTTTCGTCGTGCGTGCACCCTCGGCGGCGCCGGTCCACGGCAAACCCCGAAAGCCTAACCAGCGCCCAGAAACGCCGCCAGAGCCGAACGTGCACCCCGGGCCTCTGTCGCGCTGAGCATCCTCACGCCTCTGGTCAGCGGCCCGCGGATCGGTTCCACGGTGAACGGGGCAGTGCGGTGCCGGCCAACGGACGGCGTGCGCGGCGGCGTCTGCGCCGGCCAGGGGTGCAGGGCGGGCGGGCAACGGTGTGCACGGCCACGTCGGCCGAGGGCGTCGGTCGGCCGATCAGCCAGCAGAGGAAGCGTTCCATCGTCGGATCAGCCGACCGGGAGGCGCTCGACGTCGGACTTGGCGATCTCGTACTCCGCCCCGCAGAACGTGCACTGCTGCGCGTACCGGGTGCGGATCGGAATGAGGGGGATGAAGAAGAGCGTGAATTTCGTCGAGCGGCGGGTGATCACCTGCGCGGCCTGGTTGCCGCAGTGGCGGCAGACCTGCTGCACGACACCGGACCGGTCGACCTTGGTACGCAGACCAAAGATGAAGAACATCGCCAGCCAGTACCCACTCGACAGCGAAAAGTCACCACATCCCGCGATCGGATCAGATCATTGCCAGGGCCGGCGCTGGTCCAGTTCGCCCGCCAGCCGGCGGAGGAAATCGCGGAACCCCTGCTCGCTGTGCGACGTCTCGATCTCGTCGATGAGCGGGCCGTCGTACTGCTGCGCCTGGACGATCGCGTCCGCATAAACAGCCGGGCCGTCCCCGAAGTAGCGTCGCTCGACCATCGCCTCAGCCATCTGGCTGGCGGAATCGTCGTCGAGCTGAGGGGTGAACATCAACCCGTACAGGATCTGGTTGATGACGCCCTTCCAGTTGCGGCTGTCCATTCCATGCACCTTTCCGACGGGTCAGTTCAACCGGGTACGGCCGTCGAAGCCGAAGAGCGGGATGTCCTTGACGCCGTTGCGGCTCAGCTCGTCGGTGACCTGCCGCATGTGCTCGGGGCCGGGTTGATAGTGCCCGCTGGCGGAAGTCACGTACTGGACCCTACCGTCGACGACCGCGATCTCACCGGCCGCCGCGACCGGCTGACCGTTGCCCAGGGTGGAGTGGTGGAAGTCGCCAACCTGTTGGTAGTTCGAGGCGTACATGTTGCCTCGCTCATCCATCACGAAGATGGCCCGGCCGCCGTCCCTCGTCCAGTGGGTGGACGCGGCGCGGGTGTCGAAGGGCTGGCCGTTGCTTGCCTGGCGCAGGATGCCGTCCGAGTCGACGTACACGCGGTGCGCCTCCCGTTCCGCCTCGCTGAGCCGACGCACCGAGCTGGGCCGAAAGGGATTTCCCGGATGGTCACCGGCGGTCTCGTACCGGTACTTGTCCAGCATCGGCCGGCCCTGGTAACGGACCTCCCGCAGCGGTCCGGGCACGCCGGGCCGCCCCGGGGGCCGATCCGGGCCCTTGCGGTTGAACCTGCGCAGCAACGTCTTGGCGCGGCGAAGCAGTCGCGGAATGATGTCGTTGACGACCCGTTGCACGATTTCCTTGATGATCCGGCGGATCGCGACCCGGGCCACGCCGATCGCGATCGGGATCTGTGCCAGCGAGCCACCGAGGGTGGGGGCCGCTGCCGCCAGCGCCATGGCAACCTGGATCACCAGGATCGTGAGCTGGACGATCGTGAGGACCTTCTGGGTCAACGTGATCACGGCCATCACGAGCAGCGCGGCGGCGATGAGTTCTGCGGCCTCGGCGCCGTCCTCGATACGGCTGGTCGGGCCCTCCTCGCCGCGCCACATCGCCTCGAAGGCGGTGACGTCCCGCCCCCGGTTGGTAGCGCTCACGACACTCGCGCCGGCGTTCGCCTCGTTGGCCGCCGTGCGCAGCGTGCCGGCGAAGGACATCCACGCCTGGGCGGCCTCGTACAGCAGCTCCTCGTCGGCCTCTGGCCAGGTGAAGCCCACCCAGTTGAGGGCCTCGGCGAGCTCAGCTGGCAGTTGTAGGCCCACCGGGCAGTCCCAGTCTCGTGAAGAGGGCCGCGCTGTCGAGGTCGCTGCGCTCGTGGGCGTCGGCGGCGGCGTCAAGCCTGTCGGCCACGCTCAGGAGTTGGTCGGCCATCGAGGCGTAGACGTCGAGAGCGTGTTGGAGCACCTCGGTGTAGGCCGCTCCGAAGACTGTCCCGGCCTCGTCGCCACCCCAGGGACTGGCCGAACCGGTGACGGTGCCCTGCAACCGCTGCACCTCCGCGCCGAGCCGCTCACCGCTGGCCTCGATGGTCCGCGCCGCCGAGCAGCTCCTGGCGCTGTCGCAGCTCGTCATCCTGGGCGGCGCGCACTGCCTCGATCACGTGGCCGGCGATGGCACCGGTGCCGCGCCGCAGCAGGCGGGGGTCGATCTCCAGGGACTCCAGCCGGCCATAGCCAGCCACCACGGCCTCGACCAGCCCGTCGGCGGCGGTGCCGCGCCCGCGCAGCTCGCCCTCGCCGGTTGGCACAGCGGGTGATGACGTCGACTCCGTCAGTGTTGACGGACCGGCGGCCTGGCCCAACAGACGCATTGCCGCTTCCAGCGAACGCCCGACGGCTGTGTGATCTGCACGCTCTGGATCTGCCACCCGCACCGCCCCGGCCGCCGACTCGACACTGATTCGGCCGACCTTACCGATCAGCCGGCCGTTTGACGGACCCGTTTCCCGGTCCCTCCACCTTGGTCACCGATGGCGTGGTGTCCAAGGTGGAGGCCGGTCGGGAATGTCGAGATCAGTTGGCCGGCGCGGGCTCCAGGCCGGGGATCTCCTCGGAGATCCAGATCGGCTGCCAGTTCGACACCTCGTGGAAGCGGCGCAGCTCGAACAGCCCGGCAACCGACCCGCTCCAGGCCCCGTACGGCGGGTTGGCCTCGTCGAAGCCGCTCTGCACGAAGGTCAGCGTGGTGCGTCCACCGGACTCGGCCAGCTCCCAGCTCGTCACGCCGGTCGGCCCCCAGTCGACGGACATCCGGTGGCCGGGCTCCAGGTCGACGACCTTGGCCGCGTAACCGGTCTCGAAGCCGCCCATGGCGTACCGGCCGCCGACCCAGGGCTCGATGCCGATCGGGTAGCCGAACCAGGCGCTGGCCTGCTCGGAGTCGGTCAGCGACTCCCACACCTTGTCGGCGGGGGCGGCGATGACCAGCTCACCGCGCAGGTCGGCGGAGGTGAAGTCGGTGCGGGGCAGCAGTGGCTTGCCCTCCACCTGGGCGGCCAGGTTGGCGATGGACAGCGCCCAGAACGTCTGGAGCACGCCCCGGATGGTGGAGCCGCTCATCGCCTCGGCGAAGTCGAAGTGGCTCTGGATCAGCGTCAGCACTGTGCTGTCGGTGCCCTCGGCTGTCAACTGGAACTCGGTGGTGGTCTCCACCCCGTCGAGCAGCCAGCCGAAGCGCAGCGTGTCGTCGTCGGCGTGCAGCAGCCGCTGATGCGGGGCGTCGCCCTCGGGCGTGTAGCGACCCCAGAACTCGTACCGCTGGGGCAGCTCGACCTCGGCGTGCTCGGCCAGCCAGACACGCAGCTCGGCCGGGTCGGTCAGGGCCTGGCGGACGCGCCCGACGGGCGCGGAGAGACGGGCCTTGACCTTCATCGGCTCACTCATTGTCGTTCCCTTTCGGATAGCAGGCGACGGCCAGCTTGAAGGAATCTCCTTCGCTGCCGCCGTAGCGGGTGAACAGGTCCTGAAGTGCGGTTTGCAGGTCGTGCAGGAACTGCTGGCGCTGCTCGGCCGGCACCCGGATCTCGCCGGAGACCCCGATCGAGGGCAGCTCGGGCGCCGCCCGGTCCAGGCCGGCGATGTCGGCCTGGACCTCCTCCATCAGGTCGAGCAGGTAACCCAGGCTCAGTTCGTCGCGGGCCCGGCGCAGGCCGATCCGGCCGACGAGTCGTGGGGAGAGCCAGTAGGAGCGGGCGGCGGCCTGGTAGATGCCTTCGGTGATGCCGCGGACCTTGCGTTCGTTTACCAGCTCGACGAGGCCAGCCGCGACGAGTTGCTTGACGTGGTAGTAGACGCGCTGTGGCGTCTGGTCGAGTCGGGCCGCGACCTCGGTGCAGGTGCGTGGCTCGGCAAGTTGCCGCAGCACCTCGACGCGCTGCGGCTTGAGCAGGACTTCGGCCTGCTCGATCTGCTCCAGGTACAGGACATCTCTCATGGCAAAATCAGTTTGTACGTACAAAACTTCTTTGTCAATCGCTTCGCGAGAAGCCGCGCCGACTTTCTCCGACGCGGCTTCAGGCGGCGGTCAGCAGGTGATCAGGGCAACCAGTCCGGTCGCAGCGGGTAGCCGTTCACGCCGTTCGGGCCGTTGTGGGTGGCCAACACCTGGTGCAGCTGGATGCCGTTGCGTTCGAACGCCATCCGCGACCCGGCCATGTAGAGCCCCCACACCCGGGCGGTGCCCGCGCCCACCTCCGAGACGCAGAAGTCCCAGTGCTCGACCAGGTTGCGACACCAGGCGGCCAACGTCAGCGCGTAGTGCTGGCGCAGGTTCTCCTCGTGGTGCACCTCGAACCCGGCGTCGTGCACCTCGCTGATCAACCGGCCCGGACCGGCCAGCTCACCGTCCGGGAAGACGTACCTGTCGATGAAGGCGCCCGAGCGGTGCGGCGCCCGGTTGTCAGCGCGGGTGATGCAGTGGTTGAGCAGTCGCCCGCCCTGCCGCAGCCGACTGCGCAGCGACCCGAAGTAGGCCGGGTAGTTGCGCACCCCGATGTGCTCGGTCAACCCGATCGAGGAGATGGCGTCGAACTGCTCGGCCGGCGCGTCCCGGTAGTCGAGGTATCGCACCTCCGCCAACTCGGTCAGCCCCTCCCGCTCGATAGCGGCCTGCGCCCACTGCGCCTGCGCCTGCGAAAGGGTCACACCGAGCGCCTTGACGCCGTACTCGCGCGCGGCGTGGCGCACCATGCCACCCCAGCCGCACCCGACATCCAGCAGCCGCATCCCCTTCTTCAGCGCCAGCTTGCCGGCGACCAGGTCGTACTTCGCCGCCTGGGCCTGCTCCAGCGTGTCGTCCGGAGACCGGAAAACCGCGCAGGTGTACGTCATCGACGGACCGAGCACCTTCTCGTAGAAGGCGTTGGACACGTCGTAGTGGTGCGAGATGGCAGTGCTGTCACGCACCCGCGAGTGCCGCAGCCCGTTCATCACCCGCTTCCACCGGGGCTGTGCCTCCTGCGGCGGTGCCGGCGGCGGCATCAGCCGCTCCCAGCCCAGCCCACGGACCAGCGCCAGCCCCTCGGCCAGCGACGGTGGGCGTAACCGCAGCTCGTCCTTGAGCACCCGCAACGCCTCGTACGGGTCGCCCGGGTGCACGCCCTGCAACGCCAGGTCACCACTGACGTACGCCCGGGCCATGCCCAGGTCGCCGGGTGCGGTGAGCAGGTACGACAGCCCGCGCTCGGAATGGATCGCCAGGGTGATGCCGGCGTCGGACGGGCCGACGGCGCTGCCGTCGTACCCGGTGATCCGCACCGGCAACGGCCCCGTGGTGACCGCGCGGATGACATCCGCGACGGTCGGACCCGTGTGCCGGCCCCCCGCCGGCGGGGTGGCGGGGACGCTCGCCGCCCCCTGATCTCTGTCGGTCAGGCTCATGCTCGTGCTACCGCCTTTTCGTACAGTCCCGTCAGCCGGTGGTCCGGGTCGTAGCGGTCTTTCACCGCGCGCCACGTGTCGCCGCCGTAGAGGCGATCGAAGGCGTCCCGGTCGTAGTACGCGTCGGAGTAGAGCGACTTGTGCCCGCCCGACTCCGACACCCTGCGTTCGATCGTGCGGTTGACGTCGCCGTCGGCGGCGCCCGGCGCGATCGGCACGCTCCCCCAGAACCCGATGTTGACGTAGTCCTGCCCGGGCCGCAGCGGATACAGCGGCCAGGACCGCGCCGAACCGGGCCCCGCCGGCTCACGCAGTCGCAACGGACACAGCCACACCGGGTTCATTCCCACAGCGCCGGCGAACCAGCGCAGGAAGTCGGCAGTACGGTCCAGCGGAATCTCCACGTCCTGCACGACCCGCTCCCGGGCCGGTTGCCCGCGCAGCCGGTCGATCCGGGCCGCCACCTGGTGGCGGTGCTCCAACCGGACCAGTCGGTGGTAGAAGTCGCTGCGCCGGTAACGCGCCGGCCAGAGCCTGCGCACGACCGGGTGCTGCGCGCCGAACGCCGACGAGCACCAGAACCAGTCGGTGTCCCAGCGCCACAGGTAGTCGTACGCGGTGAGCACGTCACGGGTGCGCTGGCGCAGCGACCGGTAGTAGATCGCCTGACCGGTGTAGTCGCTGGGCGGGTCGGCCGCGTCGGTGAACGTGGCCAAGACCAGGTACGCCTCGCCGGGGCTGAACATCACCCCGTCCATCGCGTCCACCGGCTCGCCGGCCCAGGACCGGGTGGCGGTCACCTCAGCTATCGCGTCGGTCAGCGCCTCCAGTTGGGTGAACCGGACGTTGCGCAACGCCACGTACCGGCCGACCGGTTGCAGCTCGATGCGCAGTCGGGTGGCGTAGCCGAGGCTGCCCAGCGAGTTGGGGAACGCGGTGAACAGGTCGGCGTGCTCGCCGTCGGGTCGGGCGGTGATGATCTCGCCGGAGCCGGTGAGCACGTCCAACTCCTGGACGGACTCGTGCGGCAGGCCGTTGCGGAACGAGGTCGACTCGATCCCGAGGCCGGTCACCGCGCCGCCCAGCGTGATGGTGCGCAACTGCGGCACCACCAGCGGCATCAGGCCGTGCGGCAGCGTCGCGTCGACCAGGTCCTCGTAGGTGCACATGCCCTGCACGTCGGCCGTACGGCCGGCCGGGTCGACCGACAGCACACCGTTCAGGCCACTCACGTCGAGCCCCGGGGTCCGGGGAGCGGACCGGGGACGGAACAGGTTGGAGGTGCGTTTGGCCAGCCGGACAGGCTCGCCAGTGGGCACCGCGGCGTACGACCGCCGCAGCGTGTCCACCGCTTGATCATGGTCAATCGGTTGATCCACACGCTCAGCGCGCATGTGATCACCTTACGCTCGCCGTTTGGAAACCGTGGGATGTCGGCGGTGGCAGTTTCCCGTCCGGTGGCAGGCCCGACGGATACCGTGGCGGGCATGCCATCGCCAGCGATCATCGCCCTGGACGACGCCAAACTGCCGTATCGGCTGGTCAGCCACGGTGCGGTCGGCAGTCTCGCGGAGGCGGCCGCCGTCCGCGGTGTGGCCGTCCCCGACGTGGTCAAGACGATAGTGGTTCGCCGTGGTGAAGACGATCACCTGTTCGTGCTCACCCCCGGCGACCGGGTCATCTCCTGGCCCAAGCTGCGTACCCTGCTCGGGGTGCACCGGCTCTCCATGCCGGACGCGGCGGGCGCTTTGGCCGCCACCGGCTACGAACGCGGCACCATCACGCCGTTCGGCGCGAGCACTGCCTGGCCGGTGGTCGCCGACGAGCGACTGCGCGGGCGGGAGATCACCCTGGGTGCGGGCGAGCGCGGTCTCGCCATCGCGATCGCCGCCGACGCCGCGATCGCCGCCCTCGACGCCACGGTGGCCGACGTCACCGACCCGCAGCCCACCCGCTGAGCCTCGCCGACCCCCGCACCGCCGGGCTGGCTCCGGCGCGACGTCGTGGGTGAGGATGGCGCGTATGTCCGCGCCCGAGGAACGTCCCGACCCCGCCGGCACCGTCTACGGCGGTCACCGGGCACCGCGCTCCGGGCCGCTGGCCGATCCGCTGCTGCGGGTCGCGGTGGCGGTCGGGGCCGTCGGCGCACTCCTGGGGGTCGTCTTCGCCACCGGGCTGCTCGACGGTGACGACGAGCCGTCGGTACCGGCGTCGGTCGGTACGCAGTCCAGCGCGGCGCAGCCCAGCGAGCCGGCCGGAGAGCCGAGCCCGACCGCACCGGCAGAGCCGTCACCGACCCCGTCGGCCAGCACGCCGGCCGCCCCGCCCACCGGGCCCCGGGTGCTGCGCGCCGCCTCGGGCCTCTGCCTGGGGCTCAACGGTGACGGCAAGGAGGCCGAGGCCGAATTGGCAGTGTGCACCGGCGCCCCGGAGCAGCAGTGGGTGATCAGCCCGGCCGGCACGGGCGTGCTGACGTTGACCAATGCCGCGTACGGGCAGTGCCTCGACGTCGAGGGTGGCAGTGGGGACGACGGCGCGCGGCTGCTCCAGTTCCCCTGCCACGGTGGGGCCAACCAGCAGTGGCGGTTCGGCGGCACCGGCACCAGCGCGGTGCTGCTGATCGCCGCGCACAGCAACAAGTGCGCGCAGGCCGACGACGACGCCGTCGAGGCCGGCGACGACATCCGGCAGCGACAGTGCGACGGCAGGCCGGCCCAGCAGTGGACGGTGAGCTGACCGGCCGACGCGTCGCGGTTCAGCCCCGGAAGCTCCACGCCCTGGGCGCGGTCGCGGCGACCAGCACGGCCTCCGGCACCGGACGGGCCGGTCGGCGGCGCAGCAGCAACGAGAGCCCGGCGGCACCGATCGACAGTGCGCCCGCCACGTACCAGGCCATCGCGTAGTCGCCAAGCCGATCCCGGACCAGGCCCGCGCCGGTCGCGGCGATCGCCGCGCCGAGCTGGTGCGCGGCGAACACCCAGCCGAACACCACAGCTCCGGCGCCACCGAAGTACTCCCGGCACAGCGCCACCGTCGGCGGCACGGTGGCCACCCAGTCCAGGCCGTAGAAGACGATGAACACCAGCATGCTCGGCTCGGCGGTGCCGGAGAAGAGGCTCGGCAGCACCAGCAGGGACAACCCGCGCAGCGCGTAGTACATGCCGAGCAGCAACCGGCTGTCCACCCGGTCGGTGAGCCAGCCGGAGGCGATAGTGCCGACGATGTCGAAGAGCCCCACCAGGGCGAGCAACCCGGCCGCTGTGGTCTGGGCCATCCCGTGGTCGTGCGCGGCCGGCACGAAGTGCGTACCGACCAGGCCGTTCGTGGTCGCCCCGCAGATCGCGAAGCCTCCGGCCAGCAGCCAGAACGGTCGGGTCCGGGCCGCTGCGGCCAGCGCGCCGAGCGCCCTGGTCGCCGCGCCGCCGGTCGCCGGCGGCGCCGCGACGACCTCGGTCGCCCCGTAGGCGGGCAGGCCGAGATCCGCCGGGTGTTCGCGCAGCAACCACACCACCAGGGGTACGACCGCCAGCGCCGCCGCGGCCACCACGAGTGCGGCGCTACGCCAGCCGTGGTCGCGTACCAGGATGGCGATCAGTGGCAGGAACACCAGTTGCCCGGCCGCCCCGCCGGCGGTCAACACTCCGGTGACCAGGCCCCGTCGGTGCACGAACCAACGGCCGGTGACGGTGGCCACGAACGCCAGCGCCATCGAGCCGGTGCCCAGCCCCACCAGCACACCCCAGCAGAGCAGGAGCTGCCAGCTGGCGGTCATGAAGACCGTCAAACCGCTGCCCGCGGCGACCAGCAGAAGCGCCACCGAGACCACCCGGCGGATGCCGAACCGGTCCATCAGGGCGGCCGCGAACGGCGCGGTGAGCCCGTAGAGCAGCAGGTTGACCGATACGGCCGCGGAGATCGTGGCCAGGGGCCAGCCGAACTCCTCGTGCAGCGGGTGCAGCAGCACCGACGGCGTGGCGCGGAAGCCGGCCGCGCCGACCAGCGCCACGAAGGCGACGGCGGCGACCAGCCAGGCGGGATGCAGACGGCGGTTCTTGGTCACGGAACAAGTCTGAGCCGGGCCACCTACCTCGACGAGTGGCCGGAAAGCCATCATGCGCAATAATCGGGCCATGAGCGCTGGCCCGCACCGGATCGCCGTACTCGCCCTGCACCAGGTGGTTGGCCTGGACCTCGGCACCCCGTCCCAGGTCTTCAGCACGGCCCGGGCGGCCGACGGCACACCCTTCTACGACGTCCGGGTGTGCACTCCGGGCGGACGGCCGGTGCGCAGCACCGCCGGCTTTCAGGTGGTCCCCGACCACGGGCTGGAGCTGCTCGACACAGCGGAAACGGTGATCGTCCCGGGCATCCACGACGGCACCGCGTTGACAGCGGGCACCGTCGAGCCGGAGGTGACCGAGGCGCTGGGCGCGGCCTACGAGAGGGGCGCCCGGATCATGTCGATCTGCACCGGAGCGTTCGTGCTCG
The DNA here is from genome assembly GCF_040649935.1 of Micromonospora sp. NPDC048842. Taxonomy (NCBI): domain Bacteria; kingdom Bacillati; phylum Actinomycetota; class Actinomycetes; order Micromonosporales; family Micromonosporaceae; genus Micromonospora; species Micromonospora sp. NPDC048842. Next base: position 89,468 of record NZ_JBEZGK010000008.1, on the reverse strand, counting down.
CCGCCGCCGGGCTCCTCGACGGGCGGCGGGCGACCACCCACTGGGCGTACGCCGAGCGGTTCCGCCGCCTGCACGACCGGGTGGACCTTGATCCGGGCGTGCTCTTCATCGCCGACGACCGGGTGCTCACCTCGGCCGGAGTCGCCGCCGGCATCGACCTCTGCCTGCACGTCATCCGCCTCGACCACGGCAGCGAGGTGGCCAACCGGGCGGCCCGCCGCTGCGTGATGCCACCGTGGCGCGACGGCGGTCAGGCGCAGTACATCGAGCAGCCGGTGCCGAAGGCAACCGACACCAGCACGGCTGGCGCCCGGGAGTGGGCGCGGCAGCGGCTGCACGAGCCGATCGCGCTGCGCGACCTGGCCGAGCAGGCACGGATGAGCGTGCGCACCTTCACCCGACGCTTCCGGTCGGAGACCGGCCTGAGCCCGGCGCAGTGGCTGCTGCAACAGCGCACCGACCACGCGAGACTGCTGCTGGAGACGACCGACCTCACCGTCGACCAGATCGCCCACCACTGCGGGTTCGGCACCACCGCCGCCCTACGCCAGCAACTCCACCAACGCATCGGCGTGGCCCCGTCCACCTACCGCCGCACCTTCCACCCCCGCCCAGCCCTAACCCAAACCTGACCCCGCCCCGACCCCGAGCCCGCCCCCGCCCCCGCCCCCGCGATCTTGCATTTACTGTTGTTTACTTGCCCTCTTATGCCACTTTTGTCGGCGGAGGGATTGGGGTGGGGTGGGCGGCACTAGTGCGAGCGTGATGTCTGTGGGTCATCGTGATGACTCACAGACATCACGCTCAATTGGGCAAGACCTGCGACGCCGACCGGCCGATCGGCGTCGCTCAGGACCGGAGCTCGTGCAGTTGGGCCTGGTGCTTGGGCAGGTGCACCCGGGTGTGCAGGTCCAGGGTGCGGGACCAGGGCAGTGGCTCGTCGACGACGAGGTCGAAGCCCTCGCGCAGGTGCGTCTCGACCGGGGTCTCCGCTGCCAGGCCGAGCTGGTCGACCAGCCCGCACAGCCTGTCGCTGGTGCCGTGCAGCAGCGCGGTCAGGCCACGCAGACCACAGTGCTCGGCGGCGAGCGCGTCGAGCTGCGGGCGGTGCATGTCCTCCGCCAACTCGTAGTAGGCGAACGGCGACCCGGCCAGCAACGCCTCGGTGGCCTGGATCATCAGCTCGTCGTTGGCGACCAGATGCGCGACGATCTGCTCGGCACTGAGCTGCCCCTCCGGAGCCGGACCGAACCCGCCAGCGTCGACCTCAGCGAACAGGGCACCGTAAGCCCGCCGCAATCCCCCGCTCTCCATCCCCCCAGTCAACCCGCCGCGGCGGGAGTTAGCGGCGCGATTGGCGGGAGCGGAGGTAGTCGCTGACCACGTACTCGCCCAGGTCGTCGGTGTCCGGGGTGAACATGCGGCCCCGGCTGCGGCGGGCCACCGCGTCGACGAAGCGCCGCAAACCCGGGTCGTCGCCGAGCATGAACAGGTTGAGCGTGGCGCCGTAGCGGCTCAACCGGTCCACCTCGCGGACCGTCGCCTCGATCGTCTCCGGCAGCGGCGGCCAGTGGAACAGCGCCTCCCCGTCGTCCGGGTCCAGGTGCGCGGTCGGCTCGCCGTCGGTGACCACCAGCACGATCGGCTCGGCGTCCGGATGCCGGCGCAGGTGCCGGCCCGCCAACCGCAGCGCGTGCTGGAGGTTGGTGCCCTGCTCCATGTCCGGCTCCACTGCCGCCAACTCCTGCTGGGTGAGCGTCATCGCCTCCCGGCCGAAGCCCACGATCTGCAGGGCGTCCTGCGGGAAACGTGTCTCCATCAGGTGTGCCAGCGCCAGCGCCGTCTGCTTCATCGGCCCCCAACGACCCTGAGAGATCATCGAGTACGACAGGTCGACGCAGAGCACCACAGCGGCCGAAGCACGCCTCTCGGTCTCCACCACCTCGAAGTCGTCCACAGAGAGCTGCACCGGGACCGTCGGCCCGGCGCGACTGACCGCCCGAGTCAACGTCCGGACCACGTCCAACGGTTGCTCATCGCCGTACTGCCAGGGCCTGGACGCGCCGCTGACCTCGCCCGCCGCACCGGCCGAGCGCAGGTCGTGCTGGCCGCGCGGTCCGGCGGTCAGCTCCGCGAAGACCTGCCGCAGCGCGGTCCCGCCGAGCCGGCGCAGCGCCTTCGGGCTCAGTGTGAGCCCCTCCGCGTCCCGGCTCACCCAACCCTGGCGGCGCAGTTCCCGCTCCAGATCGCGCAGCCGGCGAACGTCGTCGGCAGCGTCCCGGCCCAGCGTGCGCGCCACCGCGTCGACGTCCACGTCGTCGAGGGTCGCCCCCGGGTGTTCCTGGTCGAGCTGGTCCAGCAGGTCGTCCAGGTCACCGATCTCACCCAGCGCGCCGGCCGCGTCGGCGTAATCCAACGGCTGGTCGCCGCGGACCCGCTCACCCCGACCCCAGCGCAGATCGGGTCGCAGCGCCCGCAGGTTCGCGTCGAGCGCTGACAACTCCCCCGCGAGGCGGTCGCCGAGCGACTGCTGCATGAGGCCGGCCAGCTCGGCGCGCTGCCGCTCGGAGAGCGAGTTCATCAGCCGCTCACCGGCCGCCGCCCGGCGGGCCAGCACGTCGATCAACTCGTCGACGTTCTCCGGCTTCTCCGGGAAGAAGTCGCCGTGTCGGCGCATGAACTCGGCGAACGCGTCGGTGGTGTCCTCCGCGCGACCGTGCCGGGCGAGCAGGTCGTTCAGGTCGCCCATCATCTCGGCGAGCCGCTGCTGGGCGGCCGGGTCGGCGGAGGCGCGCACCGCGTCGCGCAGCCCGGCGAAGCGCTGGCCGAGCACGTCGTCGCGGAGCTGGTCGAGGATCTGCTGGTACGAGCGGCGCGCGTCGTCGCTGGCCCACTGGTAGCCGGACAGCTCCTCCACCGCCCGCGCGGTCGATCGGGGCAGATTGTCCAGCACCGCCTCGGCGAACCGCGCGGCGTCGTCGTCGCGACCCCGCAGCTCGTCCCGTTCGGCGGCGAGAGCCTGGTCGAGGAGAGCCTGGGCGCGGGTCACCGCCCCGTCCAGATCGCCCCTGCGCAACGCCTCCCGGCGCAGCCGCCGAGCCCGGGCGGCCAGGTCGTCCAGGCCACCCCTACCCTGCGGCCCACGGCGCAGCAGGTCACGCAGCGCCTCCCGCAGGCTGCCGCCGGCCAGCACCTCGGCACCGACCGCGTCCACCGCCTCGCGCACGTCGTACGGGGGTGCGAGCGGGTCGGGCCCGCCGTTCCACTGCCCGTAACGGAACCGGTTGCCGGCCATGGTCAGCCCCGGCCGCCGTAGACGGTGCGCCCCGAGTCGGTGACGTCCTTGCCGAGCCGGCGGGTCAGGTGCAGCCCCTCCAGCACGAACTCGACGGCCGCAGCAGCCTCCTCGGAGGTGGGAGCGTCGCCCAGGTCGAGCCGGTCCAGAACCTTCGCCAACCCGGGTACGGTGCCGACCTGGCGCAGCAGCTCGGCGGCGCTGACCAACTCGCCGGTCTCGATCGCGGCGCCGTCCTCGACCAGTGCGGTGAACCCGGACAGGTCCAGCCCGGCCAGGTGGGCCCGGAACGTCTCGGCGGTCGCGGTACGCAGCAGGTGCGCCAGGATCTCGATCTCCCGGCCCTCCTCGCCGCTCTCGAACTCGACCTTGCCGCGCAGCGTGCTGGTCACCGACACCGCGTCACCGACGCGGGCAACGGCGGCCTCGGGGCGTCCGTCCGGGGTGTCGGAGGCGGCGAGCAGACCGGCACGACGCAGCGCGGCACCGGCGACCGTCTCGGCGGCGGCGATGGCGAATCGAGCGGAGACACCGGAGCGCGGGTCCACCGACGGCGACTCCCGCACGGCGCGGGCGAAACGGGCCAGCACCTCCAGCACGTGCTCCGGCACCTCGGCGACCAGGTCGGCCTCCTGGCGGATCAGCGCCAGCTCCAACTCCAGGTCGACCGGGTAGTGGGTGCGGATCTCCGCGCCGAACCGGTCCTTGAGGGGGGTGATGATCCGGCCCCGGTTGGTGTAGTCCTCCGGGTTGGCGCTGGCCACCAGGAGCAGGTCCAGTGGCAGACGCAGCTGGTAGCCGCGAACCTGGATGTCCCGCTCCTCCAGAACGTTGAGCAGCGCCACTTGGATCCGCTCGGCCAGGTCGGGCAGCTCGTTGACGGCGAAGATGCCCCGGTTGGTGCGCGGCACCAACCCGAAGTGGATGGTCTCCGGGTCGCCGAGGGTGCGGCCCTGGGCGATGCGGATCGGGTCGACGTCACCGATCAGGTCCCCGACGCTGGTGTCCGGGGTGGCCAACTTCTCCCCGTACCGCATCGAGCGGTGCAGCCAGCCGATCGGCAGATCGTCGCCGGCCTCGGCGACCTGGGCGCGGGACGCCGGGGTGAGCGGGTGCAGCGGGTGCTCGTTGAGCACCGAGCCGGGCAGAACAGGGGTCCACTCGTCGAGCAACGCGCCCAGCGAGCGGATCAGCCGGGTCTTGCCCTGGCCGCGCTCGCCGAGCAGCACCATGTCGTGCCCGGCGAGCACTGCCCGCTCGACCTCGGGCAGCACCGTGTCGTCGTAGCCGACGATGCCGGGGAAACGGGTCTCGCCGGAGCGCATCCGGGCGAGGAGGTTGTCGCGGAGTTCCTGCTTGACGGTGCGGTACTGGTGACCGGCCGCCCGTAGCGCGCCGAGCGTGCCGGGCAGGTCGGCCGGTGGAACCGGGATTACCGAGGTAGGCGCAGTCACCCGACCCACGCTAGCTCACATCCGCAGGGGTGCCCCGGGCATCAGGGAGCACCCCCACTCCCGCTCAACCCCGGTCGCAACGCCGGCAGGTCCCGCGGCGGCGCAGGTGGTACGCGTAGGTGGCCGCGCCGAGCGCAACGCCCCACACCGGCCAGAGCAGCATCGGCGCCCCGGTAATGCTGAGTCCGCCGGTGAGTTCCCAGAACTTCGGGTTGCTGAGCAGCCCCAGCGAGGCCGCGGTAACGGAGATAGCGACCACTGTGGCGGGCACCACAGCCAGCTTCACCGGCACCCGCCGGCCCGCGAGCCCGAGCATCCAGCGTGGGAACCGCTCGCCCCAGCGCTGCACCAGGCCGAGGGTGAGGATCGCGCCGACGGTGGCGAACGCGGCCAACCCGAACCCGGCCCAGACCAGCCCGGTGTCCTGCATCTCGGTCAGGAACTCGCGGGAGATGCCGAGCGGGATACCGGCCGCCCAGGCGAACCGGGTCAGCGCGTACGTGAACGGGATGACGGCGGCGATGCCGGCGGCCCACCGGCCCCAGCGGATGGCGGCGGTCGGGGTGGTCCACCCTCGGTCGGTGTGGTTGCGGCCGCAGCCCACGCAAGCCGCGGCGGTACGGCGCTGCCAGGCGAGCACCGCACCGGCCAGCAGCAGCCCGCCGGCCAGCGCCGCGAACCGGCCGAACAGCGCCCAGTTGAAGATGTCGGCGTAGTCGACCGGCGGCCACCCGAACGGCGCACCGACGATCAGTATCGGCAGGTAGCCGAGGACGACCAGCACCCGGACGTCCGGCACGACCAGGACGAGCACGAACGCGACCGCCCAGCCGTAGCCGGCGAGCAGCGCCCGCAGCGGGCCGGGTGGGCGCGCCGCCGGGCGGCTCATGGCCAGGGCAGCCACGGCTGCGGTGAGCAGTACGCCGGCGAAGAGCGGGGTGGCCACCTCCACCGGCACGAGGCGCAGCAGGCTGACGTCGCCGCCGTGAGGGTCGTTCGGACCGAACGGGTAGCCGGCGCCGGTGAGCATGCCGACCAGGGCGAGGACGCCCCACAGGCCGAGCCAACCGGCGGCCAGTGGGGCGAGCCGGTCCGGCCAGCGGGAGTCGGTACGAGATGGGGAAGCAGTGATCGTTGTCATGCTCTCAGCCTCGACGGACAGCCGCCGGATTCCCTCCCGGCAAGCGGTGAACCCGCTCCCCCGGTGGAGGGACAGATCAGCCGGACGGGGTGACGAAGCCGGACTCGTAGGCGGCGATGACTGCCTGCGTACGGTCGCGGACGCCCAGCTTGGCCAGCACGTTGCCGACGTGCGTCTTGACCGTCTCCACCCCCACCACCAGGTGCGCGGCGATCTCCGGGTTGGACCGGCCGGTGGTCATCAACCGCAGCACCTCGGCCTCGCGTTCGGTGAGCCGGGCGGCGGTCAACCGGTCGCCGCCCGCCGGCCCGTACGCCCCGACGAGTTGGCGGATCGCGGCCGGGAAGAGCAGTGACTCGCCGGCAGCGACGACCCGGACCGCCTCCACCACCTCGGCGGGCCGGGCCCGTTTGAGCAGGAAACCCGAGGCGCCGGCGCGTAGCGCCTCGTAGACGTACTCGTCGTTGGCGAAGGTGGTGACCACAAGCACCCGGGGTGGGTCGGCGGAGGTGGCCAGCAGGTGCCGGGTGGCCTGGATGCCGTCGATGCCGGGCATCCGCACGTCCATCAGCACCACGTCGGGCCGGTGCCGGGCGACCAGCGGCGGCACCTCGGCGCCGTCGGCGGCCTCGGCGAGCACGTGCAGGTCGGGTTGGGCGTCGATGATGGCCCGCAGCCCTACCCGGATCAGCTCGTCGTCGTCGACGATCAGCACTCCGGTGGTCATGTCGTCTCCTCGTACGGCAGGCGGGCCCGGATCAGCCACCGGTCGCCGTCCGGGCCCACAGTGAGCCGGCCGCCGAGCAGCAGCACCCGCTCCCGCATACCGTCCAGGCCTCGACCGCCCCGCCCCCGCTGGGCTCGGTCGGGGTGGCGCACCGCGTTGACCAGCTCCAACTCCAGCGCGTCGCTGTGCAGGTCCAGGCGTACCGTCACCGGCCCGTGGCCGTGCCGGGCCGCGTTCGTCAGTCCTTCCTGGACGATCCGGTAGCCCTCCCGGGAGACCACAGCGGGCACCCGGGCCGGGTCGCCGGCGCGTTGCGCGTGCACGGCAAGGCCGGCCGCGCGGGCGTCGGTGACCAACCGGTCCAGGTCGGCGAGGGTACGCTGCGGCGCCACCACGGGCCTGTCGCGTCCGTTCTCCCGGAGCAGCCCGAGTACGTGGTCGAGGTCGTCCATCGCGGTCCGTCCGACGTCCTCGATGGCGGTGAGCGCCCGCCGGACGAACTCGGGGTCGGTGTCGAGGACCTCGCGGGCGGCTCCGGCCTGGAGGGTGGCCACTGTCAGCGCGTGACCGACCGAGTCGTGCAGCTCCCGGGCCAGCCGGTTGCGTTCGGCGAGCCGGGCGGCCCGTGCTTCGAGGGCGGCGATCCGTTCCGCCTGAGCCGGGCCGAGCAGCACCGGTGCCATGGATCCGGCGAGCGCGCCGAGCCCGGCGACGGCGTAGCCGAGGCCGACCAGCAGGAGCACCCCGGTCACTGTCAGCCAGCCGCTGTCCTGCCCGTCCAGTGGCCCGAACTGTTCCCTGCTGGTCAGCTCGGTGCCGATGCCGAACTGTTGGGCGATGAACGCCAGCGCCATCGGCAGGGCGCTGAACAGCGCGATCATCACCACGGCGCCGACGATGAGGTGGGTGGCGATCCAGAGCGCGCTGCGCAGTCGGGTCTCCCGGTCGCCGTGGTGTCCGGGCGCGGGTTCGGGCAGGTCGACGCCGAGCAGGGCCCGCACGGCGGCGATCTCCAAGGCCCGGCTGCCGTCCACAAGCAACGGGACGACGGCGATCAGTACGGCGATGACCAGCAGGACGTAGACCAGTGGGCGCGGGATCTCCGAGTCGGCGAGCAGTTGGGCGAAGGTCACCGCGAGCAGCCCGTACGGCAGGGCCAGCACGCCGCCGAGCAGCAGGAACACGCCGCGTCGCCAGGTGGTGCCGGCGACCAGCGGGGCCAGCGCCGCTCGGAGGGTCACCTCGTCATTCTGCTGCCCGCAGGGGTCCCGCCGACTCCCCCGTGCCGGGGAGATCTCAGCGGTGGTCGGCGACGTACTGCTGCGGGTCCTTGTCGCGGAACGGCAGGTTGCGGCCGTTCTTGTGCTCGCCGTAGAAGGTGAGCCAGCGTTGGCCCAGCTCGGCGCGGAGTTCGGTGCTGGCGTGCCGGCGGAAGTCGGGCAGCGCCTCGTCCTCCTCCTCGGCCAGGTGTTCGCTGTTCTCCCGGCGGGCGGTGCCGACCGCCTCCCACCACTGATCCGAGCCGACCGGGTGCAGCTTCGCCTCGGCGACGGCGTCGCGGATCTTGTTGTGGTCACCGATCGCGTCGGCGGTCTCGTCCTCGCCGTCGTCGCCGTGCTTGACCAGGTGCGGGTAGAGGATCGCCTCCTCCGCCTCGGCGTGGATGTCCAGGTGCAGGGCGAGGGCGTCCCAGATGGCGAGCATCTCCTGCTCGTCGCGGGCGTCGTCGAGGCGGGCGAAGCCACGCCGGAAGGCGGCGTGGTCGTCCAGGATCAGCGCGGTGATGTCGTCCACTGTGCTCACTTTCCGGTTGGTCTGCCGAACCGGGCACGCAGCATCGCCGGCATCGCGGCGAGTCCGGTGATCGGGCGGAAGCGTTTCGCGGCCTCGGCCAGCGCCGTGTACTCGTCGTCGGCGAGGTCGATGTCGGCGGCGGCGGCGTTGCGTTCCATCTGCTCGACCCCGGACGCCCCGGGGATGGCGAGCACGTTCGGGTGGCGCAGCAGGTAGGCCAGCGCGATCTGACTGGGGGTGGCGTCGTGGGCGTCGGCGACCTGGCGCACTGTGTCGATCAGGGCCGCGCCGCGCTCCAGGTTCTCCGGAAGGAAGTACGGGTTGGCGCGCCGGACCGCGCCGGTCGGCGGGTTCTTGGCGTCGTATCGGCCGGAGAGGAAGCCCTGCGCCAGCGGGCTGTACGCGATTACCACCCGACCGGCCTGCCGCGCGTACGGCAGCAGGTCCTGCTCGGGTGCGCGGTCCAGCATGCTGTAGCGGACCTGGTTGCTGAGCACCCGCCGGCCGAGTGCCGCTTCGGCGACCTGCCAGCGGCGCAGCCCGTAGTTGCTCACGCCGACCTCGCCGACCAGCCCGACGTCCTGCAGGGTCCGCATGCCGCGCATCGTGGTGTGGTCGGCGACAAGCGGGTTGGGCTGGTGCACCTGGTAGAGGTCGATGCTGGTGACGCCGAGCCGGGCCGCCGAGGCGACCGCCCGCTGCTGCACCACTGCGGCCACCGGCAGCACCGGCAGGATCTTGCTGGCGATGACGACCTTCGGCCGGTCGTCGCCGAGGGCCGCGCCGAGGATGCGTTCGCTGCGCCCGAAGCCGTAGATCTCCGCGCTGTCGAAGACCGTCACGCCCAGCTCGACGGCCCGCCGGACGATCTGCGCCGCCTGCCGCTCGAAGTCCGGGCCGTACCCCCATTCCCGGGAGCCGAACTGCCACGTGCCCAAGCCGATCTTGGACAGCGGTTTGGGGGTGTCGAGCGCAATGAAACGCATGGCATCGAAACTACCCCGATGTCCCGGTTTCCACGCCCGATCCGCGCCACGCTGGGCCGGAGCTAGGCTCATGATCGTGACTTACCTCGCTGCGGATGACCGCTACGACACCATGACCTACCGGCGCAGCGGACGCAGTGGCCTGCGGCTGCCTGCCGTCTCGCTCGGTCTGTGGCACAACTTCGGTCCGGACCGCCCGTTCGAACGGCAGCGCGACATCGTCCGCCGCGCCTTCGACCTGGGTGTCACCCACTTCGACCTGGCCAACAACTACGGCCCGCCGCCCGGTTCGGCGGAGGAGAACTTCGGCCGGATGCTCGCCACCGACCTGAAGCCGTACCGGGACGAGTTGGTCATCTCCAGCAAGGCCGGGTACCTGATGTGGCCCGGCCCGTACGGCGAGTGGGGCTCGCGCAAGAACCTGATCTCGTCGCTGGACCAGTCGTTGGGCCGGATGGGCTTGGACTACGTCGACATCTTCTACTCGCACCGGTTCGACCCGGACACCCCACTCGAGGAGACGATGGGGGCGCTCGACGCCATCGTCCGCTCCGGCAAGGCGCTCTACGTCGGCATCTCGAACTACAACTCGGAGCAGACCACGCGGGCCGCCGCGATCCTGCGCGAGCTGGGTACACCGCTGCTGATCAACCAGCCGTCGTACTCGATGCTCAACCGCTGGACCGAGTCCGACGACCTGCTCGACACGCTGGAGCAGGTGGGTGCGGGCTGCATCGCGTACAGCCCGTTGGCCCAGGGCCTGCTGACCGACCGTTACCTGGGCGGCATCCCGGCCGACTCGCGGGTTCGCACCAGCGTCTTCCTCAACGAGAGCGACCTCAGCGAGGAGAAGATGGCCACCATCCGTGGTCTCGGCGCGGTCGCCGACCGGCGCGGCCAGTCCCTCGCCCAGCTCGCGTTGGCCTGGGCGCTGCGTGACCCGCGGATGACCAGCCTGATCATCGGGGCGAGCAGCGTCGAGCAGTTGGAGACGAACATCGCCGCGCTGGACAACCTCGACTTCACTGCCGACGAGTTGGCCGAGATCGAGCGCCACCTGGGCTGAACGCCGCCGGGTCCCGGGCGGGTCGGATCACCAGATCCGGCGTCGCCCGGCCCGGTGGTTGCGCACCTCGCATTGCCGGCCCACAGGTGCGGCGGCGCTTCGGCGTCGCCGTCCGGCACCGATCAGCAGCAGCGCCAGGAGCAGCACGGCGGCGGCACCGGCCAGCACCGGCCACCGACCGCCGAGGTTGGTCACCGACGCCACCGGCACGCCCGGGTCGACCGCCGCCGCCACCGCCGTCTCGGTGGCGGCCGGCCCACTCGCCGCGGTACGCGGCGCGCTCGTCGTCGCGGCGACCTTCGCCGGGGTGGCGGTGGCCGTGGCACCGGTGGCCTTGGCGCTGCGGAACACCACGTCCGAGCAGGAGTAGTAGGTGTCCGGCGTGTTGGAGTTCTGCCAGATCGTGTAGATCAGGTGTCGGCCGCTGCGGCCCGCCGGCAACCGGCCCGCCAACTGGTACGCCCCGGCCCGCACCGGCGGGTCGGTCAGCGTCAGAAACGGGCGCGATTCCAGATTCGCCCAGGTCAGCTTCTTGCGGGGGTCGTAGTCGGGCGTGGTGACGTAGAGCCGGAAGGTGCCCCGGTGCTCGATGGTGGTCCGGTACCGGAAGGTGAACGTCGCGCCGGTGGTCAACGTGGTGCTGGGCCAGTCGGTGCGGGGAAGGTCGAGTCCCCGGTACGCGGACAGTCCGCCGCTGCACAGCTCACCATCCGGGATCCGTTCCCGATCTCGCCCGTTGACAGTGGAAACGCGCACGTTGTCCCATTCGCGGACCGCCGCGCCGGCCTTGACCGCCGCCCGGCAGGCGCTGGTGGCCGCGTACCGGCCCTCGGGGCCGCAGGCCGCTGCCCGGCTGATCGGGTCGGTTGGGGCACCGTGGGCGGCTGCGGGTGTGGCGGCCAGGGGCACTGTCGCGGCAGCGACCAGCACCGTGGCGAGGAGCCGGCGTACGGGCATGAGGGTGACCTCCGCCCAGTGGTACGGCTGTGGGATGCCAAAGGTTCGACGCTGACCGGCCGGGAATCCTGCGGGTGGGTGTGGCGTTTCGATACTCGGAACCGCTAGCACCGAGGAGGCAGAGATGAAGGTACGTAGCTCGTTGCGTGCACTGAAGCAGAAGCCGGGTTCGGTGGTGGTCCGCCGTCGCGGCCGGGTGGTCGTGGTGAACCGCGCCAACCCGCAGTGGAAGAGCCGTCAGGGCTGATCTAGCCCTTAGCGGACATCTAGTCGCCAACGCCCTGACCGGGTCATCCGGTCGGGGCGTTTTGCGTGCTCGGGTGTGACCAACCGGCCTGGGACAATTTTCGAGAGCGATTTTTTTGACCCGGGCCCGCAGGTTGCGCGGGCTTGGTGGCCGTCGCTCAATCACGCCCGTTCATTGTTGCCGCAACGGCTCGATGGACCGCTTGGGCAATTGTCGGGTCGGAGAATCTGGCTCTCGCGACGCGCTCGGCGCGGCGCAGTTCCGAGCCGAGCCGGAGTGGATGCGTCGATTGCAGGATATCGCGTATCCATCGCTCAAGATCCGCTTCGTCCACCGGAGGGCTCCCGGACCGCGCGGCACCCCCGGTCGAAGATAGACGCCAACTGGCCTCATTGCCACTCATTAATCCCCCATGCACGTCACAGCCATGCTGAGCTGCTGATATGCCGCCCTGGGCGCCATCGGCGGCGATCGGGCTCAACCCCAACCCTGACAGCCGACAGCGCTAAGTTACCAACTCGTAACGCGCGAATTTCAGATGGCGGAAATTCCATATCCCATTATGCCCATAGGCATTGCGGTATCTTGAAGAGGGCTTCCAGCAACCCCTTCCTGGTCCGACGCCGCCCACGAAGCGCATCGAGGAACGACACTCCCCTATCCACGTATCAAGGGCACCCGATCGATGGTCGGCAATGACCTAGGGGTTGACTTGGCGGCGGAACATCGATAGGACTTTTAAGTCGCCGAAAATGGGGGGAAGCAGCTATGCGTATTACGTGCGGAGTAAAGCTCACACAGAGCGGGGGCGTTGCTCTGTTCCAGGACGACGTGTTGGAGTTCAACGTCGAGGCGCAGAAGCTGGAGAACAACCGTCGATACAGCGACGTGGACGATCTCACGTTGATCGCCCGGATCCTGGGCGACTTCGGGTACAAGGTCTCCGACGTCGACCAGTGGGCACTGGACGGCTGGGACGGTGCCGTCCACGGGCAGGCCCACCGGCTCAACAACGGCAGTCCGGTCGACGTCGGCCTGGCGCCCTACCGGGAGACCGAGCGGGTGCCGAATCCGGCACAGCCGGGCCACAGTGGCGAGTTGCCCATCGGCGACGCCACAGTGCCGTACGTCAGCCACGTGCACGTGGCGAGCCACCTCGCCGCCGCGTACAGCACGAGCCCCTTCGCCCGACGGGGCGAGCCGAGCCTCGTCCTGGTCTGGGACGGCGGTTGCTTCCCCCGGCTCTACGCGGTGGACAAGGACGGCCACGTCGAGCCCGGCGGCGAGGTCTTCCCGCTGATCGGGCACTTCTACTCGATGGCCTCGCAGCACTTCGGGCCGTACAGCCGCGACAAGCTGTCCCGCAACGTAGACGACCTCTCGGTGGCCGGGAAGCTGATGGCCTACATCGCCTTCGGCACCGCCCGGGAGCCGATCAAGCAGGTCCTCGGGGAGTTGTTCCACGAGCACTTCGAGGCCAACAGCCCGGCCGTCCGCAAGTACCGCGAGGAGATCATCGGCTGCGGTAGCACCGGCGAGCCCTCCCACGCCTACGTCCACGCCTATCTGGAGGACGTCCGTCGGCGCACCGACCAACTGGGCGTCTCCGACGATGACGTGCTCGCCAGCGTGCACGAGTTCATCGAGGAGCTGCTCGTCGAGCGACTGGTGGCCAAGGCCGAGTCCTGGAAGGGCGACGGTCCCTGGAACCTCTGCTTCGCCGGCGGCTGCGCCCTGAACATCAAATGGAACAGCGCCATGCGGGCACACCGGGCCATCCGCGAGATGTGGGTGCCGCCCTTCCCGGACGACTCGGGTTCGGCCGTCGGCACCGGCGCCATCCTGGTCAGCGGAGAGCAACGGCTGGCGCCGATCTCGTGGAACGTCTTCGCCGGCCCGGACCTCGTGCACAACTCGCACGTTCCGGCGGGCTGGACGGTGGCGCCGTGCCGACCTGAGGAGCTGGCCCGGCTGCTGCACCGCACCGGTAAGCCGGTGGTGGTCCTGCACGGCCGCGCCGAGCTGGGCCCTCGCGCACTAGGGGCGCGCAGCATCCTCGCCCCGGCCGTGGACCCGGCGATGAAGGACGAGCTCAACCGGATGAAGCGGCGGGAGAGCTTCCGGCCGGTCGCACCGATCTGCCTGACCGATCAGGCTCCGGAGGTCTTCGACCCTGGCACCCCGGACCCGTACATGCTCTTCGACCACCGGGTGCGCCCCGACTGGGTGGACCGGATCCCGGCGGCGATCCACCTCGACGGGACCGCCCGGTTGCAGACGGTCAGCGCAGAGGACAACCCGATGCTCGCGGCCGTCCTGCGCGAATACCACAAGTGGAGCGGGATCCCGGTGCTCTGCAACACCAGCGCGAACTACAACGGCCGCAGCTTCTTCCCCGACGTGGTGTCGGCGATGCAGTGGGGCCAGGTCGACCTCATCTGGAGCGAGAACGCGCTGTACCGCAGAGTCACCTCGTCGGACGCGGCAGCGGGCGTCACCGGTACCGGTGTCAGCTGACATTCGGCGCCTGCCGGAGGGTGGGGGCGTCGGCGCGCCTCCGCGCCCCCCGCTGCGGGAGCCGGCCTTCCGTACCCTCTGGCTGGGCGACCTGGCCGCTCGGTCGGCACACCAGATCACCGCCTTCGGGTTGCCCCTGCTGGTCGTGACGGTGCTTGCCGGCAGTGGCACCCAGGTGGGTCTGGTCGGCGCGGCCCAGTTCGTGCCGGTGCTGGCGTTCTCCCTGCTGGTGGGCACCTGGACCGCCCGTACCTCGCTGCGCTGGATCCTGGTCACCGGCAACGCGGCCCGCGGCGTCGTGCTGTTCGGCATCGGGGCCCTGGCCGCCACCGACCGTCTGGTCTTCACGGCGCTGTTGGTGGGCGCTTTCCTCATCGGCTCGGCGGCGGTGCTGCACGACATCGGGTCCCAGGTCACCGCGCCGCGGTTGCTGGACGGCGACCGGCTGGTCGCCGGCAACGGTCTGTTGCAGGCCACCACGTCGGTGACCCAGATGGCAGGGCCGGCGGCGGCGGGATTTCTCGTGCAGTCCGCCGGCGCCTCCTGGGCCGCCGTGGTCACCGGGGCACTGTTCTGCGCGGCGGCGATGGCGATGGCGGCCCTCCCCGCTCGGGCGCTGCGGCCGGCGACCGACCGGGGCGACGCGCCGACGATCCGGGCCGGGCTGGCCTACGTCTGGCGGAGCCGACCGATCCGGGACCTGTGCGTGCAGTCGGCCCTCTTCAACCTGCACGAGCAGGCCTTCGCGACCGTCTTCCTGGTGTACGGCGTACGCACCCTCGGGCTCTCCGGTGGCCTGATCGGCCTGGTCATCGGGCTCGGCAGCGTCGGGGCGCTGGTTGGTTCCCTCGTCGCCGGGCGGGTCGGAGCCCGACTGCACCTCGGCTGGGCGCTGACCGTCTCGATCACGGTCGCCGCGCTCGGGTTGCTGCTGGTGCCCGGGCTCGCCGCGGCCGGCACGGCGACAGTCCTGCTCGGGGCGGGCTTCGTGATCAACGGGGCGGCTCTGGCGATCTACAACGTCCTGGCGGTCACAGTGCGGCAGCAGGTCCCCCCACCCGTCCTGCTCGGCGCGGTGACCGCGAGCTACCGCATCGCGGCCTTCGGCTCGCTGCCGGTCGGGGCGCTGCTCGGCGGGGTGTTGGCCGACCTGGCCGGGGCGACCGCGGCGGTCTGGGTGGTGGCCGTCTCGCTCACCGTCTCCTCGCTGCTGCTGTACGCCTCTCCGCTGCGCAGGGCGGCCCAGATTTCCGAGGTGCGGGCCCTCGCGGACACGACGATTCGGAAGGAACGGTCCATCCGGCATGGCGACTGACGTGACCGACGGCATCGACGCCGTCGACGAGGAGACCTGGGCCCGGCTGGCCGCCGACGCCGAACCCGACGCGGCCCACGGCTACCTGCGGTTCCGCGAACGGTTGGAGCCGGGCACCGCGCTGCTGGTCACCGCCGACGACGAGCGGGGGCCGGTTGCCGCGATCCACGCGGTCACCGCCGTGGCCGGGACGGGCCTGTTCAGCCACCCGTGGAAACTCCTCACCGAGGAACAGTTCCTCCGGCTCACAGCGGCTGACGACGCGACCCGGATCCGCGCCGAGCACCGGGCCCTGCTCGGCGCGCTCGGCCCGGACGCACCGGAGTCGGGCGATCTCGCGGACTGGCTCACCACCACCGTCGGAGAGCCGCTCGTCGTCCGCACGTACGACAGCAGTCCGCTGTTCACCGCCCCCGACGTCGACATCACCCGGCGGCGGCAGGCCGGCCGGGAGGTGGTGGCGGCCCTCCAGGACCTGGTCCGGCAGGGCCGCGCGGGAGCGGTGGTCCTGCCGTACGTGGCCACCGACGACGAGTTGCTGCGTGACCTGCTGGAGGCCGCCGGCTTCGTCCGGGGCTCGGTCACCGCCGCGTCCGCGCTGCACCTGGGCGGCTACCCCACCTACCAGGCGTTCCTGGACGGGCAGAACGCCGAGACGCGCCGCAACTACCGACTGGCCGAGCGCGAGGTGACCCGGGCCGGGCTCCAGGTCCGCGAGGTGCCGCTGGCCGAGCACGTCGACCGGATCGTGGACCTTGAGGCACGCACCGGCGAGCGCAACGGCGCGGCACCGAACCGACAGCAGTTGCGGGCGGCCCGCGCGTACCTGGCGGCGGTGCTCCCCGGGGCGATCCGGGTCGCCGTGGCGGGCCGGTCCGACGCCGAAGTTCTCGCCTGCACGGTGCAGATGTACGGCCGGCACGGCTGCTGCACCCTCGGCTACGGCAGCGACTACGACGTCACCGGTACCAGCGTCGCCTACCACCACCTGGTGTTCGGGCAGCCTGTCGAGTCGTGCATCCGGGCCGGCGTGCCCCGCTACCGCCTCGGGTTCGAGGCGTTCGCTCCGAAGTTCCGCCGAGGCGCCCGGGTCGCCAAACGGGAGCTGTGGCTGTGGACACCCGACGAGCGACGGCGGGAGTCGTTCTCCCGACTCCTCCGCTTCCTCGACGAGCGCACCACCGGCCACCTGGCTGCCTACGTCCGCTGATCCCCTTCATCCCGCGTCGCATCCGACGCACGACCATCGGGAGACCGACATGCCGCTGGCCCCTCGTGCCATGGTGATCTCGCTGCAGAAGACCGGCACCCACCTCATGCAGGGTCTGATGACCAACCTGGGGTACAAGATGGCCGGGGTGCCCCGACCGACCCCCCGCAACACCCCGGAGTTCACCGCCGCGCAGCGACGTCAGATCGCCGCGCTCACCCTGTCGAAGTCCGACTACGACGAGCTGTTGGAGCTGGAGGGCACTGAGGAGTACCTGCTCCGCACCCAGGATGCCTGGTCCGCCCTGGGCTGGCACTGGCAACGCCGACTGGGCCAGCACGTCGTCAACCGGTACGGGCAGACCCGCTTCGACTTCGCCGACTCGGTGATCACCAACCCGCACCTGCCGTACTCCCGGTTCGCGGACACCCCGGCCGGGCTCTGCTGGATCTTCCATGAGCTGGACATCAGCAAGGTGGACGGGTCCTTCTTCGCCGAGTGGGTGGAGACCGCCACGCCGCCGCTGGTCTACAACTACCGCGATCCGCGCGACGCCCTGGTGTCCATGGTCAACTTTCTGGAGGGGCGGACCCGCGAGGGGTACGGCAACTTCTACGAGTTCGACATCTTCCACCGCATCCTGACCTCCCTGCCGACCTGGGAGGAGAAGCTCGACTACGCGATGCGGGACACGTCCTTCCTCGGCCGTGACCAGTTCGAGAGGGGGTTGTGGCTGCTGCGCCACCCCGACGTGTGCAAGGTCAGCTACGAGGATCTGGTAGGTGAGCGCGGCGGCGGCTCCCGGCAACGCCAACTCGAGGCCGTGGACCGGCTGCTGAAGCACGTCGGGTCCACGGCGGACGCCGAGGAGGTCGCCGGCAAGGTCTACGACCAGAGTTCCTGGAGTTTCTTCCGGGGCACCACCGGCACCTGGCGGGAGCGGTTCACCAAGCGCAACGAGGCCCGTTTCACCGAACTGTTCGGCGACATCCTGGAGCAGTACGGCTATGAGTGAGGCCCGCGCCTTCCTGCTGCTCGGCGGTTACCGGGTCATCGCCCGCAACTGGGGCTTCCTCGCCGACCTCGCCGGTCGAGGGCTGCGCATCCTGCTGATCACCTCGGAACAGTGGCGGGCCGACACGACGGCCGCCATGGCCCGGGGCGAGGGCCCCGGGACGTACCTCACCGACGCGGCCTTCGTCACCGGCGAGGTCGGCATCGAGGGCAGTTTCACCTCCGGTGTGGTCGCCCACGTCCAGCGCTGGCAGCAGGAGTACGACATCGTCGGGGTCTACGCCGCTGGCGAGATGCTCGTCGAGCAGACCGGGATCGTGGCGGACGCGCTCGGCCTGCCCGGGCCGGGCGTCCGCGCGGCCCGGGTGTGTCGCAACAAGTACCTGCAACGGTTCTACCTGCCGCAGTGGAGCCCCCGGCTGGTCGTCGTCCCACCGCAGGGGCGCGCCGGACTCGACGTGGGCTCGGTGCGGTTCCCTGCGGTGCTGAAGCCCTCGGGCCGGCGGTCGAGTTCCGGGGTCCAGGCGGTTCGCGACCCCGAGGCCCTGCCCGCGCTGCTCACCGAGTACCCGGCGGCGGAGACCCTGCTGGTCGAGGAGTACGTCACCGGCGCCGAGTACTCGGTGGAGGCGGTCGTCCAACACGGTCGGATCGTCTTCGAGTCGGCGACTGAGAAACGGACCACCGAGGACGGCTCGGACTGGTTCGTCGAGATGGCCCACACAGTGCCCGCACCTCCCGGCGCGGAGCACGACAGGCTGCTCGCGGCCAACCGCGACATCGTGGGCCGGCTCGGTCTGGTCGCCGGCATCGTGCACACCGAACTCCGCCTCGACGGGGACGGCCGGCCGGTCCTGATGGAGGTGGCCGCCCGTACTCCCGGCGACGGCATCATGCCGCTCTACCACCTGGCGACCGGTCGGGCGCTGGAGCAGACGATCATGGAGGTGGCGCTCGACGAGCCGGCGGCGCACCCTCCACCCCGACGGTACGCCCGCCAGGTCTACCTGCCCCAGCCGACCGGCACGTTGCAGGACGTGAAGCTGCGCTGGCCGGACGTGGAGCCGCAGTGGGTGCCGGAGGGGCAACCGTGGCCGGTCATCACACCGGGCGAAGCCGACGACCCGCCCGCCCTGCGACACGTCATCGTCCTCAAGGAACGCGGGGCACGCCTCGGTGAGCTGCGCGAATCCGGTGACCGTGGGGTGACGTTCCTGATCGACGCCCCGACCCTCGACGACCTCGACGAGCTGGAGCGGCAGGTGAGCGCGGCAATCGACATCATCGTCGATCCCTGACCACCACCGACGGACGTCCACGACTAGACGGTGGTGGCGCGCCGGATCGACTAGGGTGCTTCGAAAGATCGCCCCGATGAGGAGGAACCGGTGTTCATCTTGGAGCTGTCCTTCGGCGACGAACCCGACCGACTCGCCGCCCGACCGGCGCACCGGGAGCGGCTCCAGGCCCTGCACCAGGAGGGCCGGCTGGTCATGGCCGGGCCGTTCGCCGACGACTCCGGAGCACTGCTGATCTTCGACGTCCCGGACGCCGAGGCGTTCGCCGCTGTCGTCGCCGAGGACCCCTACTACCGCACCCCCGGGGTGACGATCGTCAGTCAGCGGGAGTGGTCACCGATCGTCCGGTAGCGAGGGCTTCGACGATGCCCTGCCTACCACTGCCGGGTTGCCGACCGATTCACGACTCGTCGTCCACGGCGAGCGCAGCACGGTTGCCGACATAGCCCAGGTAGAGCAGGTAGGGCACGACCAGCACGGCGAGCACCAGGACCGCCGCGATCACCGGCGGATCACCGAATGCGGCGCCGAGGATGACCGGCAGCGGGGAAACGACGGCCAACAGCATCCCGGTTCGATGGAAGGGGCGCTCGACCCGACGGTGTGCCGCGTACCAGTGCTCGGTCGATCTCATGGTCGCTGTGGTCCGCACCCCGGGGCTGCGGTACATGTCGACCGACGGCCGCACTGACGCTCTGGCGGTGAATGCGACAAGCCATCCGAGGAATGCGTAGACCACCGAGATGAACGCTCCAGCCAGCAAAGGCCACCTCCTGACGCATCAGTTGCTGTCAGCGTAGGTCCCCGTCGACATCAGCAAAACGCCCTGGTCGGATTATCCCGACCAGGGCGTTTCTCAAGGGTGGAGCCGAGGGGACTCGAACCCCTGACCCCCACACTGCCAGTGTGGTGCGCTACCAGCTGCGCCACGGCCCCTTGCTGTCGTCCCGGTCGCCCGGGGCACTGGGAAACTATACACAGACCGGCCCGCATGGTCATCTCGCGGGGTCCCCCGCCGGGCCGGGTCAGTTGAGCGCCACGTCCGGCGGGAAGTGCGCGACGGCGGCCATCATCCCGCCCTGCCGGCGCAGCACCATCGGCCACAGGTCGTCGGGCCGGTCGACGAAGGCGTCCCCGGGGAGCCCGTCCAGCACGAACCAGGACCCGTCGGCGATTTCCTGCTCCAACTGGCCGCTGCCCCAGCCGGAGTAGCCGGCGAAGACCCGGATGCCGCCGATGCTCTCCCGCAGGCGCTCCGGGTCGACCGAGAGGTCGATGGTGCCGACCGCCCCGGAAACCTGGTGGAAGCCCTTCACCCGGCGCATCGGGTGCCGCATCCGGGCGAGGCAGATGGCCGAGTCGGGCTGCACCGGGCCACCCTCGAAGAGCACCGCCGGGTGGCGGGCCAGGTCGCTCCAGTCACCGAGCACCTCGGCCACCGGCACCTCGGTGGCCCGGTTCAGCACCACACCGAGCGCGCCGCCCGGCTCGTGGGCTACCAGCAGCACCACGGTACGGTCGAAGTTCGGGTCCTTGAGCGCCGGAGTCGCGACCAGCAGCCGCCCGGTCATCGACTCCATCGCTCGTCCGCCGATCGCCTGGCCCTCTCCCTGCATGCCACACACCCGTCAACCGTGAGCCCGCGCCGGGCACCGGTCATCGACCGGATCCGCCCGCCGCATCGGGTTCAGCCGCGCTGTCAACGCCATGCCTGGCACCATAGCCTGCGTGCTGGGTGCTGGCTAAGGTCTGACCGGCGGGTGATCGGACAGTTAAGACGAAGGGCCGACGCACCCGACGGCGGAGCTCCCGGTGATCGACCGATCGGGGCCACCGACGGCCGAGAAACGCCCGAAAGGTCCGTCACATCCCGATAGATTCGGCTGATCGGGAGGGCGACCGCGGTTGCCCCTGCCCGCGACACGGAGGCGGGTGCGATGGCAACTGTCCGGGACGCGACGTACGACGTGCTCCGCACCCTCGGTATGACCACTGTCTTCGGCAACCCCGGCTCCACCGAAGAGCCGTTCCTCCAGGACTTCCCCGCCGACTTCCACTACGTCCACGCGCTGCACGAGGCGACGGCCGTCGCGATGGCCGACGGCTACGCCCAGGCCAGCGGAGTGCCCGCCCACGTCAACCTGCACACCGCCCCGGGCACCGGCAACGGCATGGGCAACCTGGTCACCGCCTGGCACAACAAGACCCCGCTGATCGTCACCGCCGGCCAGCAGACCCGGGAGATGCTGCTCCTGGAACCCCGGCTGGCCAGCCGCCGACCCACCGAGCTTCCGCAGCCCTACGTGAAGTGGGCCTACGAGCCGGCCCGGGCGCAGGACATCCCCGCGGCGATGCTGCGGGCGTACGCGACGGCGGTGCAGCCACCGGCCGGGCCGGTCTTCCTCTCCCTGCCGATGGACGACTGGGCCCAGCCAGCCGACCCGCCGCCGGCACCGCGGACAGTGGCCACCCGGTTCGCGCCGGACCCCCAGCGGTTGGAGGAGTTCGTCCGGGTGCTGGCCGGCAGCCGCAACCCGGTGCTCGTGTACGGGCCGGGGGTGGACCGCTCCGCGAGCTGGTCGGCCGCCGTCGCGCTGGCGGAGCGGCTCGCCGCGCCGGTCTGGTCGGCGCCCGCCACCGAGCGGGCGGTGTTCCCCGAGGACCACCCGCACTTCCGCGGCGTGCTGCCGTACGCGATCGGTCCGCTCGCCGAGGCGCTGCGCGGGCACGACACGGTGCTGGTCGTCGGCGCCCCGGTGTTCCGCTACTACCCGTACGTGCCAGGCGGGCACCTGCCCGACGGCGCCCGACTGCTGCACATCACTGACGACCCCGACGAGGCCGCGCGAGCCCCGGTCGGTGACAGCCTGCTCAGCGACCCGGGGCTGGCCCTGGCCGCGCTGCTCGAAGGGGTGCCGCCGAGCGACCGGCCGACACCCACGCGACGGGACGCACTGCCACCGCCGGAGGTAGGCACCCCACTGAGCGCCGACGCCCTGTTCGCCGCGCTGGCCGCGCACTGGCCGACCGACGGCGTGCTGGTCCAGGAGTCACCATCCAATCTGTCCGCGCTGCGTCGTCAGCTACGGATCACCCGCCCGGCGTCGTACTTCACGATGGCCAGCGGCGGCCTCGGGTACGGCCTGCCGGCGGCGATCGGCATCGCATTGGCCGAGCGGGACACCGGGCGCGGTCGCCCGGTGGTGGCGGTGATCGGCGACGGTTCCTTCCACTACTCGGTGCAGGCGCTCTGGACGGCCGCGCGCCTGGCACTGCCGGTGGTGGTCGTCGTCCCGGTCAACCAGCAGTACGCGATCCTCAAGGCGTTCGCCGAGCTGAAGCACACTCCCGGGGTGCCCGGCCTGGACCTGCCGGGGTTGGACGTCATCGCGATCGCGGCCGGCTACGGCTGTGCCACGCAGGTGGTGGAGACCCCCGATCAGCTCGGCGCGGCGCTCTCCGCCGGGCTGCGCGCCGACCGGCCCACCGTGTTGCCGGTGCCGATCAGCACCGACGTGCCCAGCATCCTCTGAGCCCGGTCAGCGCGCTGCGATCGACAGCGGGGCACCGGTGAAGACGTCCAGCACCGGCCGGCTGCCCAGGGGCGCCGCGAGAGTGACGGTGACCGGCTCCACTTTCAGCAGGGCGATACATTCGCCGGTGGCCCGGGTGACGCCGCCACCGACCACCACGACGTCCGGCCGTTCCCACACCAACGGCGTGATCCCGGTGTCGCACGCGCCGACGCCGAGGCGCACTGTCAGCCGGGCGCCGTCGGCGGCGGCCAGGTCCTGGGCCGCCACCAACCCCTCCGGCAGCGGCCGGGCCGGCGCGGTGGGCTCGGGGACGGGGGTGACCGCCGTCGGCGCGACGGCGAGCCGGACCACCGGGCTGTCCAGCTCCTTGATGGTGAACAGCCAGGCCGGGACCTGCGCCACGCCCCGGCTCGTGCGCACCGGCGCGGCGCCGAACGTGACAGCGGTGACGGTGAGCGGGAGACAGGCGGTCTGCGTGCTGCTCGTGGCCCACCCGTCGGGCCCCGGTTCGACTGTCGGGCCGCCGGGGGTGGGCAGACCAGGTCGCTTCGGCCGCCCCGGGCAGGGCAGTGGGTCACCCTGGTCGAGCTGCCGGTACGCCTCGGCGGCGCTGACCAACGGCAGCCTCAACCGTCCGTCCGGGAACTGGATCTCGGCACCGACCCGGGTGGGCGGTATTCCGACCTGCTCGCGGTACCACCCGGCCCGGAAGGCCGCCTCGGTCTCGGGGGTGAAGCCCGGGTCACCGGTGAGCAGTGTCGGCCCCTCCAACGGCACGTAGCCCGTACGCCAGTCGGGGCCGGGTTGCCACGCCTCGGCGACCTGAGCGGCCCGCTGGTCGAACGCCTCCACGCCGCGCGTCGGGGTGCGCGGGCCGTCGGCCGGACCGGCGCCGGTAGCGGCGCAGCCAGCCATCAGCAGCAACGGGAGTACGAGCAGCAGGGCGGGCCGTTTCATGTACGGTTCGACGCCTCCGCCGACCTGCCGGTTCCCGACCTGGGCTCAGGTCTCACCACCCAGATCCATCTGGTACGCCTCCCAGAGCAGGTCGGCGCCGCGCCGCCGATGCCGGGCCAACCGCCGCAGCAGGTGCCCGGCCCGGTGTCGCAGCTCATCGGGGTGCGCCTCGGCCCGCTCGGCGATCTGCTGGACCGCCAGGATCGCGGCGACGATCGCCACGTGCTCCCGGGTCAGCAGCCGCACCCCGTTGTCCAGTCGCGGCGACTGGGTGAGCAACTCCCGGTAGAGGCCGGTGGGACCTTCGGTGACCCGAACATGTTCGGCGAAGCCCTGGCGCACCGGACGCAGCCGAAGCAGAACCTCTTCGCGCCAGCGCGGCTCGGTGCTGGCGACGGCGACGGCCCGGCCGAGCGCGTGCACGTCACCGGCGAGGCCGGCCGGGCGCGGCGCGCCGGGTAGACCGATGGAATGTGGATCGGCGGGGAGCCCCGCCGGATGCGCGACGCGCGGTCGGGCGACGACTGACGGCTGCTGGACCGGACCGGTGACCATGGCACCTCCCGCGCGGCGGCGCTGCTACCCCATACCGCGATGGTGAGGCTGCCGGGCCCGGCCTGTCCAGGGCCCTGAGCGGTCTCATCTGCCCCGTTGACCCCATTGACCCCACCAGCCACGCAGGTGCGGCCCCAGAGCCGCAGAGGCCTCCTGGGACTGCCGACTGCTTCAGTCGGTCGACGGGCGCTCTGCCAGCCGCCGCAGGTGCTCGGCCACGGCACGCGCGTCGCCGGCCCGCTCGTCGCTCGGTCGACCCGTCGTGATCGCCTCGGCCAGCGCCCGCAGCTCGGACGGCGGCAGGACCGGCAGCCCCATGCCGCGCAGCGGGATCGTGACCCCCCGGGCACTCTCCGGGTCGGTCGCGCGGACGGCCCGCACCTGCGGTTGGCCGGCCGGACCGTCGTCCGCCTCGCGGTACGACACAGCGCCGGACTCGATCCGGGCGGTGGCGAGGTCGACGGTGCGGGTGCGCAGCGCACCGCGTACCCGCGCCCGGCTGCCGTCCAGCCAGGCGGCCGTGCGGAGCACCCGCAGCACCAGATAGAGGCCGAGCAGGACGAACGGCAGGCCACACAGGCCGATGAACGGGCTGGGACCGGACTGGTTCGGGTCGGCGGAGTCGCGTAGCCCGGGTGGCAGCAGCCCCGGTGGCAGGTCGCGAGCCTCCTCATAGGAGGCGAACGCGTCACCCGGGCCGGTCAGTCGGCGCAACAGCCCGTCGGCGACGAGGGGCAGCGCCACGAACGCCGCGCCGACGGCCGTGAGCAGGACGCCGAACACCACCGCCACGACGCGCTGGCCGGGCGACGCGCCGACCGACAGGCGCAGCTCCTGGTTGGTCACAGCAGGCAGCGTAAGACCCCGCGAACAACGAAGCGCCCCGGCTGGTGGGCCGGGGCGCTTCGTTCGAGGTGGTGGAGGTGCCGGGAATCGAACCCGGGTCCTTCGCCGGTTTGTCAGGGCTTCTCCGAGCGCAGCTCGCTGTGCCTCTACTCGGCCCCACCGCTCACGCGAGCAAGTTGGTGTGACGGGCCCAGTCGCTGATTAATCTCGCCGCACGGACCCCGCGACCGGGTCCGATTGGCCAGCCTCCTAGCTGATGCCGGCTACTGGGACGAAGGCGTTCCCAGGCCGACAGACTTAGCTACTCGCCTCAGGCGGCGAGAGCGAAGTCAGCGCGATTTTGCTTGGCGCTTATAAGTTTCCGACGACCGATTCTCGAGACGACGTCGGCTTCCTCGGCTCGCTTCCCCTGTCGCTGCGTACGAAGTCGAAACCAGTCACCCCCTCGACAGGCCGCCGATGTGGCGGCACTGACAAGACTAACGCCTGCCGCAACAGCTTTCATCCCGAGCCCCGGGCCGGCACGCCGACCCGGACAAACAGGATGAACTAGTCGTCCATGCCCTTGCCGCGTCGACCGGACACCCGGGCGATCTCCCGGTCCGCGTCCCGCTTGGCGAGGTCCTGACGCTTGTCGTACGACTTCTTGCCCTTGGCCAGGGCGATCTCGACCTTGGCCCAGCCGTCCGAGAAGTAGATCTGCAACGGGACGATGGTGAAACCGCCCTCGCGGGTCTTGCCGAGGAGCTTGTCGATCTCGCCCCGGTTGAGCAGCAGTTTGCGGGTACGCCGGGGCTCATGGTTGGTCCAGGTGCCCTGGGTGTACTCCGGGATGTGCATCGCGTGCAGGAACAACTCGCCGTCACGTTCCTGCGCGAACGCGTCGACGAGTGACGCCCGGCCGGCCCGAAGCGACTTGACCTCGGTGCCGGTCAGCGCCATGCCCGCCTCGTACGTGTCGAAGATGGCGTAGTCGTGACGCGCCTTCTTGTTGGAGGCGACCACCTTGCGCCCCTTTTCCCGTGGCATCGGTGCCACCCCCTCTCCTGGCGTCTGCGGCCGGGCTCACCCCGGCCGGACAACCGATCATGCTACCCGAATCACAAGGACCCTCCCGCGCCGTTTATTTCCGGCTGCGGGAGGGTCCTCGGGAGACCACGGGACGACCCGTACGGTGCCTAGACCCGCAGGTAGAAGCGCAGGGTGATCCAGGCGGTACCCGCGCTGACCAGACCACCGACGCCAGCCATCAGCGGGAAGATGAACAGGATGTCGCCCCAGGTGATCGGCGAGAGCAGACCCTGCAACGCGCTCAACGACCCGTCGAAGAGCAGATACTTCGCCGCGACCAGGGCCACCAGACCGAGCAGTGAACCGATCAGGCCGGCCACCACGGCCTCCAGCACGAACGGCGCCTGGATGAACCAGTTGGACGCGCCGACCAGCTTCATGACCGCCACCTCACGCCGCTTGCTGTACGCGGCGACCTGAATGGTGTTCGCGACCAGCAGCAGGGCGGCGACCGCCATCACGATGGCGGCAGCAAGGGCGATGTTCTGGATCGAGGTGAGGATGTTGAAGATCTTGTCGAGCAGTCGACTCTGGTCGATGATCTCCTCGACGCCCGCGGTGTCCTTGTACTGGTCGTAGACGTTCTTGTACTGCTCCGGGTTGTTCAGCTTGAGCCGGAACGCCTCGGGCAGTTGGTCCGGCTTGACCGCGTTCACCAGGTCCGGCGCGTCCTGGTACATCTCCTTGAAGCGCTTGTACGCCTCGTCCTTGTTGACGTAGAGGACGTCCTTGACCAGGGGGTCGCTGTCGAGCTTGGTCTGGAGGTCGGTGCGCTCCTGCTCGGTCACCTCCTGGGTCAAGAAGATCGAGACTTCGATGTTCTTGTAGTAGAGGTCCTTCATGTCGTCGACCTGGCGGTACATGAGACCGCTGGCGCCGAGCATGGTCAGCGAGACCGCCATCGTGATGATCATCGCGATGGACATGGTCACGTTGCGCCACAGTCCGACCAGTACCTCGGACAGGACGTATTTCACGCGCATCGGGATTTCCTCCGGGTCTCCGGCATGAGGTGTTCGTCGTCAGGCTGCGCAGGGGTGGAGCGCCGGCTCACCCGTAGACGCCGCGGGCCTGGTCACGCACGATGCGACCGCTCTCAATCTCAACGACGCGGCGGCGCATCTGGTTCACGATGTTGGAGTCGTGGGTGACCATCACGACGGTCGTGCCGGTGCGATTGATCCGGTCCAGCAGGCGCATGATCTCAATCGAGGTGTCCGGGTCCAGGTTTCCGGTGGGCTCGTCCGCCAGCAGGATCAGCGGACGGTTCACGAACGCCCGGGCGACGGCGACCCGCTGCTGCTCACCACCGGAGAGCTCGTGCGGGTAGCGGTGCTCCTTGCCACCGAGCCCGACCAACTCCAGCACCTCCGGCACGACCCGGCGGGCAACCGCCTTCGTCTTGCCGATCACCTCGAGGGCGAACGCCACGTTCTCGTAGGCGGTGCGGTTGGGCAGCAGCCGGAAGTCCTGGAAGACACAGCCGATCGAACGCCGGAAGTGGGGTCGCTTCCAGGAGCGCATCGACGTGACGTCCTTGCCGTTGACGACGACGCGCCCCTTGTTGGGGGCCACCTCGTGCAGCAGCATTTTGATGATCGTGGACTTGCCGGAGCCGGATGGACCGATGAAGAAGACGAACTCGCCCTTCTCGATCGAGACGGACACGTTGTCGAGCGAAGGCCGGGACGCCTTCGGGTACGTCTTCGTCACTTGCTCAAGCTGAATCACGGGTGGTGAGTCTACGCGGTGTAACAACTGAGCCAAGCCCCACGCCCCGCCGATCCGGCACGAGTCGTCGAATCAGGCTCCTACCTGGAGATCGACGACGCGCTCCGCCCGCGCACCGTCACGCACCGTCGCCGGCGAGCTGCCGACGCTTGCGCCAACGGATGCCCGCCTCGATGAAGCTGTCCAGGTCGCCATCGAAGACCCCGCTCGGATTGCCGGTCTCCTGCTCGGTTCTGAGATCCTTCACCATCTGATACGGGTGCAGGACATAGGAGCGCATCTGGTCGCCCCACGAGCCCGCCGCGTTCTCCTTGAGCCCCTCGAGCTTGGCCTGCTCCTCCTGGCGCTTGCGCTCCAGCAGGCGGGCCTGGAGCACCCGCAACGCGGAGGCCTTGTTCTGCAACTGGGACTTCTCGTTCTGGCAGGTCACCACGATGCCGGTCGGGATGTGCGTCAGGCGCACCGCCGAGTCGGTGGTGTTGACGCTCTGCCCACCGGGCCCGGAGGAGCGGTAGACATCGACCCGGACCTCGTTCTCCGGGATGTCGATGTGGTCGGTCTGCTCGGTGACCGGCAGAACCTCGACGCCCGCGAAGCTGGTCTGCCGACGACCCTGGTTGTCGAACGGGCTGATCCGGACCAGCCGGTGCGTGCCCGACTCCACACTGAGCGTGCCGTACGCGTACGGCACCTTGACCGCGAAGGTGGCCGACTTCAGGCCCGCCTCCTCGGCGTACGAGGTCTCGTAGACCTCGGTCGGGTAGCCGTGCCGCTCCGCCCAGCGCAGGTACATCCGCAGCAGCATCTCGGCGAAGTCCGCGGCGTCCACGCCACCCGCGCCGGCCCGGATGGCGACCAGCGCCTCCCGGGAGTCGTACTCGCCGGAGAGCAGGGTGCGGACCTCCATCTCCTGGATGGCCTTGGTCAGCCCGGTGATCTCCGACTCGACCTCGGTGAGCACACCCGGGTCGGCCTCGGCCTCGGCCAGCTCCAGCAGCACCTGGGCGTCGTCGAGGCCGGAACGCAGACTGCCCAGCTTGCTGATCTCGCCGTTGACGTACGACAGCTGCGAGGTCACCTGCTGGGCCTTGGCCTGGTCGTCCCACAGGTCAGGGGCGGAGGCCTCCTGCTCCAGGCGGGCCTTGTCCTCGTGGAGACGGTCGAGGTTGAGGACGGCCTCGATGTTTCGCAGGGTCGCGTCGAGTTCCTTGAGCTGTTCGGCGTAATCGGCAGCGGTCACGACACACAAGCGTACTGTGCCGGGAGCGGAGCAGCTCGTTCCCTATGCGCGAACCCGCTGACCGTCACCCGACGGGGGCGGACTTCAACCACGACAGGGCCGCCCGGTGGTAGGCGACGGCGAACTCCAGGGCGCTGGCGTCGTACGTCTCGCCGTCCCGTTTGGCGTTCTTCACCTGCTCCCGGACCTGGGCGAGGGCCTCGGTGTGGTATTCGTTGGCCGAGGCGTACAGGCCCTTCAGCTGGCTGGCGGAGTGCAGGTTGCCGAAAGCCATCCGGAGCGCTATCGGGTTGCGGATGGTGTCCCGCCCCGGGTTCTCCGCGAGCCAGCGGGAAAACGTCCGTTTTCCGCTGGCGGTGAGTGAGTACGGCTGGCTCATCCGCGGGCCCGGCTTACCGAGCCGCACGAAACCCCGCTCAGCCAGCACCGGCAATTCGCGGTACACCTGACTGCGGGTCATCGACCAGTACGGCGCCAGACGGCGCTCAGCGGCGGCCATCAACTGACCGCCTGTCATCGGGCCCTCGTGGAGGAGGCCGAGCAGGGCCGCCGCCGTAGGGTTGACTCCGGAATCCGCCATGGCCACTACGCTGCCACTTTGCGCACCCGGCGTCCAGGATTTGCCGGTTTGCCACCCGACAGGACTTCCTAAGTGCACTGTCGGCGGCAGACTGTCCGTTGAGGACTATCGATGGATCGCCACATTCCGGGCGTCCGCCGGCGACGCCCACACGCGCCGCCGGCGGGTCGTCGCCGGTCAGCCCATGTGGGGGTAGGTGTGGTCGGTCGGCGGCACGAAGGTCTCCTTGATCGTCCGCGGGGAGACCCAGCGGACCAGGTTCAGCCAGGAGCCGGCCTTGTCGTTGGTGCCGCTCGCGCGGGCGCCACCGAAGGGCTGCTGCCCGACCACAGCGCCGGTCGGCTTGTCGTTGATGTAGAAGTTGCCGGCCGCGTACCGCATACGCTCGCCGACCGACTCGACGACCCGGCGGTCGGTGGCGAACACCGAGCCGGTCAGCGCGTACGGGGCAATCGACTCCGCCTGCGCGACGACCTCGTCGAAGCGGGCGTCGTCGAACACGTGCACGCCCAGGATCGGCCCGAAGTACTCGGTGGTGAAGGTCTCGTGGGCGGCGTCGCCGCACTCGAAGAGCGTCGGTCGCACGAAGTAGCCGACCGAGTCGTCGGCGGTGCCACCGGCCAGCACCCGGCAGCTGTCGTCGCCGGCGATCAGCTCCAGCGCGGCGGTGTGCCGGGCGAACGCCTTGTCGTCGATCACCGCGCCGCCGAAGTTGCCGAAGTCGGCCACGTCACCGTAGGTCAGCGAGTCGGCGGTGGCGGCCAGCCGGTCCCGCAGCCCACCCTCCCAGATCGAGCGCGGCACGTACGCCCGCGAGGCCGCCGAGCACTTCTGGCCCTGGTACTCGTACGCGCCACGGATCAGCGCGGTGTGCAGCGCGTCCACGTCGGCGCTGGTGTGCGCGACGACGAAGTCCTTGCCGCCGGTCTCGCCGACCAGGCGCGGGTAGCCCCGGTAACGGGAGATGTTGTCGCCCACTGTCCGCCACAACTGCTGGAAGACCTTTGTCGAACCGGTGAAGTGGATGCCGGCCAGGTCAGGGTCGGCGAGCACGACATCGGAGACCTCCTCGCCCCGGCCGGTGACCATGTTGATCACGCCCGGCGGCAGGCCTGCGGCCTCGAACAGCCGCATGGTGAAGTGCGCGGCGAACTGCTGGGTCGGGCCCGGCTTCCAGACCACGGTGTTGCCCAGCAGGGCCGGCGCCGACGGCAGGTTGCCGGCGATGGCGGTGAAGTTGAACGGGGTGACCGCGTAGACGAAGCCCTCCAGCGGGCGGTGGTCGAAGCGGTTCCAGACGCCGGGCGAGGACGCCGGCTGCTCCTCGAGCAGGCGACGCGCGAAGTGCACGTTGAACCGCAGGAAGTCGATGAACTCGCACGCCGCGTCGATCTCCGCCTGGATCGCGGTCTTCGACTGGCCGAGCATGGTGGCGGCGTTGAGCGTGTCCCGCCAGGGACCGGCGAGCAGCTCGGCGGCGCGCAGGAAGATCGCGGCGCGCTCCTCGAAGGGCAGCGCCCGCCACATCGGCGCGGCGTCCTTGGCCGCCCTGGTCGCGGCACGCGCGTCGTCGTGGGTGGCGTGCGCGGTCACCCCCAGCACGTGGGCGTGCTTGTGCGGCTGCACCACGTTGATCGGGTCACCGCCGGCCATCCGCTGCTCACCGCCGATGGTCATCGGCAGGTCGATGCGCTCGGCGGCGAGCTCGGTCAGCCGCCGCTGGAGCCGGTCCCGGTCGGGGCTGCCCGGCTCGTAGTTGCGAACCGGCTCGTTGCGCGGCTCGGGAACGGAGAACACGGCATCCATCAAGGCTCCTGGCGATCTCGACAGCAGTGGCGAAACCGGACCCGCGGGCACCGACCGGATGGCCGGACACCGGACGCCGCACGGGAGGCCGAGCAGCGGCGGGACCTCCCCTGATTCTCCCACGACGGGCCGCGCGACCCACTTCCGCCACCGCCCTGCGCCAAGGACCGCCCCACCCCTTCTCTCCTTACCGACCGGCCTCGATCCGTCCCGCCGTCCCGGGGCGGCAGGCAGCCCAGCGGACCCGCGTACCCTGAATGGTCGGTGACCTGCCGCCTCGAAGGGGAGACGATGACCAAGCAGCCCGGCCGCGTCCCGGCCGCTGAGTCGGACGAGCCGGCTGTCGACCCGGCCAGCGCCGGCAGTCGGCCGCTGCCCGCCCCCGGCGCCGCAGTCCTGGCGCTACTGGCGCTCGGTTGGCTGGCCGCCATGCTCTGGTCCACCCGGGAGGCAATCACCTCGGCGGCGGCCGGGGTCACCGCGATCAGCCTCTCCGCGTTCGCTCTGCCCGGCGTGATCTCGGCCGCACTGGTGGCCGGGGCGGCCGTCGCACTGGCCGCTGGCAACCTGCTGGCCCGCCGGTACGGCGACTGGGCCACCCTGCGCTTCGCCGGGGCGATCGGCGGCGGAATGCTGGTCGGGCTCGCTGCCGCGGTGGCCATCAACCTCACCTACTTCGACACGTCCACCACCAACGTGATCGCCGGCACCACGGCGGCCGCGGCGATCATCGGAGGCGCGCTGGCCGCCGCGCGGACCGCCCCGGCGATCGGTGCCGTGGTCACCGCCGCGCTGGGCACGCTGATCTTCGTTGTCGCGTTCAGCCGCGCCAGGGACCCACTGTTCGACCTCTTCGGCTCCGGCGACAGCCAGGAATCGTTGATCAACGCAGCCAAGTGGGTGTCCCGTACCGAGTCGCTCGTCGCCGGGCTGCTCGCCGGGCTCCTGGCCTTCGGCTACCTGACCTGGGCACGGCGTCGAGCCGTCCGCCGCGATCCCGAGGCCTCGGCACTGCGCTGGCCGGCCTACCTGCTCGCCGGCGCCGGGCCGGGGCTTCTCCTGCTGCTCGCCGAAGTGATCATCAGGGTTGGTGGCCGGTCGCTGCTCGACCTCGCCAGCGCGCTCAGTGAGGCGGACGCTGTGGCGCAGACCTCACTGGGCACCTCGCGGGTGGACAACGGCATCTGGGTGCTCTTCGTGGGGGCGCTGACCGCGCTCATCGCGTTCGGCCGCACGCTCAGCCCGGCCCACAGCGACGACGACGAACCGGCCCACGTCCCGAATCCCGCCGCCGACCAGGTCGACCCGGCGGACGACAAGCCGGGCTACGCGAAGGCGTTCGACGCGGACCCGGCCGAGACGTTCGAGGGCGACGCGGCCGAGACGCCCGACGCGGACCCGGCGAAGGCGGACCCGGCTCGCTGACGCCCCACCGGAGCCGGGGTTCGCCTCCGGCTGCCGCCGGTGGGTGTGCCCGGCTCAGTCGGTCGCGCTCAGCAGCTGGTCCAGCTCCGTCACGTCGTACCACTCAAGCTCGTGGTCCTCGGCGCCGTCGACTGTGAACTGGGCATCCGGGTCACCAGCCGCCGCCTCGGCCACCACGTCGGCCGCCGCGCCGACCTCCTCGGCCGCGTCGGTGCCGTCCACGTGGATGGCCGCGACGGCACCCACCGGCACGGCGTCGGTCAACGTCACAGTGCTGGAGCCCAGCTCACCGTCGCCACGCCCGATCGCCGCCGACGGCAGGTCGACCGAGATGACGACGCGACGGCGGGGAGCGGTCGGATCGGCCCGGAGCAGGTGCAGGGCGTCCTGGGCAGCCCGGGTGAAGGCGACGTACTCCAACTCCTCCTCGTCACCCTCGGCGTACCACTCGCGCAGCGCCGGAGTCACTGCGTGCGCCTGGTCGGCGGACAGCCCCTCCGCACGCAGCCGGGCCAGCATCGGTACGGTCGCCGGCACGTACACCCGGACAAGCTCGTCGGTCACCGGTCGTCTCCCCGCGTCGTCCTCCACCGGCGGCCGCCGGCACGGGCGCAGATCATGCCGCACGCCGTGACCGTCATACACCCCGCCTCCGGCCGGAGGAAGTTCCCAACCGGTGTGTCCCGTGCGGTTGGTCCGCGACCGACCCGGTCCGGTGCTGGGCGGCGGGGGCTGTCGGTGGCAAACTGAGCCAAACGACATCAACCCCGGGAGTTTCTGTGGAGCCGAGGTTCCTGCTGCTCTCCGACGTGGCCGCCGAGCTCAACGTGTCGGACTCGCAGGTCTACCACATGGTGCGCAGCGGCGAACTGCCGGCGATCAAGATCGGCGGACGCGGCCAGTGGCGCGTCGAGCGCGCTCGGCTGGAGGAGTACATAGCGCGTAAGTACGACGAGACGGCAGATTGGGTGCAGAGCAACCCGCTGGTCGACCGCGACCCCGAGTAGCGGACGCCCGGCCCGCTCTCCCGGCCTGGCCTGCGCCACTCAGCCAGCCCCGCCCGATCTGGTCCGCCCACCCCGGCCCGCCCGACCAGGCCCATCGGTCCTCGCGGGGCATGATCCACTCGGCTTTGCAGAAGTCGGGGTGTTGGGGCCGCTGGGACCGCGCGACATCAAGAAACCCGAGTGGATCACGCGCCTTGTCGGGCGGAGGCCACCACGAGGCCATTGACCGAGACCGTTCCGTCGCCCAGAATCGAGCCTGTCGGAGGTAAACGAAGGTAAACGCAAGATCAAAGGGGGCCATGATGAGCGGAGCGCGACCCGGTCCTTCACGACCACCCGTGCGGCTGCGCCCCGTCCCACCCTTCGACCCGCCGTACGTCGACGAGACCGACGGGTCGTACTGGCCGGCGCCGACCGACGGCCAACTCGCCCTCGACCTGTTCGCCTCCACCCGGCCCAGCCCGGTCCTCCCGCCGGAGCGGCGAGCAGCGCTGCGCCCGGTGCCCAGCCGGTCCACCAGCACCCACCCGGTCGCGTCGTTGCCGCCGTCGACCGCACCGGAAACCACCCGGGCAGCGCACCGCTTCGTCGGCACCTGCCTGGAGGTGGTCAACGGCTACCGCTCGCCGGCCCAGGTGCGAGCACTGCTCGACCCGGCCCGAGCGGGCGACCTGCTGACCGAACTCGGCCGCGCATCCGGCCGGGCCGGGGCATCCCGCCGCCGTAGCGGCCGACCACTGGTCCGGCTGCAACGCCTACGCGTCTGTGCGCCCCGGGAGGCCACGGTGGAGGCGGCAGCCGTCCTCACCGGCGCGGGCGGCCGAAGTTGGGCGATGGCCCTGCGCCTCGAACATCGCCGGGGCCGCTGGCTCTGCGTTGCCCTGCACGTGCTCTGACCCCACCTGCCCCGGTCGCCGGCGAGGCTGAGAAGACACCGACGGGCCCCGGCCTGGTCGGCCGGGACCCGTCGGTCAGACGCTGTCGGTGCAGGTGCTGTTTGTCAGTTGCCACCGTTGGGCGCGCCGTGGCAGCGCTTGTACTTGCGGCCCGAGCCACACGGGCACGGCGCGTTGCGGGACGGGCCGTTGCTCGCCTCCGCCTGGTTCGGTGCCGGCCGACGGGCGGCGGCCGACGGAACTGCCGGGCCACGCAGCCCGGATGCCGGCCGCTGCGGAGCGGACGGCGCACTCTGCCCCGGTGCCGCAGGAGCACCCGGAGCCGGTCGGCCCACACCGAGCGCCGGAGCCTGCTGCTCGGCCTGCTCCACGGCGACAGCACCCGGGCTGGCCTCACCGTCGATGGTGGGGGCGGAGTATTGCAGGCCCTGCCGCCGCGGTGCCTGGTTGAGGCCCTTGGCCCGGATCTCCACCGGCTTGTCGAGCAGGGTGACCTCGTCGGCCCCCTCCTCCGGCTCCGGTTCGGTCACCTGGACGTCGACGTTGTAGAGGAAACCGACGGTCTCCTCCTTGATGCCGTCCATCATGGTGGCGAACATGTCGAAGCCCTCGCGCTGGTATTCCACCACCGGGTCGCGCTGGGCGTACGCCCGGAGGTTGATGCCCTCCTGGAGGTAGTCCATCTCGTAGAGGTGCTCGCGCCACTTGCGGTCGATGACCTGGAGCAGCACCATCCGCTCGAGCTGGCGCACCCCCTCGGTGCCGAGCTGCTCCTCACGCCTGTCGTACGCGGCGTTGGCGTCGTCCTTGAGGCGGGCGACCAGGAAGTCGGCGTCCATGCCGGCCCGGGAGCCACCGGCCTCCTCTTCCAACTCCTCGATCGTCACGCCGACCGGGTAGAGCTGCTTGAGGCTGGACCAGAGCTGCTCAAGGTCCCAGTCTTCGCCGTAGCCGTCGGAGGTGGCGCCCCGCACGTACGCCTCGACGGTGTCGTCGATCATGTTGCGGACCTGGTCGGAGAGGTCTTCACCGTTGAGCACACGGAGCCGCTCGGCGTAGACGACCTGGCGCTGCTTGTTGAGCACCTCGTCGTACTTGAGCACGTTCTTGCGGATCTCGGCGTTCTGGCCCTCGATCTGGGCCTGGGCGCTCTTGATCTGCCGGGTGACCATCTTCGACTCGATGGGCACGTCCTCCGGGATGTTGAAGCGCTCCATCACCGCCTCGACCGCTCCGGCCCGGAAGCGCCGCATCAGCTCGTCCTGAAGGGACAGGTAGAAGCGGGACTCGCCCGGGTCGCCCTGCCGGCCGGCGCGACCACGCAGCTGGTTGTCGATCCGCCGGGACTCGTGCCGCTCGGTGCCCAGCACGTAGAGGCCGCCGGCGGCCGAGACCTCTTCCGCCTCGGCGTCGCAGGCCTGCTTCCAGGTGGGAAGGACCTCCTCCATCGCCTTGGCGTACTCTTCCTCGTTCTCCAGCGGGTCGAGGCCGCGTTGGCGCAGCTCGTTCGCGGCGAGGAACTCGGCGTTGCCACCGAGCAGGATGTCGGTGCCGCGGCCGGCCATGTTGGTCGCCACGGTGACTGCGCCCTTACGCCCGGCCTGGGCGACGATCTCGGCCTCCCGGGCGTGGAACTTGGCGTTCAGCACGTTGTGCGGGATGCCACGGCGGCGCAGCAACTGGGAGAGGATCTCGGAGTTTTCCACCGAGACGGTGCCGACCAGCACCGGCTGACCCATCTGGTGCCGCTCGGCGATGTCCTCGATGACGGCGTTGAACTTGGCCTTCTCCGTCTTGTAGATGACGTCGGGCCGGTCCTCGCGAACCATCGGGCGGTGGGTCGGGATGGTCACGACGCCGACCTTGTAGACCTTGTTGAACTCGCTCGCCTCGGTCTGCGCCGTACCGGTCATCCCGGACAGCTTCTCGTAGAGGCGGAAGTAGTTCTGGAGGGTGATGGTGGCCAGGGTCTGGTTCTCCTGCTTGATCTCCACCCCCTCCTTGGCCTCGATCGCCTGGTGCATGCCCTCGTTGTAGCGACGGCCGTGCAGGATGCGACCGGTGAACTCGTCGACGATCAGGACCTCACCGTCGCTGACGATGTAGTCCTTGTCGCGCTTGTAGAGCTCCTTGGCCTTGATGGCGTTGTTGAGGTAGCCGACCAGAGGCGTGTTCACCGACTCGTACAGGTTGTCGATGCCGAGCCGGTCCTCGACCTTGGCGACACCCCGCTCGGTCACCGCGATGGTGCGCTTGGAGTGGTCGACCTCGTAGTCGCCCTCGCCGTCGGTGCCGGGCTGGAGCCGGGCCACCACACCGGCGAACTCGCCGTACCAGCGGGCGGAGTGCTCGGCCGGGCCGGAGATGATCAGCGGGGTGCGGGCCTCGTCGATCAGGATGGAGTCGACCTCGTCGACCACCGCGAAGTTGTGCCCGCGCTGCACCAGCTCTTCCTTCGACCACGCCATGTTGTCGCGCAGGTAGTCGAAGCCGAACTCGTTGTTGGTGCCGTAGGTGATGTCGCACTCGTAGGCGGCCTTGTGCTCAGTGGCCGGCCGGTTGGGCAGCACCACGCCGACGGTCAGCCCGAGGAACTCGTGCACCCGGCCCATCCACGCCGCGTCACGCTGGGCGAGGTAGTCGTTGACCGTGATCACGTGGACGCCCTTGCCGGAGAGCGCGTTGAGGTAGACAGCCATGACCGAGGTCAGCGTCTTACCCTCACCGGTCTTCATCTCGGCGATGTTGCCGAAGTGCAGCGCCGCGCCGCCCATCACCTGGACGTCGTACGGGCGCTGGCCGAGCACCCTGGCGGCCGCCTCGCGGGCCACCGCGAACGCCTCCGGCAGCAGGTCGTCGAGGGTCTCACCCTCGTCGAGCCGCTCCCGGAACTGTTCGGTCATGCCGGCCAGTTCCTCGTCGGTGAGGTTGACGTAGTCGTCCTCGATTGAGCTGACGGCGGCGGCGATGGCCTTGAGCCGTCGCACCATGCGGCCCTCGCCCGCGTTAAGGACCTTTTCCAGAATCGACACGGATCAACGCTCCCCTAGACAGTCTCGAACCATCGTAGGCGCTCCATCGGCCCGATGGTCACTGGTGGCGGTGCTCGACCCCGCCGAACCCGACATAACTCGCGTCCGGCACACGCTCCAAACGTTATCCGGTTACGCCGTCGGCGAACGCTACGGCAGGATGCACGAGTGGAACCCGTGGAGATCATCGAGGACGGCGTGCTGCTGCGGCCCTGGCGGGAGGCGGACGCCGAGGCCGTGCACCGAGCCTGCCAGGACCGGGACATTCAGCGTTGGACCACCGTACCGCGCCCGTACCGGCCGGAACACGCCCACGGATTTGTCACCGAGATGAGCCGGAAGGCCTGGGCCGAGGGCACCGGGGCACCGTTCGCGGTCTGCGATCCGAACACCGGGGAGCTGCTGGGTTCCAGCGGGCTCATCTCGATCCACAAGGACGGCACCGGTGAGATCGGCTACTGGACGGCTCCCTGGGCGCGTGGTCGGGGCGTGATGGTCCGGGCCACCCGGGCGGTGGCCCGCTGGTCGTTCGACACCATCGGGCTTCGCCGGCTCATCTGGCAGGCCGAGGTGGGCAACCACGCCTCCCGGCTGGTGGCCCTCCGGGCCGGTTTCCGGATCGAAGGCCGGTTGCGGCTGGCCAACCCGGCGCTGCCCGGCAGCACGGACGGCTGGATCGGCTCACTGCTGCCCGGCGAGGTACCGGCCGCCGGGTCGACCGGTCCGGCCGGTCCGGGCACCCTCGCCGCCCGGCGGGCCGCCGTCTTCGGCCGCCCACAGCCCGTTCTGTTCGCCGAGACCGGGGACGGCGAGCTGCGGCTGCGGCCCATGGAGGAGAAGGATCTGGACGCCGTGGTGCAGACCTCCCAGGACCCGGAAACCATCCGCTGGACGACAGTGCCGGACCCGTACGAGCGCGCCGACGCGCAGGGCTACCAGGCTTACGGCCGGGACGCCTGGGCTCGGGGGGACGCCGCCTGCTTCGTGATCGCCGACCCCGACGACCGGTACGCGGGCACGCTCGACCTGCGGCTCTCCCCCGCCGACCCGCTGGTGGCCGACGTCGGCTTCGTGACCGCGCCGACGGCCCGGGGGCGGGGTTATCTGCCAGCCGCGCTGGTCGCGCTCAGCGCCTGGGGCTTCAGCACGTTGGGCCTGGCGCGGATCGAGTGGAAGGCGAACGTGGGCAACACCGCCTCCCGCCGGGCGGCGGAGAAGGCGGGCTTCCTGGTCGAGGGGATCGCCCGGGGCGGCGTGCAGCACCGGGGCGAGCGGGTGGACGTGTGGGTCGGGGCGCTTCTCGCGAAGGATCTGGGATGAGTCTGCGGCCGGTCGTCGAGGCGCACGGGGTGCGGCTGCGCCCGTTTCGCGCTGAGGACAACGCCGACGTGGTGGACGGCTGCGCGGACCCGCTGACTCAACGGTTCGTGTCGAGCCTGCCGACGCCGTACACCGCTACCGACGCCCGCTGGTGGATCGACGTCGGCGCGCCGGCGGCCTGGGCCGGCGGCGGCACGGCGTACGCCGTCGCGGACCCCGCTACCGACCGGCTGCTCGGCGCTGTGGGGTTGAACAACCCGGTGCCCGCCCGGGGTCAGCTGGAGATCGGTTACTGGATGCGACCGGCGGCGCGTGGTCGCGGGCTGGCCGCCGCGGCGACCCGCGCGCTGAGCGAGCACGCGTTCGCCGCCGGGGCAGCCCGACTGGAGTTGCTCACCGATCCGGAGAACGGCCCGAGCCAGCGGGTCGCGCTGGCCGCCGGCTTCCGCTACGAGGGTCTGCGCCGGTCGGCCGGTGCGTCCCGCGACGCGGGTCGGCACGACCTGCTGGCCTGGGTACGCGTCGTCGGTGATCCGCCCGGCCCGGTCGCCCGCCTGCTGCCCGACCTGCCCGGCGGGGTGCTCACCGACGAGGTGGTGGCGTTGCGCCCACTCGGGCCGGACGACGCGGCGCTGATCTACCGACTACACAGCCGACCCGAGGTGGTGGCGAACCAGGCGCCGCCGGTGCCGCCGACCCGTGAGGCGATGGAGCGGCGTTGTCGTCTCGCGCAGAGCGGCTGGCTGACCGGCGAGATCGCCCGGCTGATGATCACGGACGTGGCCAGCGGCGAACCGGTGGGCAGTTGCGGCTTGTCGTACACCGATGTGGCCGCCGGCGAGGCGTCGGTCGGCTACGCGTTGCTGCCGGACTGGCGCGGCCGGGGGTACGCGACGCGGGCGGTCAGGTTGCTCGCGGGCTGGGCGTTCGGAGCGGCCGGTGTCGCCCGGCTGTCGGCCGGCACGGTGCCGGACAACACCGCGTCGCACCGGGTGCTGGAGCGGGTCGGTTTCCGGCGCGAGGCCCTTCAGGGCGGCCGGCTGCCCGGGTTGGCCGGCGCCCGCCTGGACGACCTGACCTTCGCATTGCTCCCCGCCGACCTCCGCTGACGGACCATGGAGTTGTGGTGGGCGTTCCCCACCACAACTCCATGATCGACGCGGATCGGCTACCTGTCAGTGGCGAGGGAGATGATGCCGTAGTCGTACGCGTGGCGCCGGTAGACGACGCTCGGGCGGCCGGACTCCTTGTCCTGGAAAAGGTAGAAGTCGTGGCCGACCAACTCCATCTCGAACAACGCGTCGTCGATGGTCATCGGCTCGGCCGGGTGCACCTTCTCCCGGGCGATGTGCCACGGCTGGTCGTCCTGCTCCTCTTCGACCCGCTCCGCGACAGCGGTGCCGGCGCGGGCGCCATCGCTCGGCGCGCTCAGCGCGCTGGGCACCAGGTCCGCGACCGGCAGGCCCGCTGTGGCCTCGGCGACGGAGATCGGCGCGTGCCGACCCCGGTGTACGCGGCGGCGGTCGGCAGCGCGGCGCAGCCGGGTGTCGAGCTTCGCGATGGCCGCGTCGAGCGCGCTGTAGAAGTCGTTAGTGCAGGCTTCGGCCCGAATCACCGGACCTCGGGAAACGCAGGTGATCTCCACCCGCTGGCAGTGGTCGGCTTGGCGCGGATTGCGCTCGTGAAACAGCTCGACATCAACGCGAATAAGTTTGTGGTCGTAGCGTTCGATCTTCGCGAGTTTCTCGGCTACGTGTACCCGGTAATGGTCCGGCACTTCGACGTTTCGGCCCTTGACCACGATGTCCACGTGACCTCCCTTGTTCGGACGGTCTTCGATCCGGTTACCCGGCCGCGCGCCGTGGGGAGACCCGCTGGCGTCGACCGGTTGGTACGGCTACGCCTCCTCTCACCGCCAGGGGTGGTTGGAACGACCTCCTACCCCCGACAGCGAAACGCTAACTCTTGTTTGCCCGGCAGTCACCCCATGTTGCCGAGACGGCCCAGGATTTTTCGCAGCTCATACACCAACGGGTGAAACGGAAACACAATCGGTTACGACTGGTGTCTTTTCTCGGTCGCCGCGAGCACCGCCGCGACACTCGGTGCCCATC
Organism: Micromonospora sp. NPDC048842; assembly: GCF_040649935.1. Lineage (NCBI taxonomy): Bacteria > Bacillati > Actinomycetota > Actinomycetes > Micromonosporales > Micromonosporaceae > Micromonospora > Micromonospora sp. NPDC048842. The sequence goes on along the minus strand of NZ_JBEZGK010000008.1, from coordinate 48,331 downwards.
CTGTCGCGGTCAGCACCCGGCTCGCGGCGGCGAGGGTAACGCCGGTGGTGACAATGTCGTCGAGCAGCACCACGACCGGCGACGCACCCGCGGCACGACCCCGGACCGGCCCGGTCGAACGGGGCTGGAAGGCCGCCTCGGCCGCCGCCGCGCGCCCGGCGCTGTCCAGGGTGAGCGAGTCGGGCCGGGGCGACGCCCGCAGCGGACGGTGCACCCGCACCGCCCAACCGCTCCGGTTGAGCCGGGCCGCGCAGTGCCGGGCCAGCCGGTCGAGATGGTCTCCGTAGCGGGACCGGGCCGCCGCCGCGGTGTCCGGGACCGGAACCAGCGCCAGCGGACGGGCCCCACCGACGGCCGCCCCGACGACCTCGGCGAGCAGCGCGCCGAGCGGGCGAGCCAGCCCGTGTCGACCGTGTTCCTTGTACGCCAGCAGGGCCTCGCGCAGCGGACCCTCGTACGGGCCGAGGGCGACGCAGGGCGGCAGACCCGGCGGGGCGGGGGTGGGGCGGACCGTCCGTGGCCGCAATGCACCGAGCGCCGCGACACAGCCTGGGCAGACCCCGTGCCGCAGGCCGGGGCGGCGCTCCCGACAACCAGCGCAGTCGGCGGGCAGCACCAGGTCGGCGAGGTCCGCCCAGAGCCCGCTCACAGTGTCAGTAGAGGAAGAACGGTGCCGACGGGTTGCTCGGCCGGACACCGGTCGGCACCGGGGCGATGTCGCGTACCCGGCCGGGCTCGATCCGTTCGAACGGGCTGCTGCGGTAGGCCACCCCGTTCGCCTCGTACATGTACGCCCCGCTGGGCGCCCGCACACCGCGGTTGGTCGGGTACGCGGTCAGGTGGGTGACCTTGGCGCCGAGGTCGGTCCGCAACGGCGTCTCCAGGGCGCCGTCGACACTGATCTCGTAGATCGCCGGCTGGCCGACCGACCCCGCCACCACCAGCTGGTCCTCCCTGCCCCAGTCGACAGCCGTCGGGTTGGTCAGCGAGGTGACCAACTCTCGGGGCGGGCCGAGGGAGGCCCCGCCGCCGTCGAGGTTGACAGCGGCGACGTAGAGACGGCCGCCGGCGATCAGCGCCACCCGCTGGCCGTCCAACGCGGCGGCCACAGCGGTGACCGCGGCGGAGGGCAGGTTGAGCGGCACCGGATACATCCGGGCCGCCTCGTCGAACCGGTAGAGCTGCCCGTCGGCCACCACCAGGCCGCGGCTGGGGCGGTTGTCGACGGTACGCAGCCAGACCGGTCGGCCGATCGAGGAGTATTCGGTGGCGCTGCGGCTGACGACGGGGACCGGGTCGGCACCTGTGCCCACTGCGAGTCGGTACCGGTTCTTGCCGTCGGCGACCACCATCGCGGCGAGGATCCGGCGGTCCTTGGCCAGCCCGAGGCTGGCGGAGACGACGTTACGGTTGGCCTCGGGTGTCAACGGCACAGTGCCGCTGGGCTCGCCGTCGAAGTCGAGTGGGTGGATCACGCCGTCGTACACGCCGAACCGCTGCGGGCTGGCGGCGTACGGGTAGAGCTCCCGGGAGTCTCGTCGCTCGCTCAGGTCCACCACTGGCTGCGCGTTGTTGCGGATCTTCAACTCCAGCTGACCGGGGAGGTCACCCAACGACCAGGCGATCTGCGTGATCAGCTGGTCGATCCCGCTCTGGTCGTCACCGGACATGTCCAGGTTGACCTCCCACCGGCCGTTGCCGCCGGTGGCGTTGTTGATCAGCTCGGTGCGGTCCGGCAGCCCGACGACTCCCGGCCGCAACCAGTCGGAGGGGCCGCCGACCAGCCACTTCACCACCTCGTTGACCTGCCGCTCGACCGGCACCGCCTGCGGCCGGTAGCGCTGGTCGGGCACCAGGCGGCTCCGGTCCGAACTCCAGAAGTAGATCGTCTCGTCCTGGTAATACTCCCTGAGTGCGGTGTCGCTGAGCAGCAGCACGTTGGGCGGGTTGATGATGTAGAGGCCGGCCCGGTCATCGTTGACGCCGCCGTTGAAGGACGCGCTGCGCAGGCCGAACTCGTACTCCGTCTCGGTCGCCACCGGTGGAGCCAGGGTGCCGTTGGTCCGCAGCACCCCGATCTGCTGCACGGTGATCTTCACGGTCGTGGTCGAGTCGCTGTTGAGGGTGTAGACCGCCTCGCGCAGCCGAACCACGTTCAGCGCGACCTCGCTGCCCTTCTTGTCCTGTAGGCGGGTCTTGTCCTCCGGGGCGATGAACGCCTTGACCCGCTCGTACGCCCGATCCGGCTCGCCGGCGGCGGCGGACAGGAAGTTGCGGACGAACGTCTCGTTGACGCTGCCGCTGGCCGTCCGCGTCGGTGGTTCGCTGCCCCGACTGATCACACCGGCCCCGGTCGCGGCGCCGCCCTTGCCGTCCACCCGCACGTCGGATGCCGCCGGGATGCCGCAGCCGGCGCCCAGCAGCACCATCACGCCGAGGGTCCCGAGCAGAGTCGGCCGTCTCACGAGCGCACCTCCGTCCGCTGTCCGTCTCCGGCCGGAGCCGGGCCGATCGCCAGTGCCCCGCCGGTGCCGGGACCGATGGCCAGTGGCCCACCGTCGCGGGGGCCGCCGAACGGCAGGGCGGCGTCGGCCGGCACCAGCCGCAGCGGTGAGGTGGTCAGCCGATCGCCCGCACGGGCCGGCAGGGTGAGCCGGAACTGCGCGCCCTGCCCGGGAGCACCCCACGCCTCCAGCCAACCGCCGTGCAGCCGGGCGTCCTCCAGGCTGATCGACAGGCCCAGCCCGGTGCCCCCGGTCTGCCGCGCCCGGGACGGGTCCGCCCGCCAGAACCGGTTGAACACCAGCTTCTCCTCGCCCACCTTCAGCCCCACACCGTGGTCGCGGACGGTGATCGCCACGGCGGTCTCGTCGATGCCGAGGGTGATCAGCACCGGGCGCGCCTCACCGTGCTCGACGGCGTTGCCGACCAGGTTGCGCAACACCCGCTCGACCCGGCGCGGGTCGACCTCGGCGATCACCGGCGTGCCCGGCAGGTCGAGTTCGATCGGTACGCCCACCCGCTCGGCCAGGCCAGCCAGCCGGTCGACCACCCGGTGCACCACGGGGACCAGGTCGGTCGGCTCGGAGTCCAGCATGGCGAAGCCCGCGTCGAACCGGCTGATCTCCAGCAGGTCGGTGAGCAGCTCCTCGAATCGGTCCAACTCGGCCTGGAGCAGCTCGGCGCTGCGGGCGACCGCCGGGTCGAACTCGTCGCGCTCGGCGAAGATCAGGTCGGCGGCCATCCGGACCGTGGTCAGCGGGGTACGCAGCTCGTGGGAGACGTCCGAGGTGAAGCGGCGCTGCAACCGGGACATCTCTTCCAGGCGCAGGATCTGCCGTTGCAGGTTGGTGGCCATCTGGTTGAACGACGCGGCGAGCAGAGCCAGGTCGTCCTCGCCATTGACCACCATCCGCTGGTCGAGCAGGCCGGCGGAGAGCCGCTGGGCGGTTCGTGCGGCGACCCGGACCGGGTTGACCACCAGCCGGGTGACCAGCGCCGCGAGCAACCCGAGCAGGATCACCAGCGCGACCCCGGTGGCCACCACTGTCGCGCGGGCGTCGCCGGCGGTGACGTCCTGCCGACCCAGCGGGACCAGGTAGTAGAGCTCGATCTGGCCGAAGCGGGTGGGCACCGGCGAGCCGTAGACCAGGTATTTGGTGGTCCCGCCGGTGAGTCGCCCGGTGCGGATCTGACTGGCCACCTTGCCGTCGGCGATCGCGGCCCGAAGCTCGGGGCTGATCAGCGACTGCACGTTCGCCGACGGGGAGGTGCGCGTCTGGATGTCGTTGGGATAGTCGTCGGCGGTGATCGCCACCACCACCCCGCTGGTCTGCTGGGGGTCGCCGCCGGCCAGGTAGTTGACAGTGCCGTCGATGGTCTCCTGGAGCTGCGCCTCCTGCGGCTGCCCGTAGAAGGAGACCTGCTTGGCCGCGTAGCTGGCACCGCTGGTCACCCGCTGCCGGACGTCGCTGCGAGCGCTGTCGAGCAGGATGGTGGTGATCTTGTCAGCGATCAGGAACGCGAACCCGCCGACCAGCAGACTGGACGCGACAAGGGTGATGGTCACGACCCGGACCTGGAGCGAGCGACGCCAGGTCTGGTGTGCCCGACCCACAGCACGAGCGACCCGACCGCTCACCGCACGCCAGAGCTCCCCGCCGGCGCTGGGCCGGCGGGCAGCCGTACTCGGGGAGGGTGGGGGCGGCGTGGTCGACACAGTGCGACCAGGCTATCCGGTCCCTGCCTTGTAACCCACGCCCCGCACGGTGAGGATGATTTCCGGTCGCTCCGGGTCCGGCTCGATCTTGGCTCGCAACCGCTGGACGTGCACGTTGACCAGACGGGTGTCGGCAGCGTGCCGGTAGCCCCAGACCTGTTCGAGCAACACCTCGCGGGTGAAGACCTGACGCGGCTTGCGGGCGAGCGCGACCAGCAGGTCGAACTCGAGCGGCGTCAGCTTCACCTCCTCGTCGTTGCGGCTCACCGTGTGCGCGGGCACGTCGATGGTGATCTGGTTGTCCGGCGGCCCGATGGTGAGCATCTCCGGGGCCACGTCCTCGCCTCGGCGCAGTCGGGCCCGCATCCGGGCCACCAGCTCCTTGGGCTTGAACGGCTTGACCACGTAGTCGTCGGCGCCGGACTCCAGGCCGAGCACGACGTCCACGGTGTCGCTCTTGGCGGTCAGCATGACGATGGGCACGCCGGACTCCGCCCGGATCGACCGGGCCACGTCGATACCACTCATACCGGGAAGCATCAGGTCGAGCAGCACGATATCGGGACGGCTGTCGCGAAAGGCGGCCAACGCCCGCTCGCCGTCCGCCACAAAAGAGGGCAGGAAACCCTCACTGCGCAGCACGATGCCGAGCATCTCGGCGAGCGCGGGGTCATCGTCGACCACCAGTACGCGGGCTCTCATGGGATTAATATTGCATCCTCATTCAGTTCGGTGGGACCGGCGTCCGCCGGTAACGCTTCGCGCCGCCGTCAAAACGGTGCTCGCGGTCCGCGGCGGCGGCGCCACGGCTGCGGTGCGTGGCGCGCGGACGGGCCGTCGCCAGGCTGCCACCATGATCCCCCTTCGGCGCCGCCTGGCGCCACCGCAGGCCGGGCCGATTCGGTTGTCGCCATCCGGACGACTGTCAGCCGAACAGCCCACGCCCCCAGTGATCCCCGCCGTCGCGTACCCCGGGAGGACAGGCGAACACCCCGCTGGAGACGTGTCGCAGGTACTCGTTCATCACGTCGTGCCGCGCCAACTGGGTCTGGATCGGCACGAACTGACGGCGTGGATCGCGCTGGTAGGCGATGAAGAAGAGGCCCGCGTCGAGTCGGCCGAGGCCGTCCGATCCGTCGACGAAGTTGTAACCCCGGCGCAGCAGCTGGGCGCCGCCGTTCCGGCTCGGGTGGGCCAGCGTGACATGGGCGTGCTCGGCGATCACCGGCTTCCCGTCCGCGCCACGGGCGGCGAAGTCGGGCTCGTCGAACTCGTCGCTGCGACCCAGCGGCGCGCCGCTGCCCTTGGTCCGGCCGACGATCTCCTCCTGCTCGGCGAGGGAGGTCCGGTCCCAGGTCTCCACGAGCATCCGGATCTTGCGGGTCACCAGGTACGAGCCTCCGGCCATCCAGTCCGGCCCGTCGCCCGGCTGCACCCACAACTGGTCGCGCAGCAGCTCGGTGTCCTCGGCCTTGAGGTTGGCAGTGCCGTCCTTGAACCCGAAGAGGTTGCGCGCGGTGGCCTGCTCCCGAGAGGTCGACGAGGTGCGGCCGAAGCCGAGCTGCGACCAGCGGACGCTCACCACGCCCATGCCGAGCCGGGCCAGGTTGCGGATCGCGTGCACCGCCACCTGCGGGTCGTTGGCGCAGGCCTGGACGCAGAGGTCGCCGCCGGAGAGCTGCGGCTGCAACGCGTCACCGGGGAACTTCGGCAGCTCGGCGAGGGCGGCGGGCCGGCGGTCGGCGAGGCCGAAGCGGTCCCGCCCGTCGGCGTCGCGGAACAGCGTCGGCCCGAACCCGATGGTGAGGGTGAGCTGCGAGGGAGGCAGGCCGAGCGCTTCGCCGGTGTCGTCCGGTGGGGCCTCCGGCATCCCACCGACCGCACCCAGCACCCCGGCGTCGCGCCCCGCGGTCATCCGGGCTGCGGCGGCCGTCCACTCCTGGAGCAGTTCGACGAGTCGGGCCCGGTCCTTGGTGATCACGTCGAAGGCCACGAAGTGCAGCCGGTCCTGCGCCGGGGTGACGATGCCGGCCTGGTGCTCTCCGTGGAACGTCACCGCCCCGGCCGGGTGGTCACTCGCCGCGGCCGGACCATGGGAGCCATTCAGCAGCGCCCCCGCACCGGCCGCCACTCCGGCGACCCCCGCCACTCCGGCGCCGGCCAGGGTGATCGCCCGGCGCCGGGTGAACCTGCTCCCGCTCATCGACTCGACTCTCTCTGCCAGGTGGTCACTTCGCGACGGCCGCGGCGACCTTGCTGATCGGCTCGGCGAGCGCGTTGATCCCGTCGGAGAGCTCCTTGAGCTCGGCCTTGCTCAGCGCGGTGTGCAGCTTCCACCCGTCGCCGTCGCGGTGCTTGCCGAGCAGCCCCTCGACGTTGGTGAACTCGGTGTCCAGCTGGGTGACCAGCTCCGGCGAGCGCTGCTGCAACGCGGGACGCAGGGCGGACACGGCGGCCTTGGAACCTTCGAGGTTGGCGGCGAAGTCCCACAGGTCGGTGTGCGAGTAGCGGTCCTCCTCGCCGGTGATCTTGCCGCTGGCCACCTCGTCGAGCAGTTCCTTGGCACCGTTGGCGAGCTGGAGCGGGGAGAGCTTCTCGGCGTTCGCCTTGGCCACGATCTCCTTGACGTCGACCAGCAGGCGGTCGGCGATCGGGCCGTCCTTGCTGATGTCGCCGGACTGCCAGAGGTCCTTCTCGATCCGGTGGAAGCCGGTGAACTCCATCCCCTCCTCGATGACCTCCTCGCGGCCGTCGATCTTGGGGTCGAGGTCGCCGAAGATCTCGGCGACCGGCTCGATCCGCTCCCAGTAGGTGCGGGCGACCGGGTAGAGCGCCTTGGACTTCGCCACGTCGCCTGCCTTGACCGCGCCGACGAACTCCTCGGTCTTGTCCAACAGCGCGGCGGTCTGGCTCTTGACGTAGCGCTGGTAGTTGTCGGTGGCGTCACCCAGCGCGGCGTCAGCGGTGAGCGGCTGCGCCGACCCGCTGACCTTGAGCGCGCCCCGGATGCCCTTGCCACTCATCCCCGGCTTGCAGGCCGTCTGGTAGGTGCCGGCCGGCAACTCCACGTGCAGCTCGCGGCTCAGCCCGGGGGCGATGTTCTCCACCTCGCCCATCACCCGGTCGCCGTCGGCGTACACGTAGAACTCGGTCACCTTCGCGCCCGAGTTGGTGATCTTGAAGGTGGCGGTGCCGGCGCCCAGGTCGGTCGAGCCGACCTCGCAGGCGGTGTCGCTGGCCTTGACCACGATCGGCCCGCCGGACGCGGCCGAGTCACCCTTGTCGGAGTCGGAGCAGGCGGCCACACCGGCCGTAGCCAGCACGCCGGCGGCGGCCAGCGCGAAGAACTGGGTGGTACGCATCTGGACTGTCTCTCCTCGTTGGTCAGGCACGCTGCGGCGAGGACGCCGCCTCGGCCTCGGCCTCGGTGCCGGTGTCGGCCCCGCGCTCGCTGACGGTGGTGGTGGTCGCGGTGGGCGCCGGCTTGCGCCGGGCCGGTCGCAGGAAGAGCAGGAGCACCGGTACGGCGTACGCGACCCAGGCGATCGTCTCCAGCACCGTGGGCGCGGGAGTCACGTTGAACATGCCGGCGAGCAGGGCCGCGTACCAGGTGCTCGGGTCGAGCGCGCCGGTGATGTCGAAGGCCAGGTCGTTCAGACCGGGCAGGACGCCGGCCTCCTGGAAGTCGTGCACGCCGTACTTGAGGATGCCGGCGGCGACCAGGATCAGCAGCGCGCCGGTCCAGGTGAAGAACTTGCTGAGGTTGATCCGCAGGGCGCTGGCGTAGAGCAGCACGCCGAGGACCACGGCGGTGACGATCCCGCCGATCAACGCGAGCAGCGGGCCGCTGTCGCCGGCCGCGCCCTGGGCGGCCGAGTAGAAGATCAGCGCGGTCTCCAGGCCCTCGCGGATCACCGCGAGGAAGGCCATGCCGGCGACGGCGAGGGACCCGACGGCCAGCGCCTCGGTCAGCTTGCCCCGCAGTTCGCCGGCGATGGTCCGGGCGGCCCGGCGCATCCAGAAGATCATCCAGGTCACGAAGACCACGGCGGCGACCGAGGTGATCGCCTCGAACAACTCCCGGTCGTCGTAGCTCGCCAGCAGCGAGGTGGACGTGTACTCGATCAGCCAGCCGAAGAGCACCGACAGTGCCACGGCCAGGCCGACGCCCGCCCAGACCTGCGGCAGCCGGTCCCGGCGCTGCGACTTCACCAGGAAGGCGACGAGGATGCTGACCACGAGTGTGGCTTCCAGCCCTTCCCGCAGACCGATCAGGTAGGTGGCGAACATCCGGGCTCCGAATAGGTTAGGCACGCCTTAGCTGACTTAGGGCAGGCATACCTTCCTCCCTGCTCAGGGCCCTCGTCAAGTCGTTCACGACAAGCTCACTGGGCCCAAGACGAGAACCGACGACCGCCCGGCAGCCGGCCTGGCGCCGGCCGACTGTGGAAGGATCCCCGCCGTGAGGGGATTCCTGCCGTGGTTGGCGGTGCTGGCCGTGGTGCTGCTGCTCAGCGCGCTACGCCTGCGGGCGCTGGCCACCGTCGTGTCGGTCGGCTGGCTGATCTGGTGCGTCTGGACGTGGTTCCGGCCCACCCGGCGCGGCCCCCGTTCGGGCTGAACCGGCGGCGGCCAGACGCTGAACCCGTCCAGCCGGGGGCGGAGACGACGAACCGGGCCGGCTGCGAACAGCCGACCCGGTCCGGAGATGTCGATCAGTAGCGGTAGTGATCCGGCTTGAACGGACCCTCAGTGGAGACGCCAAGGTAGGCGGCCTGCTCCTTGGTCAGCGTGCTCAGCTTGGCGCCGAGCGCGCCGAGGTGCAGCCGGGCCACCTTCTCGTCCAGGTGCTTGGGCAGCACGTAGACGCCGATCGGGTACTCCTCGGTCTTGGTGAAGAGCTCGATCTGGGCGATCGTCTGGTTGGCGAACGAGTTCGACATGACGAAGCTCGGGTGCCCGGTCGCGTTGCCCAGGTTCAGCAGGCGGCCCTCGGAGAGCACGATGATGGCGTGCCCGTCGGCGAAGCGCCACAGGTCGACCTGCGGCTTGATGTTGATCCGCTCGACGTCGGACCGCTTGGCCAGCCCGGCCATGTCGATCTCGTTGTCGAAGTGGCCGATGTTGCCGACGATGGCCTGGTGCTTCATCCGGGCCATGTGCTCGTTGGTGATGACGTCGAAGCAGCCGGTGGCGGTGATGAAGATGTCGGCCTGCTCGACAACGTCGTCCAGGGTGGCGACCTGGTAGCCGTCCATCGCGGCCTGCAACGCGCAGATCGGGTCGACCTCGGTCACCACGACCCGGGCGCCCTGGCCGCGCAGCGACTCGGCGCAGCCCTTGCCCACGTCGCCGTAGCCCATGACGACCGCCATCTTGCCGCCGATCAGCACGTCGGTGGCGCGGTTGATGCCGTCGATGAGCGAGTGCCGGCAGCCGTACTTGTTGTCGAACTTGCTCTTGGTCACCGAGTCGTTGACGTTGATGGCCGGGAAGAGCAGGGTGCCGGCCCGGTGCATCTCGTAGAGCCGGTGCACGCCGGTGGTGGTCTCCTCCGTCACGCCCTTGATGCCGGCGGAGATCCGGGTCCAGCGCTGGCCGTCCTCGCCGAGCGAGCGGTGCAGCAGCTCGAGGATGACCGCGTACTCCTCGGAGTCGGCGGACTCGACCGGCGGGACCGCCCCGGCCCGCTCGAACTCGGTGCCCTTGTGCACGAGCAGTGTGGCGTCGCCGCCGTCGTCGAGGATCATGTTGGGGCCCTGCCCGTCCGGCCAGGCGAGCACCTGCTCGGTGCACCACCAGTACTCCGGCAGGGTCTCGCCCTTCCAGGCGTACACCGGAACCCCGGCCGGAGCCTCGGGGGTGCCGTCCGGGCCGACGACGATCGCCGCGGCGGCGTGGTCCTGGGTGGAGAAGATGTTGCAGGACGCCCAGCGCACCTGCGCGCCGAGCGCGACCAACGTCTCGATAAGTACGGCGGTCTGGATGGTCATGTGCAGGGAGCCGGTGATCCGCGCGCCGGCGAGCGGCTGCGCCTCGGCGAACTCGCGACGGATCGCCATCAGGCCGGGCATCTCGTGCTCGGCGAGCTGGATCTCTTTACGCCCGAACTCGGCGAGCGACAGATCCGCCACCTTGAAGTCGCCGTCGGCGAGCGTGCTCGGCCGGGCCTCGGACGGCGTGCCGCTGGCGGACGCCGGGAGGGTGCTGGTCATGAAAGCTCCTGTCGAACGATGTCTGCGCCGACCCTCCACCTTACGCGCGTCGGCGACGGGCATCAGGCACGGTCCGCGGACAGCGCACGGGGCGGTCGGTGATGGACGGACCTTCCCGCCCACGTCCCGCCCGCCCCGTGCATCCCCCCGGTTTGGTTCCCCCGCACGTTCTCGGACCGTCGTCGCGATAACGCTGCGTACTCATAGAGTCACACTCAGGCACGGCGACGTCAAGCTATTCCGGGAAAGTCGGACTTGCGTCTTTCGCCCGAGCCGAAGTCAGCGCAGCCCGGACGTCGCCACGAAAGCCACACCGGCGCCGTCGATCCGCAGCGGCGCTCCCAACGCCGTACCGATCGCCGCCTCGCCGGAGGCCAGCGTCAGCGCGCCGGCACCGTCGTCGACGGTGATCGAACCGCCGGCGCAGAGCACCACCCGAGGGCCGGGCAGCGGCAGCGTCACCGAGGGCACCGCCGCGTCGACCCGCACCCGGTGCAGCGCGAAATCGTCCACCGGCACGGGCCACCAGTCCACTCCCGGCCCGAGCGGCTGCGCGGCCCGCACCGGATCGTCGAGCACCTCGAAGCGCAGCACCCGCAACAACTCGTCGATGTCCACCCGCTTCGGGGTCAGGCCGCCGCGTAGCACGTTGTCGCTGGCCGCCATGATCTCCACGCCGCAGCCGCTCAGGTAGGCGTGCAGATTGCCGGCGGGCATCCAGATCGCCTCCCCCGCCTCCAGCCGCAGGTGGTGCAACAGCAGCGCGACAAGCGCACCCGGATCCCCCGGGTACGCCTTGGCCAGCCGGCGGGTCAGCTCCGCGTCCGGGCCGTCGGTCGGCGCCGCCACCACAGCGGCCAGTAGGTCGTGACGCCTGGCGACCGGCCAGCCCAGCAGCGTCCGCACCGCCGTCCGCAACCCCGCCGGCCCGGCCCGCAACGCGGCGACAACAGGCGCCAACGCCGGTACGCCGAACGCGGCGAGCGCCTCGGCCGACTCCGCCGGATCCCGGAAACCGCACAGCGCCTCGAACGGGGTGAGCGCGACCAGCAACTCCGGCTTGTGGTGCGGGTCGGAGTAGTTGCGCTGCCCCTCGGGGCGCCCCACCTCCGCCGCATAGCCGGCCTGCGCCTGCTCGGCGTCCGGGTGGGCCTGCAGGCTCAGCGGAGCGTCGGCCGCGAGCACCTTGAGCAGGAACGGCAGCCGGCTGCCGAACCGCTCGGACACCCGCTGGCCGAGCCACTGCCCTGGCTCGTCCCGCACCAGGTCACAGAGGCTCACCCGCAGACCGGCACGATCCACGTGGGCCGGAGCGCCCGGGTGGGCCCCCAACCACAGCTCCGCCTCCGGGCCCGCGCTCGGCACCGATCGCCCCTGAAGGACGGCGATGGCCGAACGCGAGCCCCAGGCGTAGTCCCGGATCGGCCCGTACAGTGGCTCCACCTGTCAGCCCCCGGGCCGCCCGGCCGGGTCGCCCGACGTGTCCTGCGGCTGCGGAACTGCGGTGTCGGCCGCGGCACCGGTGCCGGCCTCTGCGGCGGCGGCGCTGTAGACGTCCGGCTCCAGGTAGATCACCCGGGCGATCGGCACCGCGGCGCGGATCCGCGCCTCGACGGCGTTGATGCCACGGGCCAGGTCGTGGGCGCTCTCCCACTCCGGAACGGCGATCTTGGCGGCCACCATGAGCTCTTCCGGGCCCAGGTAGAGCGTCTTCATGTGGATGATCCGCTCCACCTCGGGGCCGTCGGTGACGGCCCGCTCGATGGCGGCCAACTCGGACGCCTCGGCGCCCTCACCGAGCAGCAGGCTCTTCGTCTCGATGGCCAGCACGACGGCGATGACGACAAGCAGGATGCCGATCATCGCGGTGCCGGCGGCGTCCCACTCGCCGTTGCCGGTGATCAACGTCATGGTGACGCCGAACAGGGCGAACACCAGACCGACAAGCGCGCCGAAGTCCTCCAGGAGCACCACCGGCAGCTCCGGTGCCTTGGCGCGACGGATGAAACGCACCCAGGACTGGTTGCCCCGGACGTGGTTGGACTCCTTGATGGCGGTCCGGAACGAGAACGACTCCATGACGATCGCCGCCACCAGCACGACGACCGGCACCCAGTGCCACTCGGTGATCCCGTGCGGGTCGTGCCACTTGTGGTACGCCTCATACAGGGCGAACAAACCACCGATGCTGAACAGCACGATGGACACGATGAACGCGTAGATGTAGCGCTCCCGGCCGTACCCGAACGGGTGTTCCGGGGTGGCCGCCCGCTTGGCACGCTTGCCGCCGAGCAGCAACAGCGCCTGGTTGCCGGAGTCGGCAACCGAGTGGACCGACTCAGCCAACATCGACGAGGAGCTGGTCAGCAGGAACGCGACGAACTTGGTGATGGCGATGCCGACGTTGGCCAGCAGAGCGGCGACAATCGCCTTCGTCCCACCGTTGGCGCTCATGCCACCGCTCCGCTTCGCCGTACGAAGCCGACCGGTCCGCGCATGACGCGCCGCCCATTGCGTTCGTTCACTGGTTCGACAGCTCCTTCATCTCGGTGATGGCCGGCACGGCCATCGGGTCCAACCCGTGGGCCAGGGCAAGGTAGATCGAGGCGAAATCCGGGACCGCGATCAGCGAGGCCAGCCGCTCCAGGGCGGAGCCACCCTCGGCGGTCACCACGTCGCACCGCACGCCACGGCGCTCGGCGAGGGTCTGCACCGCGTCCGCACGGCGCTCCTCGACGGCGAGCGGCTCGTCGGTGTCGTCCTCGGCGTTGAGCCCGCCGTCGCGCAGCAGCACCAGCCGCAGCCGGGTGCCCTCACCGTCGTCGTCCTCGGCCCGGTCGGCGAAGATGTCCCGCTCCCCCTCGGCCAGGCCGCCGAAGACGCCGTCGAGCAGCCCGACGCGACCCCGCCCGGCCTCACCCAGCGCTCCGGTGACCACCGGGTAGCGGGCGTTCGCCGACAGGGTGTCGCCGAACCGGCGGGCCGCCACAGTGGCCAGCGGGGACGAACCCCAGACGATGGGGATCGAGCCGGCCAGGCCCAGCGCCAGTGACTTCGCCGGGTTGACGAAGGACTCGGCGGCGGACCGGCAGCGGTCGGCGTCCGCGTCGAGCCGGGCCGCGGTCTCCGCCAGGTCCGCCTCGTTGACCTTCACGAGCCCGAGGGAACGGGCGGCGAGCAGGACCGGCACTGTGAGCGCCCAGAGGCTGGCTCGGGCCGGGGCACGCCGGGGCACCGGGATGAACGGCGCCCGGGCCTGCTCGGCGATCGACTGCAACTGCGAGTCCGGGGCACCCACGGCGACGAGTCGGGCACCACGGCGGTGGGCCGCCTCGGCGGCGCCGAGCGCCTCCGGGCTACGTCCGGACGCGCTCACCGCGATCACCACGTCGGCCGCGCCCACCCAACCGGGTACGCCGGCGGAGCGGTGCCCGATGATCGGGACCGGGCAGCGCGGCCCGGCGACAGTGGCCAGCACGTCCCCGGTACGCCCGGCGGTGCCGATGCCGGCGATCACGACAGCTCGGGGCCGCCCGTCGTCGGCGAGCACCGCGAGGTTCGCCTCGGCTGCCAGCGCGGCGCTCTCACGAACCTGCGCACCGGCCGACGCCGTGTGCCGGAGCATGCCGCCCGGGTCGGCCTCGGCCAACGCCTGGGGGTTGTCGAGCAGGGCCTCGTCGGCGTCGCGACGCCCGCTGACCCCGGCCGTACCGTCGATCATGAGGACTGCCCGGGGCCGCCGCGCGCCTCGTCGAGCAGCAGCACCGGCACGTCGTCGCGGACCTCGAAGATCCGGCCGCACTCCGTACAGGTCAACGTCTGCGCCTCGGCGTCATAGGTGAGCGGGGCGTGGTGCGTGTCCGGACAGGCAAGGATCTCGAGCAACTGCGGATCCAGGGCCATGGCGCGGCTCCTTCCACGTGTACGGCTTGACCGACGGCGGTGCCGACCGGCGCAGGCGATCTTATCGGCGAACGCGGTCGAGCACGTCGTCCCGGAGCGAGACCATCCGATCCCGGTTGGGCGCCTCGACGTTGAGTCGTAGCAGCGGCTCGGTGTTGGAGGCGCGCAGGTTGAACCAGGCGCCGTCGGGGAAACGCAGGGTGAGCCCGTCCATCTCGTCGGCCACCGCGTCGGGGTACGCGGCGCGCACCTCTGCCACCGCCGCCGCCTGGTCGGCCACCGTCGAGTTGATCTCGCCGGAGGCGACGTAGCGCTCGTACTCACCGGCGAACACCGACAGCGGCAGCGACTGCTCGCCCAGCGCGGCCAACGTGTGCATCGCCGCGAGCATCCCGGTGTCGGCGAACCAGAAGTCCCGGAAGTAGTAGTGCGCGGAGTGCTCGCCGCCGAAGACGGCGTTGGTGCGGGCCATCTCCGCCTTGATGAAGGAGTGCCCGACCCGGGCGACGACAGGCTTCCCACCGTGCTCCCGAATGATCTCCGCGACGGCGCTGGAGGTGATCAGGCCGTGGATCACCGTGGAACCCGGGTGCTTGGCCAACTCACGGGCGGCGACGAGTGCGGTGATCGCCGACGGTGAGACGGGCTCGCCGCGTTCGTCCACCACGAAGCACCGGTCGGCGTCACCGTCGAAGGCCAACCCGATGTCGGCCCCGTGCTCGACCACAGCGCGCTGGAGGTCGACCAGGTTCGCCGGGTCAAGTGGGTTGGCCTCGTGGTTGGGGAAGCTGCCGTCCAACTCGAAGTAGAGCGGCACGATCTCCAGCGGCAGCGGCGACAGGGCCGCGTCGCCCAGCACCGTCGGAACGGTGAAGCCACCCATGCCGTTGCCGGCGTCGACGACCACCTTCAACGGCCGGATGCCCGAGAGGTCGACCAGCTTGCGCAGGTAGCCGGCGTAGTCGGGGAGCAGGTCGCGCCGCTCGGCGGGCCGGGTCGGCGCACCGGCGGGACGAGCGTCACCCGAGTCCAGGAGGGCCTGTGCCCGCTCCCGGATCTCGGCCAGGCCGCTCTCCTGGCCGATCGGGCGCGCGCCGGAGCGGCACATCTTGATGCCGTTGTACTGCGCGGGGTTGTGACTGGCGGTGAACATCGCGCCGGGCAGGTCGAGCGAGCCGGACGCGTAGTAGAGCAGGTCGGTGGAGGCGAGGCCGATCTCGATCACCGAGCGGCCCTCGGCGCGTACGCCGGTGGCGAAGGCGGCGGCAAGGCCGGGTGAGGTGGCTCGCATGTCGTACCCGACGACGACGGCGTCGCCCGGCTCGTCGGTGGAGTTGAGCAGTTGGGTGAAGGCGGCGCCCAGCGCCTCGGCGGCCCGTTCGTCCCACTGGTCCGGCACCGTCCCGCGGACGTCGTAGGCCTTCACAATCTGGGACAGATCAGACACGTGTTCCACTCCTTGGCCGCAGGTTAGACACCGATCCTGAGCCTAACGGAGGGCCAGGCCGTCCTCCGCTCAGCCGGGGAGGCGGGGTATGAACGCGGTTCGGCCGTCACCGTCGGTGGGCGGGTCACCGGGCTTCGGGCGACCGTCGGGCCGACCCGGCATCGGCTGGGTGGCCTCCGGGGCGGGGGTGTCCGGTCGGGCACCGTAAACCCCGCCGGTGGCGGGACGCGGCGACGGCACCGCACCACCCCAGCCGGCGGCCGGCGGCTGCTGGCCGTACACCTGACCGGGGCGAGGGGGCGCGGCCGGCAACCCACCGCCGGCGCGGTAGGTGGTGCCGCCGGGGTTGCCCGGCAGGGTGCCGGGCGCGTCGTCGGACGGCTTCCGGTCCTGCCGCGAACGACGGAACAGCAGCACGATGAGCAGCAGTCCGACCGCCACCAGCACAATGCCGAAGTACATCACCGGCGACCCTCCTCCGGACGACTCGGCGGCGGTCGCAGTGGTGTTCGGCGCCGCGGAGACGCCACCCTGCGCCGCAGGGTTCACCGCCTCGTCGACGGTCGCGACCTCGCTCGGGGTCGGGGTCGGCGTCGGCTTCTTCGACCGCGACGGAGTCGGCGACGGAGTGACCCGCCCTCCGGTCAGCCGCGCCGCGTCGGTGGCGCGACCCAGCGTCTGGCCGGCGGCGCTGATGCCCGCGCCCGTGACCACGAGACGGCCCCCCGGCGAACCCGCCGCGAACGCCACCCGGTAGCGCACCGTGATGCCCTTGCCCTTGCACAACGTCGGCTTCAAGGGTGACGTCTGCGCTGTCGACACCGAGCCGGCGCCGCCGGAGACGGCCACCGGGAACCAGCGCCCGCCCGCGTTGACCTCGACCGCCACCTGGTTCGGCTGGAGACCCTGCAGGCTGAAGGCCAGCGCGGTACGCAGCAGGACGCACCCGTCGGTGCGCTTACGCACCGCGACGTTCACCCCCTGCGCGGAACCGCCGGCGGCGAAGCTACTGGCCGCGCCCACCCGGACCGAGTCCTGATCGGCCAGCGCCGGTGACGCACCGAGCATCACCAGGCCGCCCGCAAGACCGCAGACCGCCGCGAGCCGTGCCACGCGTCGACGCACTGTCATGATTACCTCGCCGTTCTCCCCGGGTGGGGTCCGCGGGTCAGGCTACTACCGGCCCACCTGTCCCACCGGTCATAGAGCGCCCCGCATGTGGGCGGCGTTACGGTTTACAGATCCACCCGCCGACCACCTGGTGACCGGACTGACCAGCCAGTCAGCTAGCCTGCTCCGCCTCGGCGAGGGCGTCGCGGCACAGCCGGTCGGCGGTGCGGGTGGTCTCCGGTAGCCGGTAGCGCGGAGTCAACGCGAGCACCTGCGCTGTCGCGTTCTCCAGGCTCATCCGATGGCCGACGCTGACGAAGACCGGCTTCACGCCGTCCCGGGTGCGCAGCACCCGACCGACGACCTCACCACCGTCGCGCAACGACGACCAGGAACCCCGTTCGGCGGCCGGCGGATCCCACACCCCGACCAGTGGCGTCTTCGCCACCCCGATCGCGGGCAACCCGGTGACCACCCCCAGGTGGCAGGCCAGCCCGAACCGGCGCGGATGGGCCAGCCCGTGCCCGTCGCAGACCAGCAAGTCCGGAACGGTGGTCAGCCGGTCGAGCGCAGCGAGCAACGCGGGCAACTCACGGAAGGCGAACAGCCCCGGCACATAGGCGAACGCGGGTCGCCCCACACCGACAGCGGAGTCCACCACCGCGAAGGTCCGGGCGTCCAGGACCGTCACGGCCGCCGCCAGCAGGTCACCACCCTCGGCGTACGCGACGTCCAGGCCGGCCACCGTCGCGGGCGCGCTCGGCCCCGGCCCGACCAGGTCCACCAGCGGCCGCAACTCCTCCTGTACGGCCACCGCCTCGGCAACCGTGCCCGGCCCGGTTGTCCCCGCGGCCGCCGCGCCCGGCGTGCGCCATGATCCACTCGGCTTCACGGAAGTCGGGCTATCCCACGGCCTTGGATGCCCCGACTTCAAGGAACCGGAGTCGATCACCCTCGGCCCGAGGCGTCGGCGCCATCCCCGGCGGCCCTACCGTCCGGTCCACCCCGAGCGGGGTCACCGTCGACCCGGCCCCTGATCGCACCCAGGCCGAGCGCGAAGGCAATGCCGAGGGCGACACCGAAGGCGACGCCACCCTTCGCACCGAACACGGGAATGCCGATCGCCAGACCGATCAGGATGCCGACCGGCCAGGTCCAGACGGTGGACCTGACGCTCTGCGTACCGGATTTCGCCATGCGTCGATCTTATTCGGCCCCGCCAGGGCTTCACCCCCACCGACCGCTTCCACGCTCAGGCCAGCCCCAACTCCTCGCGGGCCTCCTCGACCCAGCGGCCAACCCCGCGCGCGCCACTGTCCGCCGCCAGCCCGGTCTCCAGGAAACGGGCGTGCAGGAGCCGCCCCCCGAGCCAACGCCACATCCGCGTCCAGCGCTGGGAGATCCCGCTCCGCCTCATCCAACGACTTCGCGTTGCCACCGAAGACTGCCTGCTCGTACCGCACCTGCGTCCGTACCAGCCGAGCCTCCAGTCCTCCGGTCTCACCGAACCGCTCTCCGTCTGTCCATCCGCGACGCGTGCCTACTTCACTCTCGCTATGTCGGGGTCCGCGCCAGGATCACCGGCTGCGCGAAGCTGCTCCTCGAACATGACGAACGTCCGCTGCCGAATCCCACGAATGAGCGCCTGCTCCTTCGGCGTCTCGTGACGCGCTTCGGCGTCCGCAATAAGCTGGATCGACCGCACCGTCTCGTAGAGCGCGAAGATTGGACCTTCGCCCTCGAGATAGTGCGCCCGGAACGCCTCCACCTCCTGCACGAAGTCCTCAGGAGTGCGCCGAAATACGTCGCCCCCGATGTCGAAAACGATCTCGCTAAACAGGTCGTTCTTTTCCTGCCAAGCACCAGTGTCGATCGCAACCCGCCAAACTCTGGCGCCGCCGTCGGGAGTCTCGACGATCTTCACAGGCGACTGGTAGTAGAGGTAGCAGGAGGGAAGCACAAGACCCCTGACCATCGGAATGTTCCCCTCAGTGAACACCGCCGCCGCGCTTGAAGATGGCGCGGATTGAACCTTCGTCAGGCAGCGTCTCACCACCGGTGACTGCTCCAACCACTGCCTCAGCGTCAGCGCGGCTCACGTTCTTGTAACGGTCCGCATTCCGGTAGTCGTCGAGGAAGCGCACTACAAGCCCCGGATCGTAGGCCCAAGCTCGGGCACGATGATCCCAGAGAACAGCCTGACCTAGGCCCGCATCCATGACGAAGAGGCCGGCCGCGTCGCTCTGCTCATCGATCCGGTAGATCACGTAATAGCTCAACAATCTCCTGCTCCAACTCTTCGGCAACCTGCGGCGCTATGGGGAAGTCACGAGACCCTAACCCCAGCCCTTGCACCACCTGTGCAAGGCTTGTTCCTTGGCTAGTCAGCCAGGCGCGGTATTCGCGCCAGACGCCGACGTTCTGGCTGATCCACTTGGCGAAGGTGGCATCCTTGGCCGGGAAGCGGAGATCGAGCCCGCTCGGCAGCGCATCCGGCAGGCCGCTAGCGCGGTTCACACTAATCATTCGCAATAGCGCGTCGACTCGTCGTTCGGGACTGTCCGAAGGACGCCTTACGATCTCGTACTCCTCATGGGTGGCCAGCCACACTTCTCGCGACACCGAAGTGTGCAGCTGCAACTCGATCAGCATCCCGTCCGGCGAACGAAGTGTGCAATTCAGTCCGTAGAACCGGTTTCCCTGGCGCCAGAAGTTCTTGCAGGCTGAAGTCGGCACTGAGAAGCCAGCTTCGGTCAGGCCGGCAAGGACTAGGTCGACGGCGTTACTGTAATGCTGGCCCGCTGGCACCTCGAAGCAAAACCTCAGGACATCATTGACGCCTGCTGCAAAGTCCGTTGCCCCGATCGTGGCGACGCGGGCCTCGTCGAGGTACTTCCGTGCCAGCGATTCCAGCCCCTTGACGCGATACTCGCGATCCCGTAATCGGACTGGTTCGTCTAGGCCAAGCGCGTCGGTCACGTCCTGCCCGACCTGAGCCAAAGCATCCTCGACCTGGTCAGCAGCGCCCAGAGCGCGCCCACGCAGCTCTGTGAGCACTGCCAGCTCGGCACTCGTGAGCTGGGCGAGGTTGGGCATTGATCGAGCAACATCATCGGGTTCGGCCCGGCCGAAATCGGCACCCGAAGAACCCGGGCCGTCGAGGAGCAGGTACATCCGGTTGATGTACGGGTCGCCGTGGCCGCCGTCGTCGTACGTCGGCGGGTGATCCGGCAGGTCGGGCCGTTCGCTGAACCGGCCCCGGGGTAGTCCGCCGAGCGGCATCGGTCTGCCGTCTCCGCTCAGCACCAGCGCGTCGATGCCGACCACGTCAGGGTAGAGCGGCCGGTCCCGGACCACGCCGTTCTGCGGGTCGACGTAGAGCACTGTGCCGTTCTGGTTGAGCGCCACCCAGGCGTGCGAACCACCGTGCGCCCACTCGGTGACCAGGAACGAGTAGCTGCCGTGGCCGCCCAGCAGCAGTTGGTCGTGCAGGTTGCCGTAGCCCCGGTCGGCGGCCTGCCGCGCCTGCGCTGCGTCCGTACGTTGACCGGACGCCGGGGCGAGGAGTTGCTGGAAGCGTCCGCCGGTCACGTCCTCCACCCGACCGGGGCCGCCCGCCTCGCCACGGATGGGGCGCCGGATGTCACCGTCGAGGTAGCCGTCGAACGTTCGGGGCGCCGATACGCGGGGTCGCCCGTGCACCCACGTCTCGAACAGCGACAGTGTGCAGTCCAAGCAGTTGATGCCCCGGGTGGCGTCGGCCGCGGGACCGCCGTCGTTGAGCAGCCCGAACCAGCCGCCGTGTCGAGGGTCGGCGGTGCGGGTGACGGTGCCGTCCGGTCCGCGGGGCATCTGTCGTTCGACGTCGACCTGGTGCAGGGCGAGCGGTGGCCGGAGTCCTCCGGGCTGCCCGTACGGCCGGGAGTCGTCGATCGGCGGCGGATCGTCGTCGCCGGTGAGCATGGACGGGCCGGCAGTCTCCACCGCGCCGAGCGCCAGGGCGCCCACGTCCCGGTTGGCGTGCTCGAAGGTGGCGCTGATGTCCACTACCGGCGGGGCCGTGGTGCCGGCCAGCACCGCGTCTGCCAGGTCACGCCATTCGGCGTACGCGCGAGTTTCCTCGTTCGCGGCGCGCTGCCAGCCGTCGGCCCACTGCCGGTTGCCGGCCTGGTGCAGTTGCCGGGCGTAGGTGGCGTACTCGACGGCTCGCCGATCGTGCTCCACGGCGCGGGTGCGCAGTCGGGAGGCCTCGGCCTGCCGGCGGTTGTTCTCGAACCCGATCCGCACCGACTCGTAGTGGTCCTGGTAGCGCCGCCGCTCGGCGGCTTCCGCCGCAGCGGCCCACTGCGCCGCGTACGAATCGTTGGTCTCCGGCTCGCGCACCGTCGGGGCGCCGAACGCTGCCACGTCGACGGGGATCGACGCCCTTCCCCGGGCGGGATGGTCGGGCGCTCGCACCGGTGCGGGCGTCGCCCGGGTGGGGACACGCGAGGGCACGGCGAACCGACCCACCGCCGGTGGGGTGGAGGCGACCGGCAGTGGCCCGTGGGTGGTGGTCGGGACGCCGAAGGTGACCGGCGCCGCCAGCCCGGGGGTGGTCGTCGGCGCGGAGGGGCCGGTCGCCGGAGACCATGCGGTCGGTCCGGAGGTGGTGGGGTGCGGTGAGCTGCCGGGGTGGGTTGGCGGCACACCGCTGGCAGCCGGCCCGCCGCTCGATTCGAGGGGACCGACCACGGGCGCGGACGCCGACGAAAGCCTCGGATCAGCACCCACCACAGGCCGACTCGGGTCGGCCACCGCCGAGGTGGCCGGATCGGCAGCCGAAGCCGACGCGACGGGACCGACATCCACCGCCGACGTGGCCGGGGTGGTGGTCGTCGCCGAGGGCACGGGGTCGGACGGGTGTGCGACGCCCGCTCTGTCGCCGAACGACCCGCCCGTCGACGGAGTCACCTCGGACGCGCGTACCGAACGATCCACCGCGTCCACGTCGGACACCGCGCCAACCGGCATCGGTGACGACGTCTGCACGTCGGGCGCGACCGGAGACGCCAGCCCGGCTCCCCGTGACTGCTCGACAGCCGGTGTCGTCGGCGCAGCCGACTGGTTCGACGGCGTGGTGGCAACGCTCTCCGTCGCCTGCATCGGAATGCTCGCAGCCGTCGCCACGCCACCCGAGGCCACACCACCGGCAGCCCCCGCAGAAGGAGCGCCCGTCGCAGCCGAGGCCACCGCAGACGAGACCCCGACGGAGGGAGACCCTCCCGCAGAGACCGCGTCCCCCGCGACGGGCGGCACAGCCGGGAGGGAGGGGCCCGTGAATGATGCTCCGGCAAGGGCGTTGGCCTGTGCGTCGAGCCGGGCGCGTAGCGCGTGGTCGGTCTGCCCGGTCGCCGAACCGGTGGCCCCGGACGCGGCGGCGCGCGCCACGTCCTCCATCGAGGTCAGGCCCTGACCGGTGGCCAGGCTCGCCGCGCTGTCGGCGAGCACCTCGCCGGTCATCTCCCGCCCGAGGTGCTCCCCGACTTTCGCCGCTCGCCCGGTCGCGTGCCGGCCCAGGCCGGCCAGCGGTGCCACCGCCCCGCCGGCCAGCCCGCCGACCGCCGAGGCGCCGAGATCGGTGAGGTCCAGGCCGTGCGCCCGCCCGGTGGAGTTCTGGTACGCCTGGGTGGCCAGGGTGACCCCGGCCTCCTCGGTGGCCTCCTCCAGCCCGCCACGGACGGCCCGCTTGGCGAGCCCGCGTGCACCACCTCGGGCGACCTCCTTGGCGGCCCGCTCGCCGGCCTCCTTGAGCCCGTGCTTGAGGGACTTGCTGGCCAGTTGGCCCATCAGCCGCTTGAAGATCTGTTGAACCAGCAGTCGTGTCGCGGTGATCGCCGCGCCGGCGGCCGGGGTTGCCGCACCGGCGGTCAACACCGCCGCCACCGCCACTGTGAGAAGCTCGATGACCAGGATGCCCAGCTCGATCCAGACTTCCAGCTTGGCGCCCTCGATGTCGCAGCCGCACTCCTCGACCAGGCGGCCCAGGTCGGCCGTGACCGCGAGCAGCACGGGAAGCGGGGCGTCAGCGCCCTCGGCGATTCCCCGCCAGGCCGCCTCGAACGCCGCGTCGACAGCCCCGACGCCGCCGTACCCGTTGTGCACCTCGACGGCGGCCGCGGCGGCGTCGGCGTGCGGCCCGGCGAGCACGGAGGCGACCGCGTACCACTGGTCGGCGACGTCCCAGACGGCCCGCTCGTTGCCCTCCGGCCACTGCACGCCGACCACCCAGTCGAGGGCCTCGTAGATCCAGCCGGGCACGTCCCAGGGCGCGTAGTCCAGGGGGTGCGGGATGGGGCTCGGCAGCACGCTCATCGGGATCGTCGACCGTCAACGCCGGTCGGCGGCCCGACCGACCCGGGCGGCGTTGGCCCCGTCGGTCTGCACGCTCGCGTCGACCGCCTCGACCACGTCGCTGCCCAGCTCGGTGAGCCGGTGCCCGACGCCGGCCCAGGCCCGCAGCACTGTCTGCTCGAACCCGCGGTAGTTGCGCTCGAAGGCGGCGCCGATGTCGTCGCGGCCCCAGGGCCGGGCACCGCTGGCGGCCTCGATCGCGCCACCCTCCGCCGCACGGCGGGCCGTCACCGCATCGCCGGCGAGCGCCAGGTCGGCACCACCCCGGAGGGCCCGGGACGGATCAAGCCAGAGCTGCCCGTCGGTCATGGCTTCGCCTCACCGTTGCCGAGGACGGCGTCGGCCCGACCGAGCAGCGTGGCGTAGTCGCCGGTCTTGAGGAAGTCGGTCGCCCCGGAGCCGGCCGGCATGCTCTCCGCGACGAGGTCGCGGGTGGCGTCGGCGGCGGCGGTCGCGGCGGCCCGGATCGTTTCGGTGACCTTTCGGCCGAGCGCGTCAGCGTCGCGGTCTCGGTAGATGGCCGGCGTCAGCTCAACCTTGATCAACTGGCCCTGCGCGCCCACTGTGGCCGTCACCTGGCCGTCAGCCGAGCGACGGGTCACCCGCAGCGCGGCGAGTCGTGTCTGGAGCGTGTCCAAACCGGACCTGAGCTGCTGGTATTGCCCGTAAACGTCGTCGAATCGGGCCCTTAGCTCGCGATTGACGCCCCGGTCCGCCTGTTCGTCCACCGCCGCCCTCCCGTCACCGTCGGTAGAGCAAGACAATACCGGCCGCCATCGATCCGCGTAGTCCGGTAGTTTCAATGCGTGATCGACCGTCAACAGGCCGAGCAGCTCGCGGCCACCTGGGCCCGCCGTGACTCGCAGCGTCTCGGCCACGAGTGCACCGCAATGGTCGACGAGTTCGACCTGGGGTGGGTCATCACGTCCGTCGTGCCCACCGAGGTGCGCACGGTGCCGGGTGACCTGCCGACGACAGTCATCGACAAGCAAACCGGCACTGTCACCACCTGGCCCCGGGTGCCGAGCACTGTGGTGGCGGAGCTGTACCGGCGTAGCCAGCCCGTCGGGCCGACGGCTCCCCGCACCCTCGACCCGTCGAGCCTGCTGCTCCGGGAAATCCATCGGGGCGCCACCCCGAACACCGCCGCGCACCTGACCATCGACGGACGGATCTGGACGGCCCAGGGCACGAAGGCCGACGTGCCACTCAACCATCACCCGCTGGTCCGCGACTATCTCGACCAGCTGCCCCCCGGCGAGTTGGTTCGCGGCGGGGCGGCGCACGCCGAGCTGATCGTGATCTCCGACGTCCTGCACGAGTACGACCACCGCCGCGCCGCCGAGGGCATCGCGCCGATGGGCCGGGCCGAGGCAGCGGCGCTGCTGGAGGGCGCCCGCTTCGAGATCTTCCGGGTCCGTGAGCCGGGCGATCCCGCTGGTGGGCCCGCCGAGCGGCCCTGCGACTCGTGCATCGCCTTCCTGGTGCGGGCGAACGTCCTGCCGGAGTCGGCTCGCGCGTACACCGAGACGTGGACCGCGCCGACGGCATCCGACCCCGATCCTGGGCGGTTCCCGGCGGAGGTCGCGAACGCACTGGTCGCGGCCGGTTGGCGGCCACACATCGGGGATCAGATCATGGCCGCCGCCGCCGTACGTGACGTCACATCGGTGCCGGGGCGCAACCATCGGCACGAGGTCTTTCCCGCCGCTGTGGAAGCGCTCACCGCGTTCCCCAGCCTGGTCGGCGCGCGGCGCGGCCGGGGCGAGCAGGTGTGGATCTCCCGTTTCGACATCCGCCCGCACACCATCGCGCACACCGCCGACACCCTCGCGGACTTCGGCGCGGTCCTCGGCGTACGCCTCTTTCCGATCGGCACCGAGCAACAGGACAGCATCCTGGCGGTGGACGAACGCGGTCGGGTCTTCGCGCTCGACCAGGCCGGCGAGTGGTTCCTCGGCGACACCATCGACGCCGCGCTGACCACACTGCTGCTCGGCCGCGCGCCCGCCCGGGTCCGCGACGACGGCACCTGGCAGGCCGACTAGTTCACCGCGGGGTGCTCGCGCAGGCGGCCACGCGCCAGCCCGGCTGAGCCGATCGCTGCGGCTCCCACGGCTGCCGCCAGCCGTACGACGCGCGGGCGGGTTCGCATACCCGCGAGGGTTCCCAGGCCCCAGACGGACGCCAGCGCGAGCGGTAGCCCACCCCGGCGAGCCCGCACGACTGAGGTGGCCACCGCGGCGGAGACCACGAGCAGACCTGCCGTCGCGGGCCCCACCACCTTTGGCGTCTTTCGATCCGCTCGTGCGGCAACGACGTTGACGGCACTTGCCAGGACCGTCCACCCCAGCAGTAGCCCGGTGCTGACCGGCGTGACAGCGTTCAGGCCCGTCGCCCGGGGTGCCTGCTGGAGCTGGACGTGGGCGGTCGCGGCGAGGCCCGCGGCGACCGGCAACAGGTACGGGGTGAGCGCGAACCGGTCGGTCTGGGCGGCCAGCGACCATGCGGCGTTCACCGCGTACGCGCCTGCCAGAGGCCAGCCTGTCCGGCGACTCAGCGAGTTGGTGCGGCCAGCCGGTAGGCACTGGCCCATTGTCGAGGCGACACAGCTTCCGAAGATCGGCGCCCAGATGACGAAGGCGTAGGGCGGTGGGGTGATCGCAGTGTCGTACCGATCGGTCCGCTCGCCCTGGCCAATCACCGCACCCAGGGTGGGCACCGCGACGAAGGCGGCGCACGTGGCGGCCAGGGCAACTGAACGTTCGGTGTCCATCGGGGCCTCCAGTCGGGTAGCTTAGTTTCTAAGCTAACTTACGATGGGCGGCGTGGACCAGCAACCGCACCAACTGGCATGGGCAGTGCACCACCTGGCAGCCGCCGCGGCCGAGGTGGACGCCTCGATAGCCCGCCGGATGAACTTGAGCGCCGGCGACTACCTGGCGCTCAAGCACCTGTTCGTCGCCGACGACCCACTCGGCCCGGTGGAACTGGGCCGCCTGCTGGGCCTTTCCTCAGGTGCTGCGACCGGGTTGGTGAACCGCCTGGAGCGAGCCGGGTGGATCCGCCGCGAACTGCGCACAGACGACCGCCGGCGCCAGACCCTCATGACAACGGTGAAGGCGAGCGGGACGCTGTTACGCGAACTCCGGTCATTGACCGAGGACATCGACCGCGCGGCCAGCCGCCTGGCACCCGACCAGCGCCGTCTGGTGACCGACGCACTCCTTGAGTTGGCTCAACTGCACCGTAGGCACGCCCGGCGACCAGGCCCCCCTTGACCAACCAGCCACCGCCCTGGCTGAACGGCGTTGCGACTAGCCCGGCAGCCGCCGCGCGGGCAGGGCCGCGGCCTGCGCGGCCACCCCGGCCGCAGCGGCGACGGCGGCGTCGACCTGGTCGGGCGTGGCGAATGTGGTACGCCCCACCGGGCGGCCGTCGTACGGGTGGTGGACTGTCAACCCACCCTCGCCGGTGGCGGGGCGGGAGGGGACGAAGAAGGCTGCGGGCTCCACGCCGAGCAGGGTAGCCGAGCGACCAGCCGACGGAAACAGTCGCGATAACCCTTGTCTGCCGCGAATTCAGTAGCGAAGATGGCAGAGAGATTGCGATAACCGCCGCAGAACCGCGCCCCCGGCCCCCTCGGAGTGATCCCTCATGAGTGACCAGCAGCAGCTGCGCAACTTCGTCAACGGCTCCTACGTCGACCCGTCCGATGGCGGTTACGCCGACCTGGTCGACCCCTGCACGGGTGAGGTGTTCGCCCAGGCCCCGGTCTCCGGCGCCGCCGACGTGGACGCGGCGATGAGCGCCGCCGCCACCGCCTTCGAGAGCTGGCGGGAGGTCACCCCTGCCGAGCGGCAGCGGGCGCTGCTCAAGCTCGCCGACGCCGTGGAGGCACGCGCCACCGAGCTGGTCGACGCCGAGGTCCGCAACACCGGCAAGCCCCGTCAGCTCACCGCCGAGGAGGAGCTTCCCCCGGCGGTGGACCAGTTCCGGTT
Source organism: Micromonospora sp. NPDC048842 (assembly GCF_040649935.1). NCBI lineage: Bacteria > Bacillati > Actinomycetota > Actinomycetes > Micromonosporales > Micromonosporaceae > Micromonospora > Micromonospora sp. NPDC048842. Next base: position 21,043 of record NZ_JBEZGK010000008.1, on the reverse strand, counting down.
CTTCGCCGGCGCCGCCCGGATGCTGGAGGGGCGGTCCGCCGGGGAGTACCTGGCCGGGCACACCTCGTACGTGCGGCGTGAGCCGATCGGCGTCTGCGCGCAGGTGACCCCCTGGAACTACCCGCTGATGATGGCGGTCTGGAAGATCGCGCCCGCGCTCGCCGCCGGCAACACAGTGGTGCTCAAGCCGTCCGACACCACACCGGTGTCGACGCTGCTGCTCGCCGAGATCGCCGCCGAGTTCTTCCCACCGGGGGTGCTCAACGTGGTCTGCGGCGACCGGGACACCGGTCGTACCCTCGTGTCGCACCCGACCCCGCAGCTGGTGTCGATCACCGGCTCGACCCGCGCGGGCATGGAGGTCGCCGCCGCGGCGGCCCCCGACCTCAAGCGCACCCACCTGGAGTTGGGCGGCAAGGCCCCGGTGGTGATCTTCGACGACGCGGACGTGGCGGCGGCCGCCGAGGCCATCGCGCTGGGCGGCTACTTCAACGCCGGGCAGGACTGCACGGCGGCCACCCGGGTGCTCGCCGGCCCCGGCGTCCACGACGACTTCGTGGCGGCGCTCGCCGAGCAGGCCCGCAACACGAAGACCGGCGCCCCGGACGACGCCGACGTGCTCTACGGTCCGCTGAACAACGCCAACCAGCTCACCCGGGTCAGCGGTTTCGTGGACCGCCTGCCGGACCACGCGGCGATCCAGACCGGCGGGTCCCGGCAGGGCGAACGCGGCTACTTCTACGCGCCGACAGTGGTCTCCGGGCTGCGTCAGGCCGACGAGATCATCCAGGACGAGGTGTTCGGGCCGGTCATCACCGTGCAGCGCTTCTCCGACGAGGACGAGGCGGTGCGCTGGGCCAACGGCGTCGACTACGGCCTGTCCGCGTCGGTCTGGACGCGGGACCACGGCCGGGCCATGCGGATGACCCGTCGTCTGGACTTCGGCTGCGTCTGGGTCAACACGCACATCCCGTTCGTCTCCGAGATGCCGCACGGTGGCTTCAAGCACTCCGGGCACGGCAAGGACCTCTCGGTCTACAGCCTGGAGGACTACACCCGGATCAAGCACGTCATGCACAACCTGGGGGGCTAGTGAAGCGCGAGGAGTGAGCCGGGTTTGCGAGCCCCGCAGTCGCGAACGAAGGAGGCACAGCCCCATGACCACTTCCGAGGAGCTGCACAAGCGGCGCGGCGATGCCGTGGCCCGAGGTGTCGGCAGTGTGATCCCGTCCTACGTGGACCGCGCGTCCGGCGGGACGATCACCGACGTCGACGGCCGGGAGTGGATCGACTTCGCCGCCGGCATCGCCGTGACCAGCGTGGGCAACTCGGCCCCGAGGGTGGTCGAGGCGGTCCGGGCGCAGGTGGAGCGGTTCACCCACACCTGCTTCATGGTCGCGCCGTACGAGTCGTACGTGGCGGTGTGCGAGCAGCTCAACGCGTTGACGCCCGCCGGGTTCGCGAAGCGCTCGGCGTTGTTCAACTCCGGGGCCGAGGCGGTGGAGAACGCCGTCAAGGTCGCCCGACACGCCACCGGGCGGCCGGCGGTAGTGGTGTTCGACCACGCGTACCACGGCCGCACCAACCTGACCATGGCGTTGACAGCGAAGAACATGCCGTACAAGCACCGGTTCGGGCCGTTCGCCGGGGAGATCTACCGGGTGCCGATGTCGTACCCGCTGCGCGATGGTGGGCTCTCCGGAGCGGAGGCGGCGGCGCGAGCCGTCGAGATGATCGAGAAGCAGGTCGGCGCGGAGAACGTCGCCGCGCTGCTCATCGAGCCGATCCAGGGCGAGGGTGGCTTCGTCGTACCCGCGCCGGGTTTCCTGCCCGCGCTGCGGGCCTGGGCGACGGCGGCCGGGGTGGTCTTCGTCGCCGACGAGATCCAGACCGGCTTCTGCCGCACCGGCGACTGGTTCGCCTGTCAGCACGAGGGCGTCGAACCCGACCTGGTGACACTCGCCAAGGGCATCGCCGGTGGCCTGCCGCTGGCCGCGGTGACCGGTAGGGCCGAGCTGATGGACGCGGTGCACGTCGGTGGGCTCGGCGGCACGTACGGCGGCAACCCGATCGCCTGCGCCGCCGCGCTGGCCACCATCGAGACAATGCACGAGCTGGACCTGGCTGGTGCTGCCCGACGGATCGAATCGGTGCTGGTCCCCCGGCTACTGGCCATCGCCGAGCGGGATCCCCGGGTCGCCGAGGTACGCGGCCGGGGCGCGATGCTCGCCGTGGAGCTGGTGCTGCCGGGCACGCTCACCCCCGACCCGGTCGCCACGGCGACAATCTCGGCGGCCTGTCACGCCGCCGGCCTGCTCACCCTGACCTGCGGCACGTACGGCAACGTGCTGCGCCTCCTGCCCCCGCTGGTGATCTCCGACGGGCACCTCGGTCGGGGTGCCGACCTCCTCGACGCCGCCTTCGGCTGAGCGGCGGAGCAGGCTGAACGGCGGAGCAGGCTGAACGGCGGAGCAGGCTGAACGGCGGAGCAGGCTGAACGGCGGAGCAGGCTGAACGGCGGAGGGGCCCGGTGCACGGGCCCCTCCGCCGAGGGTCAGCGAAGCACCTCGACAGTGTTGCGGCGCACCAGGTTCTTGCCCGGCTCGCGGATCTGCTCCATGGCGGCGGAGTTGAGCAGCACGCAGCTGCCCGACGGGCCGGTCACCGTCACAGTGGTCGCCCGGTTGTTGTCCAGGTTGGTCACCCGCAGCCGGGTACCCACCGGGAACTGCCCGCTGGTCGCCGCCGGTCCGGCCGCCTCCTCGAAGAAGGTGATCGCCCCGGAGCACGCCGACTGGGGCGCCGGGCCGGGTGCGCCGGGAGACGCGGCGCCCGGGCGGACGGTGCCGGGGGCCGGAGCGCCGGCGGGCGGGGCCGCGCCGTCGACGCGTTCCACCACGTTGCGGCGGATCACGTTCTTCCCCGGCTCGCGGACCAGCTCCATGGCCGCCGCGTTGAGCAGCACGCAACTGCCCGACGGGCCGGTCACCGTCACGGTGGCAGCCCGGTTGTTGTCCAGGTTGGTCACCCGCAGCCGGGTACCCACCGGGAACCTGTCGCTGGTCGCCGCCGGCGCCCCGCCCTCCGCGGAGAAGGTGACCGAGCCGGAGCAGACCGACGACCGTGCCGGGGCCGTGTCGGCGAACCCGAAGCTGGTCCCCACCGACACGCCCACCGCGGCGAGCACCGCCACGCTCGCTGCCAGCACGTGCCTGCGCTGCACCCTCATCGCCGTCACTCCCGTCCTCGGTGGTGTCCTTCACTCACCGGTACGGACCGGAGCGTCCTACCGTTCAGCCGGCACGGGTATCGATCGTGCGACGGCCAGGTCCACCGGCCCGTACCGGGTGCGCGAGGCCCCGGTGATCAGCGCCCAGTAACGGTCGCCGTACGACCAGTGCCACCACTCGGTCGGGTAGTTGACCATCCCGGCGCCGCCGAGGACGTCCACCATGATCTGCCGGTGCCGGCGAGCGGTGCCGCCGATCGTCGGCGCGTCGGTGAAGCAGGCGTCGGCGCTGTCCTCCGGGGTGGCGTCGATGGCCGTGCCCAGGTCCAGCTCCACACCGTCGTCGGTGCAGAGCGTCAGGTCCACGGCTCCGCCCGTGCTGTGAGGGGCCACCTCGACCGGTGAGACGAACTTCGTGGTCTCCCGGTGCAGCCGCTGCGGCGACCAGTCCGGGTGCCGTCGGCGCAGCTCGTCGCGGTAGCCGGTGAAAATGGCCAACTGCGCCTGGTACGGCCGGTAGCCCTCGACCACCAGCAACCGCAGCCCACCGGGCAGAGCACGCTGCGCGGCCAGCAGGCGATCCACGACACCGGTGCGCAACCGGGCGTACGCCCCGGCCGGGTCGGCCGCGCGGCCGTCGAGCCGCAACTCCGGCAGCTCACGCAGGTCCACGAACTCCTCGCCGTCGTCGGCGCTGGGCACCGCCGCCACCCGAGGGTCGGAGAGCAGGATCATCGGATGCTCCCCGCCGTGTTCGTAAACCGTTCCGCGTGCCGGAGCCGTGCCAACTCGACGAGTCGGTCCACCACCTCCCGGTAGCCGACCCCGACGGCTGCCCACACCTTCGGGTACATCGAGTGCGCGGTGAAGCCGGGCATGGTGTTCAGCTCGTTGACGTACAGCTCACCGGACGTCTCGTCGTAGAAGAAGTCGACCCGGGCCAGACCCCAACCACCGATCGCGGCGAACGCGCGCAGCGACAGCTCGCGGACCCGCGCGGTCACCTCGTCCGGCAGCACGGCGGGGACGATCATCGGGTCGGCGTCGCCGAAGTACTTCTGCTGGTAGTCGAACCAGCCGCCGCTGACCTGCACCTCGCCCACCGCCGACGCCTCGGGACGCCAGCCGCCGAGCACCGCGCACTCCAACTCCCGGCCGGCGACACCCTGCTCGACCATGACGAGTTGGTCGTGGCGAAGCGCCTCCTCCACGGCGGCGGCCAGGTCGTCACCCTCGCCGACGCGGGAGATACCGATCGACGAACCCATGCTGGCCGGCTTGACGAACAGTGGCCGGCTCAGCCCGGTCACCAACTTCTCCGGGTCGTCGACCGCCCGGTAGGCGTGCGCGTCGAACGACACGTACGGGGTGACGGGGATGCCCTCGGCGCGCAGCGCCCGCTTCATCGCCACCTTGTTCATGCCGACCGCGGAGGCGAGGATGCCGCACCCGACGTACGGCACGTTCAGTGACTCCAGCAGCCCCTGCACCACACCGTCCTCGCCGTACGGGCCGTGCAGCACCGGGAAGACCACGTCCAGTTCGGCGTGCACCGCGCCGGGAGCGTTACCGGCGGACACCTGCACGACGCCCGGACGCGGACCGGCCCGCAACTCGACGGCCGGCCCGGTCACCACCAACTGGTCGTCGATGGCCCGCTCGCCGGCCGGTCGGTCGCGCAACTCGGCCAGCAGCGCGTCGGGCATCAGCCGGAAGCCGCCGCTGCGGGTGACGCCGATGGCGACAGTGCGGTAGCCGCCACCGGCGAGCGCCCGGGCCACCCCGAGCGCTGAGGCACAAGACACCTCGTGCTCCGCCGACGGTCCACCGAACAGGATTCCGATCCGAACTGGCGCGCTCACGCCGCCGCCCCTTCCTCAGCCAGGTCGGCGGATCGCGGGGCCATCAACCGGGCCACCAGCGCCGCCTCCACGTTTCCGCCGGTCAGCACCACGCCGACCGTCCGCTGCCGGTCCCGGTCCGGTGGAAGTCGGAGGGCGCCGGCCAGGCCCGCCGCCCCGGACGGCTCGGCGAGCACCTTCAGCTCCGTCAGGATCAGCCGGAACGCGGCGGCGATCTCGTCGTCGTCGACCCGGACGACCCCGCGCAGCGTGTTCCGCACGATGGCGAACGGCAGCTCACCCACGCAGGACGGCCGCAGCCCGTCAGCGATGGTGGGCGCTGGCGCGACCGGCACACGTACACCGGCCGCCAGGCTGCGGGCCAGCGAGTCGCAACCCACCGGCTCCACGCCGTACACCTCGATGCCGGAGCCGGCGGCGGCCAGGCACGCGCCGGCCACCCCGCCACCACCACCCACCGGTACGACAAGCGCGTCCAACGGCGTCCCCGCGCGCTCGGCGTCCTCGATCAGCTCCAGGCTCGCGGTGCCCTGCCCGGCGATCACGTCCGGGTGGTCGTACGCGTCGACGACCGGGTGACCGCTCTCGTCGCTTAGGCCGTTGGCCACCGCCACCCGCTCCTCGACGCTGGTGCCGGCGAACACCACCCGCGCTCCCGCCGCACGCGCTCGGTCGACCTTCGTCGATGCCGCGTCGACAGGCAGCACCACTGTCGCCGCGAGCCCGTGCTGCCGGGCCGCCAACGCCACCGCCACCGCGTGGTTGCCGGTGCTCTGCGCGATCACCCCGGTGTGGCCGGCCATCGCGAGGCGGCCGACCGCGCGTAGCGCGCCCCGCATCTTGTACGAGCCACCGTTCTGGAGGTTCTCGGCCTTGAGCAGGACCCGCGCCCCGGCAAGCTCGTCGATCACCGGGGAGCGCAGCACCGGGGTACGGACGACGCGGCCGGCAAGCCAGTGGCTGGCCTCCTCGACATCGGCCCGGACCTGGCCAACGGTGCGTGTCATCGGTTCTCCTTTTCGGGCACACCACAGGCGGGGTCCAGCGGTACGTGGACCCCGGGAAAGGTGGGTGGACGTGTCAGTTCACTGTGGGTAGCTGGACGTCGACCCGCAGGCCGCCGTACTCGGCGGGCCGGGCCGCGATAATGCCGTCGTGGGCCTGGGTGATCGAGCGGGCGATGGCCAGGCCCAGGCCGGCCCCACCGCCCTGCGAGGTCCGGTCCCGGGCGAGTCGGCGGAACGGCTCGAACAGGCCGGCCACCGCCTCGGCCGGCACGGGCTGGCCGGTGTTGACAACGGACAGCGCGGGCACGCCACTCACCACGACGGTCAGTGTGCCGCCCGGCCGGTTGTACTTGATCCCGTTCTCCACCAGGTTGGTGACCAGGCGTTCCAGCAGCACCCGCTCGCCGACGACGATGCGGGGTTCGAGATGGGTCTCCACTGCGACCCCGGCCTCCCGGGCCCGGTCCAGGTAACCGGCCAGCACCGCCTCGACGATCGTGTCCAACCGCTGCGGTATCCGCGATCGGAGGCCCTGGTCACTCTCGCTGAGCGCGAGCAGGCCCTCGATCAGTCGTTCGTTGCGCTCGTTGGTCTCCAGCAGCTGACTGGTCAGCAGCTCCAACTGCTCACCGTTGAGCGCCCTGGCCATGCCGACCTCGATGAGCGTCCGCTGCACGGCGAGGGGCGTCCGCAGCTCGTGCGAGGCGTTCGCGGCGAACCGTCGTTGCCCCTCGTACCCGGCGGAGACGCGTTCCATCATCTCGTCGATCGCCCGGGACAGCCGGGCCAACTCGTCGCGGCCCCGCGGCCGGATCCGGTGACCGAGGTTCTGCGGGCCCAGGTGCCCAATCGGCCCGGCCAGGTCAGCGACCGGGCGCAGACACCACACAGCGGCGAACCAGAGCCCCACCAGGACTGCCACTGTCACGAACAGGACGGCCACCAGGGGCAGCATGAACGCCCCCGGCCGCATGTTGCTGCACACCGTCGACAACCCGGGCATGGGCACGTCACAGAACTGCTGCCCCCAGGTCCAGGTCACCCCCGACAGCCACTTGCCCGTCGTCGGCAGTATCGGGCCGGCCAGCAGCGCCAGCAGCCCCACCAGCAGCACCCGACGTCGAGGCGTCCAGCTCACGCCGGGCCGCCGATGCGGTAGCCGGCCTTCGGAACGGTGTGGATGATCGCCGGATCGCCGAGCTTCTTGCGCAGTGTCATCACTGTGACCCGTACGGCGTTGGTGAACGGGTCGGCGAACTCGTCCCAGGCCTGCTCCAGCAACTCCTCGGCGCTGACCACCTGGCCGTCAGCGCGCAGCAGCACGTGCAGCACCGCGAACTCCTTCGGGCTCAACGCGAGGGGGCGGCCGTCCCGGGTGGCCAGGTGCCGGCCCACGTCCAAGGCCAGGCCATCCTGGGCGAGCACCGGTGGCAGCGCCGGCGTGGACCGCCGCCCGAGGGCCTGCACCCGGGCCACCAACTCGGCGAAGGCGAACGGCTTCGTCAGGTAGTCGTCCGCGCCGAGGCCCAGGCCCTCTACCCGGTCCCGGATGCCGGCCGCCGCGGTGAGCAGCAGCACCCGGGTGCCGACCTGTGAGTCGGTGATGCTGCGGCACACCTCGTCGCCGGTGTGTCCGGGCATGTCCCGGTCCAGCACCGCGACGTCGTACCGGTTCACCCCGACCCGCTCCAGCGCACCGTCACCGTCGTAGCAGACGTCGACGGCCATCGAGAGGCGGCGCAGCCCTTCGGCCACCGTGTCCGCCAACAACCGCTCGTCGTCCGCCACCAGCACCCGCACGTTTTTCCGCTCCCCCAGTTCGGCTTGCCCGGCATACCGTCGCAGGACCGGGTTAAGGGTTCTGTAAGGACCCGTCGCAGCCATCCTCCACGCGGGTGTCCAGCGGGCAAACCACCGCAAGCCAGCCCTGGTCGACTTCGTGCCCGTCGCACGTCCTCTGAGCCATCCGTCCCCCGAAGGCCGAGGCGGATTGGCGAGCGCGGGTGAGCTGCGTCACTCTGGGCCGCCCCGCCCCGTCGATCTTGCACTTTGTGTTGCCCAAATATCCCTAAGGCGTTATCTGTCGGGACAGAAAGTGCAAGATCGACGGGGGTGACGGGGTGACGGGGTGACGGGGTGACGGGGTGACGGGGGTGCTGGTGTGGTTAGGAGAGGGCGGCGCGGATGGTGGCCTTGATGTGCTGGGGGCGGCGGTAGAGGTCACGGTCGGTGAAATAGCGCATCCGCCAGCCCGCAGCGTCCAGCCAGTTGACCCGCTCCCGGTCATGTCTGAGCCGGTCACGGTCCAGGTGCGACAGTCCGTCGTACTCGATGCCGATCCGGCGTTCGCGGTAACCCAGATCCAGCCGGTAGAGAGCTATGCCATGACGGTCGGCCACCCATAGTTGCGGCTCCGGTGGAGGCAGCCCCCCATCGATCAAAATCAGTCGCAACTGGCTCTCCTGTCGGCACTCCGCCCTGCCGTCGGCCAGCGGTACGAGTTGCCGGGCTTGGCGGACACCACGCAACGCGTTGTGGGCTGCGACCTCGGCAAGCAGGTCATCCTGGGTGACCAAACCCGACCGCAGCGCGTCATCGAGTACCGGGAGTGCGTCGAGTCGTCGGACGGCGCGAGCCAGGTCGACCGCACAGCGAGCCGCCGGCACACAGGGCAGACCGTCGACGAAGACCGGCCGAACGGGCAGCACCGTCCGGTGAACGACCACCCCGGGTAGACGGGGCTTTGGCACTTCGGCGGGCAGATGAACGTGGATCAGATCATCACGCAGCACCCCGAAGCCGTGTCGGCGGGCGGCACTCTGCCTCGCCAACATCGCCCCGTCGGGCAGCCGGAGCATCAGTGCGCGCAGTGCGTCGTCGTCGCCGCAGGGTTGATCGGCGTAGACCCCTCTGCGTACGCGGTGCAATTCCTCGCGGTCGAGCCGACTACGGATTCGCCCAACGGTGAGTTGCCGCATGAGTGCGTCGGTACGCCACAACTGAGTAGCCATGGAAGCAGGCTGACCAACCCGGGAGCCCATAGAGGTCCCGCGACGACCACCTGTGGAAAACCGTCCCCCCTGTGGACAACCCCCAACCCCACCCCCTGCCGTGCTAGCGCCTCACCCCCCGGACTCCCCGGCCCCGAATCATCACTCCCGCGATCTTGCACTTCCTGTCGTCGATACGCCCTATATGCAGCGAAAGGTCGGCGCAGAAAGTGCAAGATCGCGGGGGCGCGGGCGGGGGTGCGGGGGGCGCGGCGGGGTTAGTCGCAGGCTATGCCGTCGCCGTCTCGGTCCAGGTCGTAGATGTCGTTGCCGATCACCCTGATCGGTCCGCTGACATAGGCGGGGCCGTTGCCGCTGCCACCCGCGCAGTCCACGTCGCTGGCGATCGGGACGCAACCGCTGTAGTTCGGGTCGCACTTGGACGACTGCGGCTTCTTGGTGCCGACGGCCACGACCTGGGTCACCGGCTGCTTCGTCACTGCGGACTTGACCAGTTTCTTGGCCGTCCGCACGCCATCGGTGGTGGTCACCTCGTAGGTCAGGGTCCGGACGCCGTTCACGCCCTTGGTCCGGACTACCCGCTTGCCCTCGGCCAGTGACGAGTCCTTGACGGTCCGCTCGCCGTACCGGATGGTGGCCTTCTCCGTCACGGTTGTCACCTGCACCACTGGCGCGGGCGCCGCCGACGAGGACGCCGTGGCGGGCGCCGCCGACGTGGGCACCGTGGAGGGCGCCGACGTGGGCACCGTGGAGGGCGCGGCGGCGGGGGCCTCCTCGGTCGGTTCGCCGGGCGCGGCCAGGATCGGCTGCTGCGGCTGTTCGGCGGCCGTGCCGGTCTTTGTGGGTTCCGGCTCGCCGGTCAACGCGCCGACGATGGCGGTGCCGGCGCAGCAGAGCAGCAGGAGCGACAGCGTCACCGAGCCGAGGATCACGGCGACCCGGCTGGCGGGGGTGGCCCGGCGGAACCAGTTCGGTCGGGGCGTCTGGCCGAACGACGGCGGGTAGGGCGGCCCCGGGTTCTGTGGTGGTTGCATCGTCACGGCGATGAGTGTCGTCGCAAACACAGCCTGCAATATCCCCCGTCGCGCTCGTCACCTGCGCCTTTCGCTTCGCCGGGAAGATCGGTGGGCGCGCTCGCGGGCGACGAGTCGGCAGGTGCGGCGAACCTCCAGGTTGGCAGGGCAGGGCCGATCGTGCGGGTGTCAGCACCATCAAAAGCCGCAGATCACCACGCACCGCATCGACAAGGGATCGGAGGTCCAACGGCGACGACGGAACTGTCGCGATGCCGTCAGCGGGGCAGGCTCACCGCTCCTCCATCGCCCATGGTGACCCGTAATCGTTCAGCAGGTCGAGGAAGGGCATCGGGGGCAGCGCTTCCGGCCCGAGCACCCCGACACCGGCCCACGCGCCGCTGGCGAGCAACTCCAACGCGACGACCGGGTTGACGGCGGTCTGCCAGACGACCGCCTGGTGCCCGTACTCCCGCATCGACCACTCGTTGTCGACCACGTGGTACAGGTAGACCTCGCGGGGTTGCCCGTCCGGGCCGAGGCCGCGTACCCAGGTGCCGGCGCAGGTCTTGCCGCGCATCCGGGCACCGAGCGTCGCCGGGTCGGGCAGACTCGCGGCTACCACGTCACGCGGGGAGACCTCGACGCCGCGTACCCGCACCGGGGAGACAGCGTCCAGGCCGAGCTTGTGCAGCGTCTTGAGCACCTCGATGAACTCGTCACCGAGGCCGTACTTGAAGGTGACCCGCCGGGCCTTGACCCAGCGCGGGATGAGCAGCACCTCCTCGTGCTCGACGTTGACGCACTCGACCGGCCCGATCCCCTCCGGAAAGTGGAAGACCTCCGGCTCGGAGAACGGTTCGGTGGTGAACCAGCCCCGGTCCCGCTCCCAGATGACCGGCGGGTTGAGGCACTCCTCGATGGTGGTCCAGATGGAGAACGAGGGCGCGAAGTCGTACCCGTCGACTGTGAGGTTCGCCCCGTCCCGGACACCGATCTCGTCGATCTCGCTGAACAGGTCGTCGGCTGCGTAGCGGGCGAACACGTCGGAGAGGCCGGGCTCGACCCCGATGCCGCACAGCGCCAGCCGACCGGCCGCCGACCAGGTGTCGGCCAGCGCGAACTGTTCGTCGCCGAGCTTCACGCCGGTCTCGACGTGCGACAGCGACATCGCCATGTCCAGGTAGTCCGCGCCGGCAGCGAACGCACCGTTGAAGATCGGCATGACGAACCGCGGGTCGACGGCGTTCAGCACGTGCGTGATCCGGTGCTCCCGGCACAGCGCGGTGACCGCGTCGGCCGAGGAGGCGTCCACCTGGGCCGCGACGAACCGGTCACCGTGCCCGGCGACCGCACGCTCGGCCCGAACGGGGTCGTGGTCGGCGACCACGATGGTCTCGAAGAAGGTCCGTCGGGCGGCGATGGCTACGGCGGCGGAGCCGACGCCACCGGCGCCGACGAGGAGGACACGCATCAGGAATCAAACCCCAAACCGAAACGATCGAGAGTACGGAGCCAGAGGTCGCGCCGGCCCTCGCGCGCGTCGGCGCGGGCCAGTGACCAGCGGGTGAGATTGATGCCGATCGCGCGGACGGGTTCCGGCGGGAACGGCAGTGGCTTGCGGCGAACCAGGTCGAGTCGGGTCAGCGGGGTGTTCCCGCCGTCGAGCAGGTCGAGCAGCACCCGGGCCCCGAAGCGGGTGGCCCCAACGCCGAGGCCGGTGTATCCGGCCGCGTACGCCAGTCGACCGCCGTAGGCGGTGCCGAAGAACGGGCAGAACCGGGTGCAGGTGTCGATGACCCCGCCCCAGCGGTGGCTGAACCGGACGTCGGCGAGCTGCGGGAACGTGGTGAAGAAGTGGCGGGCGAGGGTGGTGAAGGTGGCCGGGCGTTGCTCCAGCTCGGGCGCTACCCGATTGCCGTAGTGGTAGACGGCGTCGTAGCCGCCGAAGAGGATCCGCCCGTCGGTGCTGATCCGGTAGTAGTGGAACTGGTTGGCGGTGTCGGCGAGCCCCTGCCGGTTGCGCCAACCGATGGCGTCACGCTGAGCCGGGGTGAGGGGCTCGGTCATCAGCACGTGGTCGTAGACCGGCACCAGGTACGCCCGCAGCCGGCGCAGCAACGGCGGGAACGCGTTGGTGGCAAGCACCACCCGGCGCGCCCGTATCGAGCCGGGTTGACCTGCGGCGCGGGTGTCGGCGGGGTCGGCCGGGTGGGCGGTGGGATCGGTGCCCACTGTGCTGGCGTGCAGCGCGGCGTTGTCGGCGCGCAGGCCGGTGACCCTTGTGTGCTCGTGCACGCGTACGCCGAGGTCGAGGCAGGCGCGGCGCAGCCCCCAGGCCAGCTTCGCCGGGTCCACCAATGCCACCCGGTCGGCGTCGAACATTCCACCCAGGTACGTCGGTGAGTGCACCTCGGCGCGCACCTCGTCCCGGTCGAGCAACAGCACCCGGTGGCCGTACCGGCGGGCCAGGTCCGCGTCGGCGGCCAGCCCGTCGAGTTGGTACGGCTCGACGGCGACGGCCAGCTCACCGGTGCGCTCGAAGTCGCAGTCGATGTCGAACGTCGCGACTGTGGCGGCGATGGCGTCCAGGTTGTCCCGGCCGAGGCGTTCCAACTCGCCGACCTCGTCGGGAAACCTGTCGACGCCGTTGGCGAGGCCGTGGGTCAGCGAGGCGGCGCAGAACCCGCCGTTGCGCCCCGACGCGGCCCAACCGCAGGTCCCGGCGTCGACGAGCAGCACGTCCCGGTCCGGGTCCGCCTGCTTCGCCAACAGCGCGGCCCACAGTCCGCCGTAGCCGCCGCCGATCACCAGCAGGTCGGCGGAGTGCCGGCCGCTCAGTGGCGGTAGCGGGTCCGGGCGGTCCGGGCGGTCGAGCCAGTACGGCACGGGTGCCGCGTCGGCAAGCGCCCGGCCGGTGTGCGGGAGCGTCATGACGGTTCACTGGTCGGAAGACCCGCATGCCGGAGGGTCATGACGACCGACGCAGGTGACCTGACGGCCCGGCCAGCAGGTTGGCGCGGCGGGCCCGTCGACCGCGCAGCGAGCTGAGCCCCACGAGCAGCAGCGCGACAGCGAACATCGCGGTGCCGATCACGTTGACCTGCGGTGGGATGCCACGCTGGGCAGCGCCCCAGACGTACATCGGGAACGTGACTGTGGTGCCGGCGTTGAAGTTCGTGATGATGAAGTCGTCGAAGCTCAGCGAGAAGGCCAGCAACGCGGCGGCCACGATGCCGGGCAGTACCAGCGGCAGGGTGATCCGTCGGAAGGTCTGCCACTCGTTTGCGTAGAGGTCCATGGCGGCCTCCTCCAGTCGCCGGTCCATCCCGGCGAGCCGCGCCTTCACTGTCACCACCACGAACGACACGCAGAACATCACGTGCGCTATCACGATGGTCCAGAAACCCTGCGGTACGCCCGCCGAAACGAACAGGGCCAGCAACGACGTGCCCATCACCAGCTCCGGGGTGGCCATCGGCAGGAAGATCAGCACGTTGATCCCGGATCGGCCACGGAAGCGGTGCCGGACCAGCGCGAACGCCATCAGGGTGCCGAGCACAGTGGCGACCACAGTGGCGATAAAGCCGATCCGCACGCTGCGGACCACCGCGTCGCACATGTCCGAGGTGGCGCAGGGCTGCCGCCAGTTGTCCAGTGTGAACTCGTTGAAGTCGTAGGACAGCCGGCTCGATGGCCGGTTGAACGACAACGCGGCCACCACCAGGATCGGCAGCGCCAGGTAGCCGAGCACCAGCAACGCCACGATCATCACCCAGCGGTCCGCCAACCAACGGGAAAGTCGCATTAGAGGACCTCCTCCGTGCCGGCTCGACGGAGGTAGCCGAAGACCACAGCGAGGATCGCCGCCATCAGCAGGAACGACAACGCGGCGCCCTGCGGGTAGTCCAGGCGGACCAGGAACGCCGAGTCGATGACGTTGCCGATCATGTATTCGTTCGGGGTGCCGAGCAGTTCGGCGTTGATGTAGTCGCCGCTGGCCGGGATGAAGAACAGCAGCGTGCCGGCGACCAGACCGGGCATTGACAACGGCAGCGTCACCCGACGGAACGCCTGTACCGGGCTCGCGTACAGGTCGGTGGCCGCCTCCAGCAACCGGGGGTCCAGCCGCTCCAGGCTCGCGTACAGCGGCAGCACCAGGAACGGCAGGAAGTTGTACGTCAGGCCGAGCACCACAGCGAACGGGGTGGCCAACAGCCGACCGTCCGGGGCGAGCAGGTGCACGCCGCGCAGCAGACCGACGAGCGCGCCGTTGTCCGACAGGATCGTCTTCCAGGCCAGTGTGCGGACCAGGAAGCTGGTGAACATCGGCGCGACGACGCACACCAGCAGCAGGTTCTTCCAGCGGCCGGCCTTCTGCGCGATGGCGTACGCCAGTGGGTAGCCCAGCAGCAACGCCAGCACCAGGGCCATCCCGGCGTAGCCGAACGAGCGCAGGAACTGCGGCCAGTACGCCTGCAGCACGTCGGGGTAGTTGCTGACCGCCCAGGTCATCGCGTACCCGGTGGAGAGCGAGCCGCCGGGGTCGTACAGGCTGGCCGCCGCCAACTGCACCAACGGCACACCGAAGAAGATGAGCAGCCAGGCCGCACCGGGCAACAACAGGAGGTACGGCAGGAGCCGGCGCCGCCCGGACCGGGCTGCCGGTGGCACGGGTGGCGGCTGCCCCGCCCTGGTGGGGGCCAGCAGGGTCACGACGACGCACCCACCGGCTCGTCCAGCACCGGCGATGTCCGGTCGGTGTCGGCGGCGTCGCGGGGCAGCAGGAACGCGTGCCGCGGATCCCAGTACGCCACGGCCTCGCTGCCGACCGCCACCGGCGTCGACGTCCCGCTGTTGGCGGCGAAGACCGACAACTCGGTGCCCCAGCCGGTGCGCAGCAGGTACTGCGTGCTGACTCCCACGTAGGAGGCGTCGGTGACCACTCCGGTGACGTGCTGATGGCCGGCGGGCACCTGGTCGGCGGAGCCGACCAGAATCAGCTTCTCGGGGCGTACCCCCAGGTGCACCGGGCCGTGGTCGACCCGCGACCGGCCGGCGGGCACCGAGAAGCGCGTGCCGTGAGCTGTCACCGCGACGTCGCCGCCACCGGCGCCGGTGGCCTCGGCGGCGAGCAGGTTGGACTGGCCGAGGAAATTCGCCACGAAGGCGGTGGCGGGAAACTCGTAGAGGTCGGCGGGAGGACCGAGTTGCTCGATCCGGCCGGCGTTCATCACCGCGACGGTGTCGGCCATGGTCATGGCCTCCTCCTGGTCGTGGGTGACGTGCACGAAGGTGATGCCGACCTCGGTCTGGATGCGCTTCAGCTCGATCTGCATCTGCCGGCGCAGCTTGAGGTCGAGTGCGCCCAGCGGCTCGTCGAGTAACAGCACCTGCGGCCGGTTGATCAGGGCGCGGGCCAGTGCGACCCGCTGCTGCTGGCCGCCGGAGAGCTGGGCGGGGCGGCGGTTGCCGTACCCGTCGAGTTGCACCAGTGACAGCATCCGGGTGACCTCGTCGTCGACCGAGCGGATGCCGCGTCGGCGCAGCCCGAAGGCGACGTTCTCGAAGATAGTGAGGTGCGGAAAGAGCGCGTAGCTCTGGAAGACGGTGTTGACCGGTCGCTTGTACGGCCGCAGCCGGGCGATGTCCCGGTCAGCGAGCAGCACCTGGCCGCTGGTCGGCTCATCCAGGCCGGCGATCATCCGCAACGTGGTGGTCTTGCCGCAGCCGGACGCGCCGAGCAACGCGAAGAACGAGCCCCGCTCGATGGTCAGGCTCAGGTCGTCGACAGCGGTGAAGACGCCGAACCGTTTGGTGAGGTTGGCCAGGCGCAGGTCGCCGGCGGGTGTCTCGCGCGCCATCCTCATCACGCCCCGATGACCTGTTGGAACTTGCCCTCGTACTCCTTCTCCTGCTTCTCGTCCAGCGCCATGAAAACCTTGGACTTCGACAGCAGCGCCTCATCCGGGAAGATCAGCGGGTTGGCGGCCAGCTCGGGGTCGATCTTCCCCATCTCGGCCTGAGCGCCCTTTACCGGGCAGATGTAGTTGACGTACGCGGCGAGCTTCGCCGCGACAGCCGGCTCGTAGTAGTAGTTGATCAGGGCTTCGGCGTTGCCTTTGTGGGTGGCCTTGTTGGGGACCATCATGTTGTCGCTGTAGAGCATCACGCCGGAGTCCGGTGCGACGAACCGCACCTTCTCGTCCTCACCGGACAGTTGGATGACGTCGCCGGACCAGCCGATGCACGCGGCGATGTCGCCCTTGGCCAGGTCGGGCGCGTAGTCGTTGCCGGTGAACTTGCGGATCTGCCCGGAGTCGACTGCCTTCTTGAGCTTGTTGAGGGCGTCGTCGAACTGGGCGGCGGTGAAGTTCGCCGGGTCGTGCCCGTTGGACCCGAGCAGCAGACCCATGGTGTCGCGCATCTCGCTGAGCGCTGTCACCTTGCCCTTGAGGTCGGGGCGGGTGAGCAGTTCGTCGACAGTCCGCAGCTCCTTCGTGACGTTGCCGTTGTAGGCAAGGCCGGCAAGGCCGGACTGCCACGGAATGGAGATCCGGTTCTCGGCGTCGAAGGGGCGGTTGAGCAGCGACGGAAGCAGGTTGGCCTGCACGTTCGGGATCTTCGCCGGGTCCAGCTTCTGGATCCAGCCGAGCCGGATCATCCGGGCCGCCATCCAGTCGGTAAGCACGATGATGTCCCGGTCGGTGCTCTGGCACGCGGCGAGCTGGTTCTGCACCTTGCCGAAGAATTCGTTGTTGTCGTTGATGTCCTCGGTGTAGGTCACCTGAATGCCGGTCTTCGTGATGAACTCGTCGAGGCTCGGCCGCTTGGACTCGTCAGTGTCGTCCACGTCCATGTACTGCGGCCAGTTGGCGAAGGCGAGCTTCTTCTCGGTGCCGGAGAGGTCCTCGCTGACGCAGCCAGCTTCGGTCTGCTGCGCGCCCTTGGTGCCGCAGCCCGCGAGGCTGCCACCCATGGTGAGCAGGGCGGCCGAGCCGAGAGTGCCGGTGAGCAGTCCACGCCGGGAGAGGGGCCGGAGGGGAGTACGCATGACGACTCCTAGGGGGTCATCGTCGGCGGGCGGGACGGGGAGGCACGCCGGCGGGAATGTCGGGAGGGTCAAGTGCCATTGACGACTGATCCTGACATGAGGTGACCTCCCTTACAAGGGATTCCGTTGCGGGAATAGCGATGCACGACGAAATACGCCAGACTACGCGGGGATACACGCGCGACATCACGATTCGGGACATGGGGAGCGGGCAATGACAAACCGGCAGCACGAGAACAGCAACGGCGGTCGACGCGTCGCTGTCCGTGACGGCGCCAATCACGCTCTGCTGGATGACGTGGCAAAGCAGATCATCGAGCAGCTCCAGGAGGACGGCCGTCGCCCGTACGCAACGATCGGCAAGGCGGTGGGGCTGTCCGAGGCGGCGGTCCGCCAGCGGGTGCAGCGACTGCTCGACTCCGGCGTGATGCAGATCGTGGCGGTGACCGATCCGCTCCAGCTCGGCTTCAACCGGCAGGCGATGATCGGCCTCCGAACCGACGGCGACCTGGAAGCTGTCGCGGACCGGCTGGCCGAGTTGGACGAGGTCGACTACGTCGTGATCACCGCCGGGTCGTTCGACCTGCTCACCGAGGTGGTCTGCCGCAACGACGACCACCTGCTGGAGATCCTGCAACGACTGCGCGCGGTGCCCGGGGTGCTCTCCACCGAGGCGTTCGTCTATCTCAAGCTGCGCAAGCAGACCTACACCTGGGGTACGGCCTGACGCTGCCCGCCGCTCGCCGCGCTGACCGCGCCGATGAACGACGCCCAGGCGGTCGGCGCGAAGGTCAGGGCGGCGCCGTCGCGATCCTTGCTGTCGCGCACCAGCACCCGGCCGGGCAGGTTGTCGGCCACCTCGACGCAGTCACCACCGTTGTTGCTGCTGCGGGTCGCGGTGCGCCAGCGGGCGTCGGCCATGTCCATGTCGTGGCCACTTCCCCGATCAGCTCGATCGACCGTCGTCGGGGGAACGCCTCGCCGGTGACGCTCTCCCACCTGCGTCCCAGGCTAGCGACGTCGAGGGGATCGGTCACGACCTGACCGCGGAGCTGGTTGTCGAGATACGCCAATTCCGTCCCGTCGGGCAGCCGGCCCAGCACGAAGGGGCCGGCCAGCCCGGTGTGCCACGGGCTCTCGGCCGGAATGACCCGGACCTGCACGTGCTGCCACTCGGCCACTCTCGCGAGGTGGGCCAACTGGCCGGCCATCACCGCGCGGTCGCCGACCGGCCGGCGCAGCACCACCTCGTCGATCACCACCACGAGCTGCGGTGGAGCATCGCGACACAGGACCGCCTGCCGTTCGAGGCGGCCCGCCACAATCAGGTCCACCTCGGACGGTGAGACCAGCCCACCGGTGCCGAGGATCGCGCGGGCGTACCCCTCGGTCTGGAGCAGACCCGGCACGAGCAGCGGCTGGTAGGACCGGAGTGACGTGGCGTCCTGTTCCAGGTCGGCCCACGGCCGGAACCACGGCAGGTCACGGCGGCGGAACGGCTCCGGCCAGAGATCGGCCGCGTCCCGGCGCAGGACCTCGGCCACCGCCACCCGGGTACGTGGATGCGGGATGCGCCCCGAAGCGAGCCACCGCCCCGCCGTCTTCGGGTCGACGCGGACCTTCTCGGCCAACGACTCGACGGTCTCCCCCGCCTCGGCCATCGCCACCCGCAACGCCTCGTTCGCCACCGCACCCTCCCGCCGCTCCTCCGTGCCGTGACGGACGACTCCGGGTCGTTCGCCCAGCAGGCGCGCTGCGACGCCGCTCGATGCACGTTGCGGCGGACG
This sequence comes from Micromonospora sp. NPDC048842, assembly GCF_040649935.1. NCBI lineage: Bacteria > Bacillati > Actinomycetota > Actinomycetes > Micromonosporales > Micromonosporaceae > Micromonospora > Micromonospora sp. NPDC048842. The sequence continues at coordinate 2,080 of NZ_JBEZGK010000008.1, read as the reverse complement.
ATAGCCACGCTGCGTGTCCGTGTCTGCGACCTACGGCGTGTTGCGGTGGGACGTGTTGGCGCGCAGCCAGAACGCCCCCGACCGTCCCCGAAGTGCCCCACCAGCGTCCCAAGGCCCACGGTCCGCGGCTTTCGGCCCCGCGCGCCCGCTCCCGCGCTTGATCCACTCGACTTCAGCAATGTCGCGGTATCAACCACGTCCGGACACCGCGATCTCGGCGAAACAGAGTGGATCGATCCGGCGGCCGAGGGAGGCGCTACCACCGGCCGGGCCCTTTGGAGCTGATGTCGCAAACGAGTCGCGGACGGCAGCACCCGGTGACGGGCCGGCCTGCCTGGCCGACGGGCGCGAATCCGGGAGGGCACGTGGCGCGGCCCCCACAGGACGGCCGTGATGCCACAAACGATTCAGCTCCAAAGGCAGCCACCAGCACACCTCCGCCTCCCGCCGACGACTCCTGCCGACCGCCGACCAACCGGCCCACAAGTGATGCGGATTCCGTTGCATCTGTGACGCCCCTACGCTAAATCCGTCGCCAACTGACCGTGATACCGCCGATAACACTTGCTTCCGTGGTTAAGACTGTGCGATAACCGTTGGCAGAGCGGCCGGCCTCACCCTTTGACCGGCCCGACGACCGATGGGGCTGACATGGCCAACGCCACCGACCACCTCTGGATGCACTTCACCCGGATGGCGAGCTACTCCGCCGGTGAGGTGCCGACCATCGTGCGCGGCGAGGGAGCGTACGTGTGGGACGCGCAGGGTCGCCGCTACCTGGACGGGCTCGCCGGGCTCTTCGTGGTCAACGCCGGCCACGGTCGCACCGAGCTGGCCGAGGCCGCCGCCAAGCAGGCCGGCGAGCTGGCCTACTTCCCGCTCTGGTCGTACGCGCACCCGAAGGCCATCGAGCTTGCCGAGAGGATCGCCGCGCTCACCCCCGGCGACCTCAACCGGATCTTCTTCACCACCGGCGGCTCCGAGGCCGTCGAGGCGGCGTGGAAGCTGGCCCGCGCGTATTTCAAGCGCACCGGGAAACCCAACAAGTACAAGGTGATCAGTCGGTACATCGCCTACCACGGCACCTCCATGGGTGCCCTGTCGATCACCGGCCTGCCCGGCATCAAGAGCGACTTCGAGCCACTGGTGCCGGGCGCGATCAAGGTGCCGAACACGAACTTCTACCGGGCGCCCGAGCATGGCGACGACGCCGAGGCGTTCGGCCGCTGGGCCGCCGACGAGATCGGTAGGGCCATCGAACGGGAAGGGCCGGACACTGTCGCCGCAGTCTTCCTTGAGCCGGTGCAGAACTCCGGCGGGTGCTTCCCACCACCACCCGGCTACTTCGAGCGGGTACGGGAGATCTGCGACGCGTACGACGTGCTGCTCGTCTCGGACGAGGTGATCTGCTCGTGGGGGCGGTTGGGCGAGTACTTCGGCGCGGTGCGCTACGGCTACCAGCCGGACATCATCACCACTGCCAAGGGCATCACCTCCGGCTACGCCCCGCTTGGCGCGATGATCGCCAGCGACCGGCTGATGGAACCGTTCCTCACCGAGACCGGCATGTTCGCCCACGGGGTGACCTTCGGCGGGCACCCGGTCTCCTGCGCGGTGGCCCTGGCCAACCTGGAGGTGTTTGCCCGGGAGGACCTGGTCGGGCACGTACGCGCCAACGAGGACGACTTCCGGGCCACCCTGGAGAAGCTGTACGACCTGCCGATCGTCGGCGACGTCCGCGGCGACGGCTACTTCTACGGGATCGAACTGGTCAAGGACAAGACCACCCGGGAGACCTTCACCGAGGCCGAGTCGGAGCGCCTGTTGCGCGGCTTCCTCTCGACCGCCCTGTTCCAGGCGGGCCTCTACTGCCGGGCCGACGACCGGGGCGACCCGGTCATCCAGCTGGCCCCACCCCTGATCGCCGAGCAGCAGCACTTCGACGAGATCGAGCAGATCCTCCGCACAGTCCTAACCCAAGCCTGGACCAAGCTCTAACGCCCGGCCCCCCCCCCCCCCCCCGGCCCGCCCCCCCCCCCCCCCCCCCCCCCCCCCCCCCCCCCCCCCCCCCCCCCCCCCC